>JAZNYH010000019.1:0-9833 GCA_045594305.1 Eubacteriales bacterium | reverse complement strand
CCGACTTGGCTGTGATTGGGATCGCTATGTAGAATTCTGGAACCTTGTTTTTACTCAGTTTAATAATGACGGAAACGGAAATTATACTCCGCTTAAACGTAAAAATATTGATACGGGAATGGGTCTTGAAAGACTTGCGTGCATTATGCAGGGCGTGGATAATATGTTCGAGGTTGATAGCGTTCGCAAGCTTATCGACACAGTATGCGCAATTGCAGGCAAGAAATATGGTGAGGACGCATCAAACGACATCTCAATTCGTGTAGTTACCGACCATACAAGAAGTGCAACCTTTATGATTAGCGACGGTGTAATTCCATCAAACGAGGGCAGAGGCTATGTTCTTCGTAGAATTATAAGAAGAGCGTGCCGTCACGGTAAGCTCCTTGGAATTGACCACCCATTCCTTGTTGATATGTGTAATGTAGCAATTGGCGAGAGTGGTGACGCATACCCAGAATTAAAGGAAAAGGCAGATTACATCAAAAAGGTTCTCTCACTTGAAGAGGAGCGCTTTGATACAACAATAGACCAAGGTCTTTCAATCCTTGACACGCTCGTTTCTAAGGCAAAGAGCGAGGGAAAGAGCCTTATTGCAGGCGCTGATGCCTTTAAGCTTTACGATACCTTCGGCTTCCCAATCGACCTAACTCGTGAGATTGCCGAGGAAAACGGACTCGCAGTAGATGAGGACGGCTTTAAGGCTCTTATGGCTGAGCAACGCAAGAGAGCAAGAGAGGCAAGAGCAAGCATTAACGGTTGGGAGAGCAACGATAAGAGCCTCGACCTTCCTAAGACCAATTTTGTTGGATATACTCAAACAGAGGCTGACGGTAAGGTGCTTGCGATTATAAATGCAGATGGCGAGAGCGTCGATAGCCTTAGCGAGGGCGAGTGCTCCGTGGTTCTTGACACAACACCATTCTATGGTGAGGGTGGTGGACAGGTTGGAGACACAGGATCACTTGTAGGCGAGGGAGTACAGCTTGATGTAACCGACACAAAGAAGTCCGACGGCGTATATATTCATATGTGTAGCCTTGCAAATGGCACAGTAAGGGTTGGAGATACCCTTGTAGCTAAGATAGATGTAGCAAGACGAGAGGCAATCAAGAGAAACCACTCAGCAGTTCACCTGCTCCAAGCATCACTAAGAGAGGTGCTCGGCTCACATGTTGAGCAGGCAGGCTCATATGTTGATGAGAAAATAGGACGCTTTGACTTTACACACTTCTCAGCACTCACCCCCGAGGAAATTGAGAGGGTAGAGGCACTTGTAAACAAGAATATCCTTCTTGGAAGTGCAGTTGAAACAATTGAAACAGATATAGAAACAGCACGCAAGAATGGTGCCATGGCTCTCTTTGACGAGAAGTACGGCAAGGTTGTACGAATGGTCAAGATGGGCGATTTCTCCACCGAGCTTTGTGGTGGAACACACCTTGATAACACAGCTAAGGCAGGTATGCTCAAAATCGTTTCTGAGACAAGCGTAGCAGCAGGCGTTAGAAGAATTGAGGTAGTAACGGGCTATGGCGTGCTTGAGCTTCTTGATAGAAAAGAGGAGCTTATTCGTGAAACAGCAAGGGAGCTTAAATGCCAAAACGAAAACGACCTTGTTAAGCGTGCATCAGGCGCACAGGACGAGATAAAGGCTCTTAAAAGAGAGATTGAGATGCTCAACTCCAAGATGGCAGGCTCAAAGGTAGATGAGCTTATTTCGGGAGCTAAGAGAGTAAACGGCAAGGCTGTTATTGTTGCAGACCTCGGTGATATGAACGCACAGGCAGTTCGCTCACTCGGTGACACTATAAAGGACAAATGCCCCGAATGTGTGGCTGTATTTGCTATCCACTCGGGCGAAAAGCTCAACTTTATCGCAGTATGTGGTAAGGACGCAGTAGCACTTGGCGCACACGCAGGAAATATTCTTCGTGATGTAAGTGCTGTGACAGGCGGAAAGGGTGGCGGACGCCCTGATAGCGCAATGAGCGGTGGTCGTGACATTTCTAAGATTGGCGATGCACTTGCACTTGTAGAAACGCTTGTTTGATAAAGAGGCGGGCGTAACTGAGGTTACGCCCGTTATTTTATAAAAACGCCAAGGAGTGTCGCTCTTGACACCGTGGCGAGATTGGAAAAGATATGATAAAGGCAGATTATTTGAGAGGAGTAAGGGTAGCTCTCCCCGTAATACTTGGCTACTTGCCCGTGGCTATCGCTTTTGCCGTTATGGCGAGCGAGGCGGGTTTTTCTCCCTTTGAAATAATCGCTATGTCAACCCTCGTTTTTGCAGGTGGAAGCCAAATTATGGTGGTTGGAATGATAAGCTCGGGAGCGAGCATGCTATCAATCGTTATAGCTACCCTTGTGTTTAATTTACGCCACTTTATAATGGGCACATACATAATGAAAAAGCTCGGAAAAACAACCACTCTGCAAAAGCTAACAACTGCGTATGGCGTAACCGATGAGGCGTTTGCTATTTTTGGAGCAACCCCTGCCGAGCGATGCACAGTTCCGTTTCTTTTTGGAATTATAACAGTTACCTATGGCTCTTGGGTGCTTGGCACAGCCCTTGGCGCTCTTGTCAGCCTCTTTATCCCAGATGCTATAACCAAGGCGCTTGGAATTGCCCTTTATGCACTCTTTATCTCGCTTTTAATACCGGGCATTAAAAAGAGCCTACGCCTTGTTACATTAGTTATCTTTACTGCACTTTTAAATGCCGTTTTGTCACTTATAATCCCGTCGTCGTGGGCAATGATTGCATCGTGCCTTGTCGGTGCGCTTGTCGGCGTGTATTTCGTCGAGGATACGAGCGAGGGGGTGGATGAAAAATGAATCTTTTAGTCCTATCCCTGCTAATGATGCTTGTAACGATAGTTCCACGAATTTTGCCCGGCTTTTTGCTTGACAAAATAAAGCTTGGGAAAAAGGCAGAGAAGTTTCTAAACCTTATCCCCTTTACGGCAATGTCAGCACTTATTTTCCCCGGTGTGCTTAGCACAGATCCCGATAGAATGTGGATAGGCGCACTCGGTGCAGTAATCGCAATCGTGCTTTCACTAATCAAAAAAATCCCGACGGCAATAGTTGTTGTCGCAACCGTGCTTGCTCTCGCAGGCGTGTACCTAATAATATAAAAAAGAGCCACTCGAAAAGGTCCGAGAGGCTCTCTTTTTTTGTTAGTAGTGCTCAATTAGAGCGTTTTTTATCCAAGGAATTTCTTTTTAAGAACAAACCACCATAGGCAGAAGCCACCGCCACCGACAACGGCAACAGCGCCAGCCACAATGCCTATAATAGCACCCGTGCCAAGTCCACCCTCGGCAGGGATTTCTTGCTTTTCGGCAAGGCTACAAACAAGACAGAAGCGAGTTTTTTCGCCCTTTTCCTTCTTAGTTGGCTCAGTAGTTGTTGTCCAATCAGCAAAGGTGTGAGTGTTATCTCTTGTCTTTTGGTTACACTCGTTACAGGTGTTGTCGCAATCGTTATCGTATACATGGTCGGCAACTGCTCTTGTAGCCTTACAGCCCTCTGTATTACAGGTTGTATCACAAGCGTTATCGTATAGATGTCCTGCAATATAGTTAGGATCTGTGTCAGTAGTTCTTGTGTAGCCACAATCCTTTACATCACAAACCGCATCGCAGTTGTTTGCGTACTTGTGTCCCGCAACTGCTCTTGTGAAGCCACATTGCTCGTTATTACAATCGGGATCACAATCGCTTGTGAATTGGTGAGTAATTTCTCTATCAGGAGCAGTACAGCCCACAGTAGAACAGCTTGGATCGCAATCGTGATCGTACTTGTGGACAATAGGTCTTGTTACCTTACAGCCGATATTGTTACAGGTTGGATCGCAATCGTTATCGTAGGTGTGGTTGTTTATCGCATTAGGATTTGTTGAAAGACACCACGAGCAAACGGGTGAGCAGGGGCGAGCGTACTTGTGAGTAACCTCTCTTGTCTCGCCACACACATCACAAACGGCATCACAAACGGCAGAGTCTGCAATATCCTCGCCATTTGAGTCTTTAAGGTTGGAGTAGGTGTGAGGTGTTTCGGTCTGTCTTGGAGCCTCTCCACAAACTGTGCAGAGCTGAGCACACTCGTACTCGGCTGAGTATGTGTGAGTAATGGTTCTTATGCTCTTACAATCGTTACACTCTGTATCGCAGGAGTTGTCGTAAAGATGCCAATATTGGATGGAGAGAGTTCCGTCTTGCCTACCGTATCTTTGGTAGTTGCAGTTGTTACAATAAACATCACAATTGTTGTCGTAGGTGTGCGATAGACACCCAACAACAGGAGAGTATCCACAATCTACACAAACAACGGCAGAGGTAGCGGTAAATACATGGGCACGCTCTGCCACATTGATTGAGCCAAGACAAATATTACAGATTGCATCGCCACAGTTATCAAATTCGTGTGCGTAAGGAATAGCGTTTTCCTTTTCACACTCTGCACACCAAATCTTACAGGATGGTCTTGATGGGTTACCAATATCTGCTCTTACATGAGGAAAATCATCAGTAGTTCCTCTAACATAGGTTCTAAATACAGGCTCACCTGTGTAGCCTGCTTGGTTACTATAACAATTTGCATTGTTACACTTGCTATCACCACAGGGGTTGGTAGGATTAGGAACATGCGCAGCCTTTACAGCGTTTGTCTTTTTACAAGAGAAGCAGGTTGTATCACAAGGGTCATTTGGGTTAGCCACATGCTTTGCGTATGTATATGGCTTATAGGTGCTTGTTTCGTAGATTTTAGGAATGTCGTATGCGCTTGGAATTACATCTACGGCTCCACATTTTACGCAGTTGTTGTTACAGGGGTTTCTTCCGTCAGGTACATGGGTAGGGGTTACTGTTCCAGTCACATGGCAATTTACACAAGCAGTATCACAAGGGTCAAGCTTGTTTGCTACATGAGAGCCTGAGGTTGAAAGGTCGTCCTTGCCACACTTTGTACAAATAGGTGAGCAGGAGTATGCAGGAGTGTGAGCAACCTCTAATACTGTGTGACAGGTATCACATTCGCCCTTACAGGTGTCAGTATGTCCTGTTGCAGGAACGATGCTATCCTTTACATCGCCACACTTTGAGCAGGTCATAGTTCTAATACCAGTTGTCTCACAGCCGGGCTTTGTGGTTATAGCAGTTTGTTGCCAATCGTGAGCGTCCTTGCTAAATGTCTCAACCTCCCAAACAGCGTAGCCCCAGCCAGAGTGAGGGAAGCTAACCTCAACTCTACAAACGGCGCCAGCTGATTCAGGAATTATAAATTCAGTAGGACCGTCAGCAGAGGTTGTTTGGCTTTGTGTGTGAACAATAGCTCCGGTTTCATCTATAAGGTCAATTTTAAGAACGAATGACTTATAAACATTGGAAGCGTAGTTACTTGCAACATAGCTTGTTTCCATACGGCCAGCGCTAACTGTTGTGATAGCTATTTTTGTAAACTCATATGTATCCTCGAAGTTGAGGGCAAAATGAATTTTGTTATCACGGTGGTCGGATACTGTACCTGTGATATAGCTTCCGTCGTTTAGATTGTGCAAGCCGTCTGTGGTAGGCCAACGGTTAAATTGGTCACCCTCGGTTGCAGGGTCGAGGTCTACGGGGACCACGGTAGCTAATGAAGCGATGTTTCTCTCAGTAGTCTCACAGCTTGAATCTGCAAGGACAGAAACAATTCCAAGAGCAAGCAAGAGAAGAGCCACTATCAAAAGCGAAGAAATTTTGATAAGTCTTTTCATAAAAATCTCCTTTAATTTTATATGATTATTATATCATATTGTAAGGGTGCAAGTCAATTGGACACAATCCACAAAAGGGCAGGGGGGATTTTGTGCAAATCGACCAAACAAAATTTAGCAAGAAAATTAAAAAATTTAAAGAAAATTTAGCCGAAATTTAGAAAAATTTAATCAAATTTAGCACCCGAGCGAGCAAAAAACACCAACTAAATTTGCACTAAATCCACACTAAATTCTCGCTAAATTTTTAAAAACGCCACTAAATTTTTGAAAAAACGCTTAAATTTTGCCAAAATGTATGAAAAATACGCTAAATCCCCTCTAAAATACTGCAAAAATTACCTATTGACAAATTAATATAGGTATGCTAATATTTAAGGGTAAATTTAAAAATCAATCAAGGAGGAGCGTAAAATGAAGAAAATCGTTCGTGGAAAGGTTCTTGATACTGAGAACGCACAAATCGTAAAGAAAATCACCTTTGGTGAGTTTGGCGATGCAGACGGCTACGAGGAGACACTTTATGTTTCACCAGAGGGAGCATACTTCCTCTACACAAACGGTGGAGCAGAGAGCAAATATCCAGAGGAGAAAATCACCCTCAAATATCAAGCAAGCGTTGATAAGTGGCTCAGCGAGAACAAATAATTAAAAAGAGAAAATAGCAGGCAAGAACGCCTGCTATTTTTTTATAATTATTGAAAAAACAAATACCTTATGATATACTAATAATGTAAAAATCAAAGGAGAGCTATTATGGATTTTAACAAAAGCATATTTGAGAATAAAAAAGAAAAAAACGGACCATTTTTAGTTGCCCATCGTGGCGTATGTGGTGCAAATATCCCCTGTAACTCTATTGCAGCGTATAAGATTGCACTTTTGCAGGGGGCAGATGTTGTCGAGATAGATGTATCTAAATCAAAGGACGGCGTTTTCTATGCATTCCACCCTTGGATGGAGCCTGTGTTTTTAAAAAGTGCATATCTTTGCGACCTAACAAGCGAGGAAATAGATAAGCTACGCCTTCTAAATAGCGACGGCGTGCCAACAAGCTATCGTGTGCCAAGGCTTAGCGAGGTTCTTGGACTTTTAAAGGACAAGGTCTACATAAATGTTGATAAGTTTTGGACAGATATTGAGGGCATTACGAACGAAATTCGTAAATGTGGAGTTGAAAAGCAGGTTATCGTAAAGACAGAGGTTGAAAAAGAAACGCTTGAAAAGGTTAAAAAATACGCTCCCGACTTTATGTTTATGCCTCTTGTAAGGCACAAGGACGAGGTGAGCGACTACCTTGCCGAGCAGGGGATTAATCAAATCGGTACAGAGGTGCTTTTCGACAAGGAGAACGATGAGTGTATAAGCGATGAGTATATCGCAAAAATGCACGAAAGGGGGCTACTTGTGTGGGCAAACTCGATAATTTACAACGAGGCAGATGTAATCTCCGCCCACCACACCGACGACATTTCCCTAACAGACTCTCCCGAGGCGGGCTGGGGCTGGCTCTGCGATAAAGGGGTTGACTTCATTCAAACAGATTGGCTACTTATGGTAAAGGACTACCTAACAGGTAGAGAGGATTTATAATGACGGAATTAGAGGAGCTACTTAAATCGAGTATAAAAAAGCATATCGCCCAGCTTGATTGTATTATGGGAAAGGTGAAGCACATTTCTCGTTATTCAGAGTTTCCCGAAATAAGACTTTTTTACTACAAGCTTGACGAGAAAAAGAAGTATTTTGAGAGGGCGATTAGCTCGCCCGGTGCTTGGCAACAGTTTGCTGGAATTGCAAGGAACAAACGCCTTACCGATAGTATTTTGGTTGGCTGGCGTATCGAAATTTTCGCTCACGAGGTGAGATACGAGCGTCTTTTGCTCTACTATGGTAACGAGCTTTGGGGCTTTTATAATCCTGACCGCTTTTTGCTCTTTGGTCTTCCCGAGGACTATGTGTATAATGGTGGTATGTTAAATGGCTCTCAAAGACCTGAATACAGCAAGGTGAGGACCGAAATTCAAAACAATCCCGACCTTATCTTAAAGGAGCGTGAAAAGGTCACACAGTATCTAAAAAAGGGCTATGAAAATTCCGTTGCAAAGCGTAACGGCAAGCCATTTCCTATTGATGTGACAATTCCTTACGGATATTAAAACAAGGACGCCAAGCGGTGTCCTTGTTCTTATAAATTAAGAATATTACCTCTTGTCAATAAAAAATTGCTTTTGCAGAGCAATCCTTGGCTTATTTTTACTCTTTTTCGTTGACTTTAAGGGGCAATTGTTATATACTAAAATAAAAAATAGGAAAAGAGAGGAAAGGCTATGTTTGAAAAGGTAAGCCCCGAGAGCGTGGGCATTAGCTCACGATATGTTGAAAAATTTATAAGCACACTCGAAAAGAGAGGCGCACGAATGCACAGCGTGCTTCTTCTAAGAGGAGATAAGCTTTTTGGTGAATATTATTGGTCGCCATTTAATAAGGACACCTGCCATAGAATGTACTCTCAAACAAAGAGCTATGTGTCAATTGCAATAGGCTTTTTGCTTGATGAGGGCAAGCTTTCCTTAGATGATAGGATTGCCGACTTTTTCCCCGAAAAAATAAGAATAGAAAACGAACAAATAAGAAGACAAACCGTAAGAAATATGCTTATGATGTCCACCGTCGGCTTTGGCAAGAGCTGGTTCGACAAGGAAAACACCGATAGGCTTGATTTGTACTTTAATAGAGAGGTCGTTACAAGAAGCCCTGGCACCGTTTGGGAATATGACAGCCAAGGCTCGCAGGTGCTTTGCGCTCTTGTGGAAAAGCTATCAGGCATGCGTCTTTTTGACTATTTAAAAAAGAAGCTCTTTGACCACCTCGGCACCTTTAAAACAGCCTCTATTCTAAAAACTCCAACGGGTGAGAGCTGGGGCGATTCAGCCCTGCTTTGCACGAGCCGTGATATGCTTTCCTTTGCCAGATTTGTTATGAATTATGGCACATGGAACGGCAAAAGGCTCCTTAGCGAGAGCTATTTGAGGGAAGCCACCTCAAAGCTCATAGACAACCAAGAGGACTCACACGGTGGACCATTGTCGCACGGCTACGGCTATCTAATTTGGCGTACCGAGGAAAACGGCTTTGCCTTTGTCGGTATGGGTGATGAGCTTACAATTTGCTTGCCAGACTATGATTTGATTTTCGCTTGCACAGCAGATAATCAGGGCAACCCACGCTCCCGAGCACTTATTATGAATAGCCTCTTTGATATAATTGTAGCAAATCTTGAAAAAGAGCCTCTTTGCGAGGACAAGGACGCACAAAGGAGCCTTGAAGAGAGAACAAGCGATTTAAAGCTTTTTGCCATAACAGGAGAGCAGGACTCGCCCTATCGTGAAAGGATAGACGGAGTTAAATATGTCTTTGAGGAAAACGAAATAGGCTTAAAAAATCTAACCGTCACCTTTGAGGGCAAGGACGGTGGCGTGGTGCTTTACGAAAACGCAAACGGAAAAATGGAGCTACCATTTTACATAAATAAGAATTGCTTTACGAAGTTCCCCGAGCTTGGCTATTCGCAAGAGGTTGGCGGAGCTCGTACGCACGACGGCTCGAAATACGATTGTGCCGTGTCCGCCTCGTGGCTAAATCCAAACAAGCTTATGCTTTGTGTTCAAGTCATTGATAGATATCTTGGAAATCTCTCGCTGACACTTGCCTTTAATGATGAATTTATAACAGTAATGGCATACAAAACCGCCGAGAATTTTATGCTGAACTATAACGGCCACGCCTACGGCAAAAGAGAAAAATAAAAAAGAGCCCAAGGCTCACAAAAAGGGACACCTATCGGTGTCCCTTTTTTGTATAAAGGCTACGAAAAAGATATTTTTCAAGGGTTGTCACTAGGATTCGAACCCTAGTAAAATATAATGCTTTTCGACCAAAAGGAGAAAAGCTACATCAGCACCTTTTCACTATTCACTATTACTTATAAGTCGGAGGCCAAGCGGTCTTAGGAAGACAAGAGAGACTAACAACTCCTTGGCTCACAGAACGACATGGCTAC
>JAZNYH010000018.1:0-5157 GCA_045594305.1 Eubacteriales bacterium | reverse complement strand
TGCGGCATGAATTGTGCCTTACGGCACATTGGTTGCAATTCAATTCATGGAGCGAAGCGAGAAATCATGGCGAAGCCAATTCATGATGCGTAAGCATCAATTCATTCATAAAAACAAACAGAGCAAGAATATAAGGATTTTCTCCTTGTACTCTTGCTCTTTTTCTGTTAGTGAAGTTTTCGCTACTGCGAAAGTGAAGTTGTGCTACGCACAGTGAAGTTGCTCACAGACGCTCGCAGTGAAGTTAAGTTTGCCCACTTTGCCAAAGGCAAAACTTCACTATCCGCAGGATAATTTCACTTACGAAGTAAACTTCACTTGCCCATAAGGGCAAACTTAGTTTTAGCGTGTCTGCTTTTTGTTTTTCTAAGAGCGTTTCTCTGCCCCTTATTTCTTTTCGTTAAATATCCGTTGGTTTATAAGATTTGCAACAAAATACAGTCCCACAAACACGCACACAAATACCAAAAGCAACACCACAGTATAGAGCCAATTTATTTCAAACCAGCCATATACCGAGCTTGGAAGTGCCGTGTATAGGAATTTAAGTGGCGTTCCCTTGTGGTTGAATAGGTAAAAGTAATTCGGCTCCCAGCCAAGCACTGCCCTAAACAAGGAATTACAAATAATCGCAATAATCGCCATTGAGCCGACAAAGCCAAGCGAGATATACAAATCCCTTCTTGTGAATTTCCAGCGATACATAATTATTCCGTACAACGCACACACCACGATAAAAATGTGTCCCCAAACATAAGTTTGCGGTCTTATCTTCCATAGAGTGTCGTAATTTGCCAAGGAATCGGCAAATACCATCGCCAAAATGGCGGGTGTCATATTAAAGCAAAAGCTTGTCAAAATCAGCCATTTTTTCTTGAAAATCAAGGCTATTCCTGCAATTACGCTACCAATGTGACAAACCTGTAACGGAATTACCTCAACTCCCCAGCCTGACCTGACATAAATGTCTATATTTCTAATGATTAATATTGAAATCGAAATTCCACCCAAAATGTAGCCAACAATATTTTTCACCCTGTCCGACTTATCCCTTATCAAGCAGTAAATCGCAAAAAATATCACAAATGGCGAAAGCATATACAAAAAGTGCCATATCGACCATAACTCAAAGCTCATAAATTTCTCCGTCAAATTTTATTTGTATAGCTCTATTTTAGCACCATATCCGCCCAATGTCAACCAATCACGCCAATTATTCGCAAAAAGAAAACCCACTCCTTCGAGTGGGTAGCATTGCCTGATTGACAACTCCTGCTATTAGTATACATTACTCACGATTTTTTGTCAAGAGCAAAGAAAATTTTTCTTATCGTATGTAAAGCCACGACTTATTTAAGAACGCTCCATTTTTGATAGCAATGGCATACCGAGGAGTTGCTAAGCCTGTCGGCACGCTTAAATGGCCCTGTTAGGCACCAGCACTTTCCACGAACGCTCTGCTCAGGGAGCACAACATGATTGCCATAAAAATTCGGCTGTCTTGTTCCCATCCAATATTCACAGGTCGCACATAGCTTAATGCATCCATTCACTTGATGTTCCATAAATCTTCTCCTTAAATTGTATTCTAATTCTATTATATCATAAAAGCAACCGCTTGTGCGGTTGAAACGTCGCAAGACGTAGATTTTCAAGCTTTAGTGAAGAAAAGCCTTTTAGCCATCAATGAAATTGCCGCAATAATGCTTAGCATTTTTGATGTAAGGCAATTTTATTATATCATACTTCTACAAAAAAGCAATCCTTTTTTATTTTTGCCCTCTTATGACAAAATTTCACCCTTAGCCCTTCCCCAAAAAGCTATAAGTTAGTTTATACATAAATCATTAATAATCTTGACAATTTTTAAAAAATAGTAGGGCCTTAGACCAATCACATATTGCACAAAAGGGCACTCACCACGAGTGCTTTTTTTGTTTTGCTTTTGTGCATATTTCACAAAAATAAAGCCCCCCCCCGTTTTTTGTGCATTTTGACTTGACTAAGTGAACTTAGTGTGATATCATTTATGTACTATATATAGAAACTATTAAAAAGGAGAACGATATGAAAAGAAAAGTTTTTCTCACAATTCTAACAATAGCTCTTTGTGTATGCCTTTTTGCCATTTGTGCATCAGCTGCTGTAAAAATCGGCGATGAAACAAACGGTTATGTTTACTATGACCTTTCAAAGAACAGCACATTTGAGGGCTACGACGGAACTGCCACCGTCAGCACAGAAAACAGAACAAGCACAGACACCGACAAATCAACACACATAGTCATTCCCGAGGTCGTTGAGTACGACTCCGATGCGGACGGTATTCTGGAAAGCTATGTAGTAACTGCTGTTGCAAGCCAGGCGTTCGGAAAAAACGGAACCTCTGACCACCCTATTGTTTCGGTTGTTGTTCCTAAGACCGTAGCAACCATAGGCGAGCACGCTTTCAGAGGTCTTTCCTCTCTTGAAACAGTTGTAATCAAGGCGCAGGGCTACAACCCCGTAACTGGCGAAACAAGCGAGGTAAAGTTCAACAATGCCGAATTTTATTCCACAAAATCTCTTGTAAGTGTAGATATGTCGGAATCAGCTGTAACTAAAGTGGGCTCTGTTTGCTTCAGCTATTGCTCCGCACTTGAAAGCGTAAAGTTTTCTCCAAGCATCAAGGAAATTGGCTTTAACGCATTTGTAGGATGCTCCTCTCTTGCTACCATTTCAAGCCTTGAAACCGTTACAACTCTTGGAGAAAAGGCATTCCAAGGCTGTCCTATCGCACAAGAAATCAAGCTTAGCTCTCTTCAAAGCATAGGCTTAAACGCATTTCAATCTACTGCAATAACAGGGGTTGATTTTACTGGCGCACCAATAACCTCTATAAGTAGCAATGCGTTCCATTCTTGCTCTAAGCTCGTATCTGTTGTTTTACCATCTGGATTGGTAGAAATTGGAGCCTCGGCATTTTATAGCTGTACCGCTCTAACCTCTGCTAATATACCAGACGGAGTTCTTAGAATTAAAAGCGCCGCATTTGAGAAATGTGCTGCCTTGACAAATACAACTATTCCAAGCTCTGTTCAAGAAATCGGAAATAGCGCATTCTTTGGCCCTAAGTTTGCAGGCGACTTGGTTCTTCCTAATATTTCAAGCCTTGGCAATAGCGCAATTCGTGCAACTAATGTTACAAGCATTGACTTTACAGGCTCTACCTTCACAACCGTTGGTGAATATTGCTTCTATCAATCCCCAAGCCTTGAAACTGTTATACTTCCTTCTACTGTAACTGAAATAAAGACAAGTGCATTTTGTCAATGCACAGCCTTGACAAATGTTACTGTCCCAAGCACTCTTAAAATTCTCGCAACCAATGCGTTCTATCAATCCCCCAAGGTTATAGGCGACTTTGCTTTTAATAGCCTTAGTAGCATTGGAGAAAACGCATTGCGTGGAACAAGCATTACAAGCGTTGACTTTACAGGCTCTACCTTTACAACCCTAAGTAAGCATCAATTCCGTAATTGCGCAAGCTTAAAATCGGTTGTGCTTCCAGCTACTCTTGAAGAAATCCCTGATGGCTCCTTCTGTCAATGCACCAGCTTGACAAGTGTTAATATTCCAAGCTCAGTTAAAATTTTTGGCTCTGAGGCATTCTATGGCTCGAAAATAGAAGGAATTGTTATTATCGATTATCTCGAAAGCATTAACAAGGATTCACTAAGAGGAACAAATATCACATGCTTTGTTGCAAAGGACGGCTCATCTGCTAATATGGGTAACACTGCGTTCTATGGCTGTACTAAGCTTAAATGCGTAGTTATGCCAAGCTCTGTTACATCTATTTCAGATAACTCATTCACAAACTGTTCAAGCCTTGAATGTATTGTAGCATCAAACAGCTTGGCTACCGTAAGCTCCATTGCATTTGCAAATTGTCAAAGCTTTAATTCCATAATTGTTGCGGGAGATGATATTTCTACCATATCTACTGTATTCAGTGAATACACATCTGCTCCATTTAGTGAGTTCGACCCAAGCAATACCGCTACTAAGACAATCTACTATGGTGCAATTGCAACTGAAGATGCGACAATTTATGCCAGCTTTATAGGCTTTGACAAGCCATTTAGTGCATGGGATGCAACCACCAACACACAAACCGTATATGATGCTGTTGTTGAGGCTCTCGGCTATTCAACAAAGGGTGACGGAAAGGGCATTGCAACAGGCTTTAAGATTAACCAAGAATCGGTTGATGTTTACAAATCTATTTTCGGTAGCGACATTACATTCGGTATCGTTATATTCAATCCAAGCTTTATAGGCGACACATTCTTTGATGCAAATGGTAAAATCAACGCTTCAAATGGCGCAATTCAGGTTGAGACAATCGAAAAATACTCAACAATTAGCGCATCAGTTGTAGGCTTTGACCTTACAAACGAGGCACACCAAAAGCTCGAGCTTGTGTTCGCAGGCTATGCATACTCAAAGGCTGACAAGAGCGACATTGACCTGTTCCAAAAGGAATATACAGGCACACAAGAGTCTCCTGTATTCTCTCCTATGCAAAGCAAGGTCGTAAAGGGCATCGATGTTCTCTACACAGTAAAGCTTCAAACCGTTACAACTCCTGTAGAGATAACCACAGGTAAGGACGGTCTTAACGCATTCGGCGCATAAGAAAAGCAAGCCGTTTGCCAACACAAAAATTAAAAGGGCAGATTTCTCTGCCCTTTTTCATTCTGCATTCCGCTTTTATATGCCCGTCGAGCTTCTCGACCATTTCAACCACTTTTCCGTGTCTTGCCTCGTCGCGTGCCATTTTCTATAATAGCTCGCATTTTTTATTGTTTCAAATACTTTTGCGAAAGAAGCTCTATTCTTTCCTTATCGCAATCTGTCAGTGCAAAGGAGTACTTTTTTATATAAGCCTTGAATTTTTCCTTATTTATCACCTTTGGAGATGTGCCGACACGACGTTCAAAGTTGGCAAAGAAAATGTTGTCAACCCTCTCCCTTGGCAAGCCAAGTCCCTTAAGGATTTTATCATCGAAGCTTTTAACCTCTTTGCTTGTGCCTATGTAGGTTGTTACAACATTGAATAGCCAATTTGCGTATTTTTCGTCACACATATAAGCACGGTCTGTGCCAAAAATA
>JAZNYH010000017.1:0-18392 GCA_045594305.1 Eubacteriales bacterium | reverse complement strand
CATCACGATTTATCTCGAAGGTCTCATCACGGATTATATCAATCGTGCCCGTTTCGTGATTATATTTTGCATATTGCAAGCCATAGTTACCGATTATATCTATTGGATAATTAAGTCGGAGGCCAAGCGGTCTTAGGAAGACAAGAGAGACTAACAACTCCTTGGCTCACAGAACGACATGGCTACGATCCGACTTCATCACGGATTATATCAATCGTGCCCGTTTCGTGATTATATTTTGCATATTGCAAGCCATAGTTACCGATTATATCTATTGGATAATTGTTCATTTGTCCAAATATTCTTTGAACCTGTCCTGCTCCTACCATAAGAAGCTTATAGCGTGCACCGAGCTTGTCAAGTGCCTGCCTGTGTGCATCATCAAGCTTTTCCTTGTGTTGTGTAAGAGTGCCGTCAAGGTCCATAGCGACAAGCATTATTTTTTCCTTGTTCATTTTTCAAGCTCCTTTAGCTTTTCTATTATATCAGCGGGGTTATTTGTAGTTATAAGCCTTGCTCCGTTTTTAAGGCACGCAGAAAGCAATGGGGCTTGTGTCACACTTGCTCCTATCCAAGGCTCTATTCCCCTTGCAATTAGATAATCATAGAGTGACTTATTTTCGTTATCGAATATACATGCACAATAAAGATACTCATCGGGGTTTATCGACACATTGCCCATAATTGAGTATGGATAAAAGCCGTGAAGCGCATATTTTTTGCCGTATTTCTTATACACATATTCAAGCACCCAAGCATCAAAGCTATTTATAAGGCATCTTTCTGACATATTGTATTTTTCTATCATTTCAATAGTCTTTTCGATACACTCTACGCATCTTTGCTCGTTCTTCTCGTTATAGTACTCCTTAATTTCAAGGTTTAGGGTGATATTTGTGTCTACAACAAGGTCAAGAAGCTCTTCAAGTGTGGGGATTTTTTCAGGCATTAGGCTTTTTCCTGCATTCAGCTCTCTTAGCTCCGAAAAGGTCTTTTCAGCCACATAGCCCTTGCCGTTTGTTGTTCTATCGACCTTGTCGTCGTGAATGAGCACAAGATGACCATCGAGGCTTAGGTGTATATCAGTTTCAATCATATCAGCCCCTGCGTTGATTGCTCCGACAAAGGCACTCATTGTATTTTCGAAGTAGTTATACGAATCGCCACGGTGTCCTGCGACACTCATTTTACCTAACACTGTAAAGCTCATTTTGCCTCTCCTATATCGTAATTTAGCCACAAAACAGTATATCTATCCTTTAAGTCCTTGGCGTATTTGATTGCGTTTTTGATTTTCTCCTCGCCATAGAGTGAATAATACTCGCCAATGTCAAGCCCAACCAAATCAAGCATTTGTTCTATTCTTTTAGCACTTGGCATTTGAGCAAGGATTTGTCGAATTTCCCTTTCGTTTTTCTTGTAGATTGAGAGTCTATCCCTTTTATAGGTGCCAAGACGCTCTTGAAGTGCTATACAGCCGTCTGCCACGCTCTTATAGTTATCTCTCATCGCCTCTAAATATTTGCCCTCGCTCTCGCTATATTGCTCGCTTGGGAATGGCGTGCTAAGGATTTTTTCTCTTATTTGAGCAGTTATTATTGTTGAATATGCGACATCTATTCCGTGAGCAAAATATGGCTCGCCACGGACAATTCCTGTTATTTCAAAGAAGTGTGACAGGTGGTGCTCACTACCCGAGGCAGGGCGAGAGGTGGTTGCAAAGGACATCATAATTCCCACGACTATAAGTGCCTCGGTGAGTGCTCTTATGCTTTGCTCATCTCTTTCAAGCAAGCCGTGTGCCGTGCTTAGTGTCTTCTCTATCATCTCAAAGGTGGTTTTATAGATATACTCGCAAAGGTATTCTCCGTTTACTACATTTGAAAGACGCCAATCGTTAAGCGCAGAATACTTACCTATTATATCGCCATAGCCTGCCTTTATCATTTCCATTGGAGCGTTTTTCAAAATTTCTGTGTCTGCAATTATGGCAAGAGGTAGTCCTGCGGGAACAGTTTCCTTCATTCCCTTTAAAATCATTGCGGCACCTGTTGATGCGTAGCCGTCCATTGAGGGGGCAGTTGCAACTATTACATATGGAATTTTTTCAAAATGAGAAACATACTTACAAAGGTCCTGCACAACTCCTGAGCCGATACCAACTATAAGGTTGCTACTGCCAAGTGCGTCCTTTACGCTCTCGATTGCGTCCTCGTTTGGAATAAGCACCCTTTCGCCCGAGAAAATCACCCTCTCGATAGTCTTTTTCGATAGTGCCTGCTCAACGCCCTTACCTGATGCGTTATAGGTGTTTTCATCGGCGACTATGAGGATTCTTTCGTAGTCGGCGGTTATATCCTCCAAGTGCTTAGTTGCGTTTGGCTCTATATAAACATATTTTATTGGGCATTTATGCTCTCTTCCACACTCTGGGCAGGTAAAGCCCTTTAAGATTTCGTTTATATTCATATTGTACTCCTTAGAATTTGATATCTCCATTATAACAGTTAGATATATTATATGTCAATAAAAAAAGGCGTTTTATAACGCCTTTTATTTTTTATATTTAACTATAAGAGCTATTGCTGACATAGCCAAAAGAACTATTGTTATCATTACCCCAAGCACGGACACATATCTTATGCCCGAAAAAAGTGGCATAAGTGATGTAAAAACACCTACGAGGGATAGGATTAAAATTGCACCATCAAGCCTTTTGCTTGATTTGAAAAATGAAATAACCAAGGTTGCAAGCAAAAGCACGGATATTAGTGCTGTTAGAAATGGTCCAAAGTTTGCGTATCCAAAGGGGATAAAATCAAAATATGAGAAGGTCATTCTAAGTGGCTCACCCTCATCGGTTGCGAAGTTACATATTGCTCCATATGGTAACGCTTCAAGCACGATAAGTATTACAGACAGAGCAAGCAGTGGTATTTTTCTTGCTTTCATATTATCTCTCCTTTCGCCTTTCTAATTTCATTATAATACTCTATTGCTCATATGTCAATAGAATATCAAAAAGCACAATCTATCCTCTTACAAGCAAAAAAGAGGCTAAAAGCCTCTTTTTCTTTTATAGGGTGTTCATATAATCCTCAAGCTCTGATTTGATAACGGATACCTGAGGCCCGTAGATTACCTGCACTCCTGTTCCCTTTTTGATAACTCCTGCTGCTCCGCTTTGCTTTAATAATGCCTCGTTTACAGCCTCGGCATCCTTGACGCTTACACGAAGGCGTGTTGCACAGTTATCAAGGCTTACTATATTATCCTTGCCACCAAGTCCGTCGAGGATTAACGATGAGATATTATCTTGTGCCTTGGCGTTTTTCTTTTCGTTATAGTCGGCACGGGTATATAGCTTAACCTCGCCGTCGCCACTCTCTCTTCCTGGGGTTGCGTAGTTACGCTTTAAGATAAGGTATCTAAACAGGAAGAAGTAAATTGCAAAGTAGAATATTCCTACGATTGGAACCATTATCCAATTTGTCTTTGAGTTGCCTTGAATTATTCCAAATAGGAAAAGATCTATTATTCCTCCCGAGAAGGTCATTCCAACACCGACATTTAAAAGGTGCATAAGCATATATGCAAGTCCTGCAAACGCCGAGTGAATTACATAAAGTATTGGTGCTACAAATAAGAAGGTAAATTCAATCGGCTCTGTTATTCCTGTGAGCATTGAGGTAAGGGCGGCAGATAAAAGAAGACCTCCCGCTACCTTTTTCTTCTTTGAGTCTGCACAGGTATACATAGCAAGGGCAGCACCTGGCAAGCCAAATATCATAAGTGGGAATTTACCACTCATAAAGCGTGTTGCTGATACGGAGAAGCGTGTTGTTGCACTCGATGCAAGCTCTGCAAAGAATATATTTTGCGCTCCGTAAATCATAACGCCATCTATCATAGCACTTCCACCAAGTCCTGTTTGCCAAAATGGTAAATAGAACACATGGTGCAAGCCAAACGGGATTAATATTCTTTCGATAAAGCCATAGATAAAGGTGCCTGCGTAGCCTGATTTCAAAACGAGGTCACCAAGGGCGTATATTCCCATTTGAATATATGGCCAAATAAAGAACATTAAAACGCCGACAAGAAGGTATACTGCGGTTGAAATAATTGGTACAAAGCGTGTTCCACCAAAGAAGGAAATTACATTTGGTAGGCGTATTTTATAAAAGCGATTATTTAGCCACGCAACGCCAAGTCCTACTATAATTCCTCCAAAAACGCCCATTTGAAGGGACTGTATTCCTACTACATTAGCGATCGTTCCCTCTTGCATTGAGCCGTCGCTTAGTCTTCCACTTATTTCGAGAAGTGCACTTATTGTCTTGTGCATTACAAAGAATGCAATTGCGGCGGACAGTGTGGCTGTTGCCTTTTCATTTTCAGCCATTCCAAGTGCTACGCCAAGTGCGAATATTAATGGTAGGTTATCAAATATTACCGTTCCTACCGAGGAGAAAAGCGTAAATACAGCATTTAAAAATGTTCCCTCTCCCATTATGCCTGTAAGGTTATACGCTTCAAGCATTGCAGGGTTTGTAAGAGATGCTCCTATACCAAGCAAAAGTCCTGCTATTGGCAAAAGAGCGATTGGTAGCATAAAGGCTCTACCGACTCTTTGGAGCACGCTAAAAACGCCACTTCCCCACTTCTTTTTAGTTTCTGTGTTTGTCATTTTTGCTTCCTTATTAATTTTTATCGTTTTACGGCATAGAGCATTACGGCATCGTTGCCTCCTGTTGCCTTGCCAAATTTGTATGCGATATTTTCGATTTTTTCAGGATTTGTTATAAGCACGGCAGTTATTGGATTAAAGCCTCTTTCCTTTATAAGAGAAATGTCTGCGTTTGCTATAATATCGCCTGCAAGGACATTTTGCCCCTCTGCCACTCTTGCTACAAAGCCCTCTCCGTTCAGCTCAACCGTGTCTACTCCTATATGGACAAGCACATCAAGGTTGTCCTTTGTGTGTATAGAATATGCGTGCTTGGTTTTTGACACATTTTCTATTCTTCCGTCCACAGGGCTACGAAAAACACCGTTTTCGGGGTCTTGTGCAAAGCCCTTACCAAGGAGTCCCATTGCGAATGCCTCATCGGGAATTTCGCTCACAGGGGCGCTTGCTCCATCGCATACTGCAAGCATTTGCTTTTGCTTTCTTGTAAATATCATTTTTAATTACAAATGCTCAGCACAAAAATCTGATATTGCCTTTTGTGCCTCGTTTTCGTCCTCTCCCTCTATAATAAAATGAAGCTCGCTCTCTCTTGTCGCCCCAAGTGACATAATAGATAAAAGCCTCTTTGCGTCTGCCTCCTTGCCCTTAGACATTATTTTTATGCTTGATTGGAATTTTTTTGCAAAGGTACAAAGTGCTCCCGCTGGGCGAGCGTGCAAGCCGTTTTCTGCCTTTATTGTGTGTGTAAGCTCTCTCATTTTTCCCTCCTTTTTCTCTTGTCCTATTGTTGCATAGCGAAGGACAAATTATTCATTTTTAACAAATTTTATGCTTTTTCTTGAATTAGGTGGTGCTTTGTGATATACTTTTTAAAAATAATGCTTTTTTGGGGTGCTTATGAAATTTAGATTTAAGGGAAGCATAGAGGACCTTACAAGGAGCTATGCCGACGCTAAAAATGATTTTAATGCAAAAAATCCAAGCAAAAGCTCTCCTCTCTCTGTTAGGCTTCACGATGATAAAATCGAAATTGATACAGAGACGGGGGCAAGTGGCGTTTATCGCTTTGTCGCTCCTCTTGATATACACGAGGATTATATTGACCTTGAGGGTGAGATTGTTGCTGACCGTGATATGCGTATGAGGTGGTACGATTGGATTGGTCTTTCGATAGTTTTTGTAATCACCTGTATTCCTATGCTTATTGCTTGTCTTATTACAAAATCAAGTCCTTTTGGAACAAAAAAGAAGCGTGAGGCTCGCCTACGCTCCTATATGTGTGAATATTTAAATTGCGAGATAATTGAATAAAAAAAGGAATGCTGTGTGCATTCCTTTTTTATTAGTCTGGGTTACGCTCCCCAAGAATTTGTCTATACTTTTGATAAAAGCTTTCAAAGTAATCTCCATCAAGGGCGTCTCTTATCTTCTGCATAAGCTCGTTATAGAAATAGAGGTTATGAAGCACGCAAAGACGCATTCCAAGAGTTTCCTTTGCCTTTATTAGGTGTCTTATATATGCTCTTGAATAATCACGGCACGCAGGACACGAGCATCCCTCATCGATTGGTCGTGAGTCACGCATATACTTTTCATTGAGAATATTCATCTTGCCGTTCCATGTAAAGATATTTCCGTGTCTTGCGTTACGGCTTGGCATTACGCAATCAAAGAAATCTATACCATAGTGAACCGCTTCAAGAATGTTGCAGGGTGTTCCAACTCCCATAAGGTATCTTGGCTTATCCTTAGGCATATAAGGCTCTACTGTGTCGATAATTCGATACATTTCCTCGGTTTTTTCACCTACTGCAAGTCCACCGATTGCATAGCCGTCAAGGTCAAGCTCTGCAATATCCTGCATATGCTTTATACGAAGGTCCTCGTAGGTTCCACCTTGGTTTATTCCAAAGAGCATTTGGTGCTTATTTATTGTATCGGGCAAGGAATTGAGCCTTTGCATCTCTGCCTTGCACCTTACAAGCCATCTTGTTGTTCTCTCGCAGGAGTTTTTTACATAGTCATAGGGGGCAGGGTTTTCGATACACTCATCAAATGCCATCGCTATTGTCGAGGCAAGATTTGATTGAATTTGCATAGACTCCTCAGGTCCCATAAATATACGCTTACCGTCTATGTGAGAGGCAAAGCGAACGCCCTCCTCGGTAATCTTTCTTAGCTGAGCAAGAGAGAAAACCTGAAATCCACCACTATCGGTTAAAACGGGCTTGTCCCAATTAAAGAACTTGTGTATTCCACCAAGGTCGTGTATTAGGCGATCTCCTGGGCGAATGTGAAGATGATAGGTATTAGAAAGCTCCACCTGACAATTTATTTCCTTTAAATCGGTGGTTGATACTCCACCCTTTATTGCGGCACAGGTGCCGACATTCATAAACACAGGGGTTTCTATTGTTCCGTGAACGGTTTCAAGTCTTGCACGCCTTGCTCTACCTTCTGTTTTTAAAACCTCAAACATTATTTGATCCTTTCAAATTGCTTTTCAAGAAAATGCTTAGTCATTTCAAACGCAACTGGTCTGCCGTGTGGGCAGTATCTTATGTTTTCAAGAGTTAGCACTCTGTCACATATCCATTTTATGTGAGCAGTATCGTAAATTCGCCCTGCCTTTATTGCAGCCTTACAGGACGCTTGATATAATGCTGACTCAAAGATGTCATCCTTTGCCGTGCTTGCATTTGCCTCGCCTCTCATAAGCTTAGAGGCAAGAGCTATGAGCATATCGGGGGCAGCGTTTTGTGAAATTCCACTTGGTATTTCAAATATGCTAACCGTTGAGCCATTTGCCTCATAGTTAAAGCCAAGGGATTTTATTTCCTTTTCCCACTCGCTAAGGGTTGCAAGCTCATCCGAGGTTAAATATGCTTCAAGAGGGAGCATAAGCATTTGCGATGAGGGTGTTGCCTCCTTGGTCTTTTTCTTTAAGTCCTCAAAGATTATTCTTTCGTGTGCGGCGTGCTTATCTATAAGATAAATTATCTCTCCAAGCTCGACTATTACATACGAATTAAACGCCTCGCCTATTATTTTATAGTCGGGGACTATTATTTTTTCATCGTTTTTTTGCTCGGTTATTCTTTCGATTACGGGCACAGCCTCGGGGATATTTTCAGAAGTTGGCTCATCGACGCTCTTTACCACGCTATCGACTGGTGCCAATGCATCTGCTGGTTCTTCTACCACAAGTGGAGCACTTGTCCTGTCTTGTGTTGGCGTGCTTGGAGAATAATCAAGCGTTTGATTTTGTCTTAAAACGCCAATGTTGCTATTTGTATCAAAGACCACTCTTTGTGGCTTTGGTGCTTCTCTGTCGTTTACTGGGAATGGGGTTTTTGAAACGGGAATTTCATCGCCCTTGCTCTCGGCATAAAGCTCCGGTCTTGTAACAGAGGTTGCAAGCGCTCCTCTTACTGCATAGTAAACGGCACTAAAAATCACATTCTCGTTTGAGAACTTAACCTCAAGCTTAGAGGGGTGAACATTTACATCGACCAAGGACGGATCAATTTCAAGATTTAGAACACAAAATGGATACTTATCCGAGGGTATGTATGAAAGATATGCCTGTTCAAGGGCAGCGCCCATTGTCTTGCTTTTTATCGACCTTGAATTTATGTAGAAGTTTTCAAGGTTGCGATTTGCACGAACAAGCTCGGGGGTTGAAATAAAGCCCTCTACTCTTATTCCGTTATCGTTTCTATCTACTCTTATAAGCTTTTTTGCAAAATCTCTGCCAAGCAAGGAGTAGATTGTGTTTTGAAGTGAGCCGTCACCCGAGGTGACAAACTTAACCTCGCCATCGGTGATATATCTAAATGATATTTCTGGCTTTGAAAGAGCGATTTTCTCAATTGTTGAGGTTATTGCTCCTGTTTCAGAGCGATCTGCCTTCAAAAACTTCTTTCTTGCGGGAACATTGTAGAAAAGGTCCTCTACAATTATTGTTGTTCCGTCGGAGCATCCTGTTTGCATATGGCTCAAAATTTCGCCACCGTGACACTCCAAAAAGCCACCAAGCTCGCTATCCTTGGTCTTTGACATAATGCGTAGCCTTGCTACTGATGAAATTGCGGCAAGAGCCTCACCACGGAAGCCAAGAGTCATTATAGCGTCAAGGTCGTCGGCTGTTTTTATTTTACTTGTTGCGTGGCGTAAAATGGCAATTGGAAGGTCATCAAACTCTATTCCACAGCCATTGTCGGTTATACGAATAAAGGTTTTTCCGCCATTTTTAACCTCTATGGTAAGAGAGGTTGCACCTGCGTCAATTGAGTTCTCGACAAGCTCCTTTATAACAGATGAGGGACGATCAACGACCTCGCCTGCGGCTATAAGGTTGGCTACATCGAAGCCAAGTAAATTAATTCTCCCCATCTATCTCACTCCCTTTTAGTTTAATAGCTTTTTAAGCTCGAATATGAAGTTCATAGCCTCGATTGGCGTAAGAGTATTTATGTCAATTTTCTTAACTCTATCGGCAATCTCGTAAACTCCTATGTCCTCAATGGACATTTCCATTGATGGCTCATTTTTTGATATGGTAGGTCTTACAGATCCACCCTGCTCGATAATCTCGGCAAGGATTGACTTTGCACGCTTTACTACCTCGTTTGGAACGCCTGCGAGCTTAGAAACCTCTATTCCATAGCTATCATCAGTTGGTCCCTTTACTATCTTGCGAAGGAAGATAATATCCTCTCCACGCTTCTTTGCGGCGATATTGTAGTTTACTACTCCATCTATCTCATCCTCAAGAGAGGTAAGCTCGTGATAGTGAGTTGCAAACATAGTCTTTGCACCTATTTTACGGCTTGCAGTATATTCAGCAATAGCCTTTGCCATGCTCATTCCGTCAAAGGTGCTTGTTCCTCTACCTATTTCATCGTAGATTATAAAGCTACGCTTTGTGGCATTTTCAAGAATATACGCAACCTCGGTCATTTCAAGCATAAAGGTCGATTGACCTGATGCCAAATCATCAGATGCTCCAACACGAGTAAAGAGCTTGTCAACTATGCCTATTCTTGCTTCCCTTGCAGGCACGAACGAGCCAATTTGAGCCATAACAACAATAAGCGCACTTTGACGCATATAGGTTGATTTACCTGCCATATTAGGTCCTGTAATTAGGGCAAGCCTATCTGTTGTGGTGTTGAGGAAGGTATCGTTTGGCACAAAGTAGCTATCCTTAACAAATTGCTCAACAACTGGGTGGCGTCCGTCCTTTATGTCGATAATGTCGCTATAATCGACCTCGGGGCAAACATAGTTATTCTTCATTGCTACCTCTGCAAGTGATGCGTATGCGTCAAGCTTTGCAAGAAGGTTTGCACTTTTTTGGATTCTTTTAAGATTTCTTGCAACCTCATCACGAAGTGCAATAAAGAGGTCGTATTCAAGGGAATTGAGCTTGTCCTGTGCTCCAAGCACGGTGGACTCCATTTCCTTTAATTCCTCTGTTATGTATCTTTCGCAGTTTGACAGAGTTTGCTTTCTTATGTAGGTTGCTGGAACCTGCTCAAGGAAGGATTTTGTAACCTCTATATAGTAGCCAAACACTCTGTTATAGCCTATTTTGAGCGTCTTAATTCCTGTTTTTTCACGCTCCTGCTCCTCAATCTTTGATATCCAGCCCTTTCCGTTTGTCATTATTGAGCGAAGCGTGTCGACGGTTTCGTTTACGCCACTATTTATAATTCCACCCTCTCGGATTGAAAATGGTGGGTTTTCTACGATGGTGTTGTTTATTGCGTTATAAATATCATCAAGTGCGTCAATGTTATCTCTTATATAGGTAAGCTCGGGTGCTCTTGCAGAGAACAAAAGCTCCTTTATTGCAGGAATTACAGAGATGGTTGATGCGATTGCACGAAGGTCCTTACCTCCTGCTGAGCCGTATACGACCTTTGTCATAAGCCTTTCAAGGTCTAAAACGCCTGAGAGCAAATGAGAAATTTCCTCTCTTAAAACAAAGCTTGAAACAAGCTCGCCAACGGCACTTTGACGCATTGATATCTTTTTAACATCTACGAGTGGGTGCTCAACAAAGCTCCTAAGCATTCTTGCTCCCATTGCGGTTCTTGTCTTATCAAGCACTCCAAAAAGGCTTCCTCTCTTTTCCTTGTTACGCATTGTTTCGCAAAGCTCAAGATTACGCCTTGTATTAAGGTCCATGTCAAGGTATTGTCCCTCTCCATAGACATTTAGGTTATTTATGTATGAAACATCATCTGTCTTTTGTGTTATGCAGACATATTCAAGTATCGCTCCCATTGCGCATAGCATGGGCTCGTCGTTTTCGTATTTAACAATAAAATCAGAGCCAAATTGATTTATAACCCTTGCACTTGCGCTTGGGTATTCAAATAGCTGTTGATTATCAAATTCACAGAGTGCGTTAAGTCTTGTTTTTGAAAAATCGTAAATGTAAGATGCACTCTCACGGCTTACATTTATGATGAGCTCTCTTGGCATATATGTACCGAGCTCGTTTAGTATTTTGCCAGATTCGTTTTCAAGTGAGGTTGCGTTTATCTCACCTGTCGAAACATCGACAAAGCACAAGCCTGCCCTTGCGCCCTTCAAATACAAGGCGCAAAGGAAGTTGTTTCTGTTTGCTGGAATAAGGTCGGATTCAAATACTGTGCCTGGGGTAATCTCTCTTACCACCTCTCTTTTAACGAGTCCCTTCGTGGTGGCAGGATCCTCCATTTGCTCGCATATTGCAACCTTATAGCCCTTTGAAATGAGCTTTCCTATATAGCCCTCAGCACTGTGGTAGGGAACGCCACACATAGGCGCACGCTCGCTCTCTCCACAATCTCTGCCAGTCAAGGTAAGCTCGAGCTCTCTCGACGCCAAAATGGCGTCGTCAAAGAACATCTCGTAGAAATCTCCAAGACGATAAAACAGTATAAAATCCTTATACTGGTTCTTTATTTCAAGATATTGTAGCATCATGGATGTCATACTGCTTCATCCCCTCTTTCTTCTTACTTAATTAGTGGTGGTCGTGACCACAGTTTGAGCCACAGCTTGAGCAATCGTGTGAGCAAGGACGCTGACCTGTGATTTGGAATTCAATCTCAGCGTTTACCTCCTCCATAAGCTTAGTCATTGCGTTTTGTGCATCTACTGCTGCAAGGTATACAGGAGATGCTGTGATTGTCTTAACAAGCTCGTCAAGTCTGCCCTCAATAGCAGAGATGAGATTTTGGTCAAGCTCCTCCTTCTTATATTCCTCTTGGAGAGCGATTTGCTGAGTGTTAAACTCGAGCATAAGCTTTTGAATCTCCTCATCCTTGTTGTACGCCTCTTGCGCCTCATTCATTTTAGCTACACGCTCGTCTGCCTTGATAGCCTGACCGAGCTGTTTAGCAAGCTCCATAATTTCCATTATAGCTACTCCTTTGCTTTAATATTATATTTCACCGTACAATGCGAAGGTGTCTGCACGGGTGATTTTAAGTGTTATAAATTTGCCTGTGTAATCCTCATCTGCCTCGAAGTGCACAATCTTATTGCCCTCGGTGCGAGAGGTGTAGATTTTTTCATTATTCTTGCTTTTGCCGTCAACCAAGACCTTAACACGCTTGCCTATCATAGCCTCGTTTTTCTTTTTTGATATTTCGTTTTGAGTATCTACAAGACGCTCAAAGCGTGCCTTTTTAACCTCATCGGGAATTTGGTCTGCCATTTCATAAGCGGGAGTTCCCTTTCTTGGTGAAAAGATAAAGGTATAAACGGAATCGTATTCAACCTGTCTTACGATGTCAAGCGTATTTTCAAAATCCTCCTCGCTCTCACCCGGGAAGCCGACAATTATATCGGTTGTGAGAACTATATCGGGGCTTTTTGCTTTAAGCTTGTCTATTATCGACATATATTTTTCGATGTCGTAATGACGGTTCATTTTCTTTAAAATCTCGCTCGAGCCTGATTGAAGTGGAAGGTGGAAGGTATTTGCTATACAGCTACCTGCACCGAGTGCTTCTATTAGCTCATCAGAGGCGTCCTTTGGATGCGAGGTCATAAGATGTATCCAAAAATCACCATCTATTTTTGCTATTTCTCTTAGAAGGTAGGCTATGTTATAGCCCTCGCCAAGCTCCTTGCCATAGGAGTTTACATTTTGTCCAAGAAGGGTTATATCCTTATAGCCACTATTAACAAGCTCCTTAACCTCAGTAATTACGCTATTTGGTAGGCGACTTCTTTCTCTGCCACGCACATAGGGAACTATGCAATAGGTACAGAAGTTATTACAGCCATACATAATGCTAACCCACGCCTTGTGGTTGCTTTCTCTTACAACGGGAAGCTCCTCGGCAATTCTTGGTCTTTGCTCATCCTTTATAAAGAGCCTCTTTCCACCTGTGAGGGCGTTATAGATAAGCTCGGGCAAGCGATACATAGCACCTGTGCCAAAGGCAAAGTCCACATAGTGATATGAGTGCTTTATTTGCTCCATACGATGCTCCTGTGCAGGCATACAGCCACACACACCGAGCACGGTGCTTGGGTTTCTTGTCTTATTGTGCTTATATCTGCCGATTATAGAAAGTGCTCTTTTCTCAGCGTGCTCTCTTATTGCACAGGTATTGACAATAATCGCATCGGCAATCTGCTCATCATCTGTAATAGTATAGCCAAGTGAGGTGAGTATTCCTCTTATTCTTTCGCTATCCGCCTCATTTTGCTGACAGCCAAGAGTGATAACAAATGCTTTAAGTCCCTTTGAGCCAATTAGCTCTCTAACTCTTGCTATGTAGCCTCTTTGCTCTTCAAGCTCGCTCACGCTAACAAAATTCTCGAGCATTTATCCCTCTCCCTTCTTGACTTTCGATATATTATTATAATATACCAATTAATTTTATCATAATTTACATAAATATTCAAGCATTATTTCAAAAAATGCAGATACTTATTGCAATTTGCCTCGGTTTTTGGTACAATATATATGGATTTAAGTATTTTTAAGGAAATGACTGTAAAATATGAAAAAAGAACCGATTAGGGGGAACGATTATGAGAATACTCATAGCAGAGGACGAGCGTGATTTGGCGAGTGCTATTCAGCGTGTCCTTGAATACAATCATTATGATGTTGATGTTGCTTATGACGGCATTAGTGCACTTGAGCTTATGAGCAATGGAAAATATGATGGTGCAATTCTTGATATTATGATGCCTAAGCTGGATGGAATCACCGTTGTCAAGCAATTAAGAGCAAATGGAAACAATACTCCTGTGCTTATTTTAACTGCTAAGAGTGAGGTTGATGACAAGGTGCTTGGTCTTGACGCTGGTGCTGATGATTATCTTACAAAGCCCTTTGTTATTAAGGAGCTTATGGCAAGAATCCGTGCCCTTACAAGGCGTACAAGCGAGATTGCACAGAGCTTCTCTATTGGAAACACAACCCTTGACCACGAAAACTTTGAGCTTTGCGCTGTTGGCAAGGTTCGCTTGACTGGCAAGGAATACAAGCTTATGGAGCATCTTATAAGAAACAAAAATATGCTTCTTTCAACTGAAAAGCTTATGGAAAGCGTTTGGGGCTTCGATTCCGATGCCGAGATAAATGTTGTCTGGGTATTTATTTCCTCTCTTAGAAAGAAGCTTGAGAGCATTGGCTCTGATTATACTATAAAGGCTATAAGAGGCGTCGGTTATAGGTTGGAGGAAAACAAATGATTAAGACGCTTAGAATCCGTTTCGTTGTAACAACGATGGTTCTTGTGCTCATAATTCTAACCGTTCTTATCGGCTTTATCAATGTTATAAATTTCAAAAGAACTACCGACAATGCTGATGACATTTTGGAAATTCTTAGCTACAATGACGGTGTGTTCGCTCCTGACTTTAAGCCAATTCCCGATAAAGATGAGGAAAGCTCATCAAGCATTGACGGTCCAGGTGATGGGGAAAATGGCGAGGAGAGTGTCGAGGATGAGGGCGAGCCTAAGCCTGAGCCTACCCCTGACCATATTAGCATTGAAACACCCTTTGAAACAAGATATTTTTCAGTTAGATTTTCCGAGTCGGGTGCGATTGCTGACACAACGCACATAGCTACATTTAGCGAGAGCGAGGCTATTCAAATTGCGAGCTCTGTTTTAAATGATGGCGTTTCGCACGGCTATTATGAGTCGTATAGATTTTTAGTTGATGAGAGCAAATCGCTTGTTATTTTCATAGACTGGACTCGACAAATTGAGCTTGCAAGAGATTTTAGAATTGCAAGTATTTTATCTGCCATCGGCGGAGCTATGGTTATTTTTGTTATTGCTCTGCTCCTCTCGGCTAAAGCTGTATCACCTATTGCAGAGGCTTATGAAAGGCAAAGACGCTTTATTGCCGATGCGAGCCACGAGTTAAAAACTCCTCTTACTATTATTTCAGCAAACAATGAGCTGATTGAGATAACCGAGGGTGAAAATGAGTACACCGCCTCAATTAATAAGCAGGTTGCAAGAATGACAAATATGGTGAAAAATCTTTCTTCTCTTGCAAGCATGGATGAGGCTACAAGAAAGGCTCGCCAAAGCACCTTCTCACTAAGTGATGTTTGCTCAGAGCTTTGCGACACCTTCTATCCTGTTCTTAGAAGAGATGGTCGCAAATTCGATATAAGCATTGAAAACGAAATCGAGTTCACAGGTGATGAAACGCTTATTCGCCTGCTTATCTCTACTCTGCTTGAAAATGCAGGAAAATACGCAATTAGCTACACCTCCCTTGACCTTTGCACTGTTGGAAAGCGTTGGCAGTTAACCCTTTCGAATGATGCCACAGGTGTTGAAGAGGGTAACCTCACAAGATGCTTTGAGCGTTTTTATCGTTCCGATGAGGCAAGGGCATCGAGTGTTGAGGGAAGCGGAATTGGTCTTTGCGTCGCTGAGGAAATTGTTGTTCTACACGGTGGCGAAATCTCCGCTCACGGTCTTAATAACACCTTTACGATAAAGGTTATTATTTAAAAACAATAAGAGCAAGCACTAAGGGTGCTTGCTCTTTTTTATTACTCTGTTACCTTGCTTTTATTTTTTAGGTGAATTACAAGATAGTAAATACCGTAAACTGCAAGAACTGCGAGGAAGAATACGATTGGGTTTATAACCATAAGAAGCCATTGTGGGATAATTCCGTTTTCTACAAGTCCTATGTAGAAGGCGTCCTCTTTTAGGAAGAACCAGTTGTGGTCGAGTAAAAGCACGCCGAGCTTTGCCCAAAGGGTGATGCCTACGAGGAAGCACGCTGACTTCCAGCATCTCTTTATGTCAAGCTTTACTAAGCCAAGGGAAATGCTCAAAGTTCCCCAAGCGAGCAATACGCCGTGATAGAACATTGTTTGAACTGCTTGGTAGCACCAAGGCTCTGCATCGCCTATGCTTGCTGGATATGCGATATACATAAGTGGTGCAAGTGATGCAAGAATTGCCACAGGCTCGATATATTTACTACCAAATTTATTGAATTGAGCAAATGCTGCAAGTGGACAAAGAACTGTGCAGATGTGGAAGGGGAGCTTATCCATATTAAGTCCACCACCTATAATGTTTCCTGCCTCATCATAGGACGCATAAACAAAATCGTGTACAAAGAAGTCGGATATGTATGACACAGCAAGTGCAAATACAAGAATATTCATAGCTCTTCTCTTCTTTTCCTCTGTGCAGTTTCTAAGAAGGAAGTAGCCACCGACTATTCCGCCAATGATAAGCACAAGGTACACAAGATGAGGTATTGAAAATGCAGTTACGCTAATGCCTGTGTCGAAATGTGACATTTCAAACAGCTTAAAAAATAAATCTCTCATTTTTTATCTCCTTACTTATGAAGCCTTACCTTCAATTCATTATACCAGCGTTCCTCCTCGGGCACGCAGAAGTATTCGTATATTGCAGTTACTATAAAGCAAACTGATACGCCAATTATTCCTATTGTTAGGGTGTTGAGCCATGGCATATTATCAAAGGGTGGCTCAAGCAAATACATTGAGTTGCACGGATCGAGCTTAAATATTGCGTAAAGTCCGTTTATTATCAAGCCATCGACAACAAACAGTGCAAGTCCCATTGCTACGCTTCTAACATTTATAACTCTTATCTTTATATAGCCACCAACAAGCACGAAAATACAGCCTATAAGCATTGTAGAGTGGCTAAGAAGTCCCTTTAAGACATCGTAGTCGGCAAGGGTTGGATTGGAGCCATAGTTTTCATTTACGATAATACCTATGCTTCCACAAATTATACCTGCCCAAAAAACAAACTCTGCCAAGGTCTTTCCAATAAGGCTTTGCTTGTTTTTTATAAATGAGGTTATAAGCAGTAGCCACATTACAACATTACAAGGGTGGATTGGCAAAAGCATAGTTGAACTTACGCTTGCCTCCTCGTTGTTTGTAAAGAACTCTACCCAAAGTGAGCTATAATGAATAACAACGGTGATTATTGCAAAAAATCTAAGTACATAATCCTTTGCCTTATCTGTTTTTGCAAATTTTCTCGCAAGAGCTAAGATGCCAACGCTTATAACCGCAGAGATTACCATATATAATATATGTGCGGTGTTGAACATATCATTTCTCCTATTTAAATTTTAGTTAAATATCAATAAATACATTGTATCACAGATTGTTTTATAAATCAATCTTTTTGTCGAAAAATGTTGACACTATTTAAGATAATAAAATTATCTTAGTATAATACATAATATGATATTGTTTTCCGTTCTTGCTTGACAAATTTACAATTTTAAACTATAATGATATCGTATAGCAAAATACAAAGGAGATTATTTATGAAATTTATTACAGTTGATAGCTATGATGAGCTTAGTCGTATTGCGTGCGACATTATCGCTACGCAGGTGAAGGAAAAGCCAAATTGCGTTTTAGGTCTTGCAACGGGCTCCTCTCCTCTTGGCACATACAAAAATCTTGCAGATATGTGCGCTAAGGGTGAGCTTGATTTTTCTAAGGCTACCTCGGTAAACCTTGATGAGTATGTTGGGCTTGATGGCTCAAATGATCAAAGCTATCGTTACTTTATGAATACAAATCTTTTCTCTAAGATTAACATTGACATAAGCAAAACCTTTGTTCCAAATGGTTGTGCTGATGACCTCAAAGCAGAATGTGCTCGTTATGATGAGCTTATCGCTTCTCTTGGTGGCATTGACATTCAGCTCCTTGGAATCGGTCTTGATGGTCACATTGGCTTTAATGAGCCTGACGAGTTCTTCACAAAGGAAACCCATCAGGTATCACTTGACCCATCTACCATTGAGGCAAATGCTCGCTTCTTCGCATCAATAAACGATGTTCCAAAAAGTGCAGTAACAATGGGAATTGGTGCTATTATGAATGCGAAAAAGGTTCTTCTTATCGCTAATGGTGCAAGCAAAAAGGAAATTATGCAAAAGGCGTTCTATGGTCCTATAACTCCTATGGTGCCTGCATCTATTCTTCAGCTCCACCCCGACCTTACTGTTATATTTGCAGAAAAATAAAAAAAGCAAGGCAAACGCCTGAAGTGAACCCCATTTAGTTCACAAAAAACAAAAAACGGCATGATGAAAAACAGGAAGAGGAAATCACCTTTTCCTGTTTTTTAATCGAGTTGTATTGTAAAAAATCAGCCAATCTTCAACAAGGGATAGAAATTCTTGA
>JAZNYH010000016.1:0-16107 GCA_045594305.1 Eubacteriales bacterium | reverse complement strand
TGAAAGCTATAAGGGTAATAATTATGAAATATATAAGTATGCCTTTTATGAGCGCAATGATATAACAAAGGCAACAATCCCTGATGGTGTAACCTCGATAGGAAACTCTGCGTTCTATAGTTGCGACTCGCTTACAAGCATAACGATTGGAAACGGCGTAACCTCGATAGGAGATGATGCGTTTTCGAGGTGCGAATCGATTACAAGTGTAACAATCCCAAATAGCGTAACTGAGATTGGTAGTTCTGTGTTCTATGGTTGCTACTCGCTTAAAATTTATTGTGAGGCAGAATGGCAACCAAGTGGTTGGGTTTCGTATTGGTGGAACATCTCGGATCGTCCTGTATATTGGTACAGAGAGAGTACGCCGACAGCAAGTGGTAACTATTGGCACTATGGTGACAATGGTGAAATTGTAGTTTGGGAATAAATACTTATAAAAAAGCAGTTGCGAGCTTTCGCAACTGCTTTTTGTTTATTGGGGTTTTGGGGTGTTTTGAAATTTTTGAATTTTAAAATTTAAGAATTCGATTGTTTTAGAATTTTTTTAGAAATTAGAGGATTTTTGAGGGGACGCCAAAGTCTGCTCCGCTCTCAATGAGGGCAAGTCGCTCTTGAATTTTGGATTTTACAAGCTCAGCAAGTCCCTTTTCGTCGAGGTGCTTATAGTCCTCGTATGGGATTTTTTCAAGATAGTGAATCTGAGTTGTTACCCATTCTTTTAGGCTATCCTGATCCATAGACTTCCAAGAGTCATAAATACAAACTGGAACTATTGGCGATTTTGATTTGAGCGAGCAACGGAAGCAACCGTGCTTAAATTCTTGAAGGGCGTTTTTATTGTCGGCGTAGCCACCCTCGGGGAATATAAGATATACTCTGCCCTCTTCCTTTACCTCTTTGGCTATTTCGTTAAGTGTACGAAGGGTTGCTAAAAGCTCCTTTTCGACATCTATTGTCTTTGCCTCGATAAGTCCACAGCACTCACGAGCTACTATATAATCAGCGGTTTCTCTCTTCCACAAGGCACGGCAGGGCTTATCGTAGGATTCTATAATTCCTATTGCGTCGTACTTACCTTGATGGTTTGAGTACATTATGAAGCCACCCTCAGTGGGAAGATTTTCCATTCCGTATACGAGCGAGTGAGTTTTAGCTGCCTTACGCATACGAGTCATTATTTCTCGTGCGAATTTTGCCCTATCCTCGCTTGTATATTTATCGGTTCTTTTTATCATTTTTCTCGCCTTGTGAAGGTGGGTTATGATAAAAAAGATTTCCTTAAATACCGCCTTTTTAAAGCGTTTTTGTGCCATTTTATTCTCCTTGATTTACCTTTTGCTTTACTTTAATTATTCTTTCGCAAATGCTACTTATATTACAATGTCCAAAGTTTGCAAGAGCTGTTATTATTTTATCGTTGAGTGGCTCATACCATCTCTTTTCAATCTTATCAAGTCCAACTGCTCCACCAACTATGCTTCCTACTGTGCCTGCGTTACAGTCAGTATCCAAGCCACACATTGTTGTTATTGTTATACTTTTTGTATAATCAAGCTCACCTGCTATAATTCCAAGTGCTACCATTGCCATATTATTAATGGTTGCCTCGCAAGGGAGATAACCATATTTTTCGAGGATTTTATCTGCTACCACGCTCCAATCGGGAGCTTCCTTATACCACTCTCTTACAAGGGTAATAGCCTCTGCAAGCCTTGATTTTTTAGGGATTGATGCAAGTCCTGCGTCAATTATTGTATCTACGGTTGGATTTTTAGAAAGTGCTCCTGCGAGGGCTCCTGCAACAAACATTCCACCATAGATGCCATTCTTTGTAAGGCTAAATGATGTATCTCTATGGGCATATCTACACGCCTTTTCTATTTGTGCCGGGAAGATATATCCCCAAATATCGGTTCTAATTTGACCATCAATGCACTCTCTCCAAGGGTTTATGGTGTATGGAATTTTATCAATTGGCAATGTGCCACCTACAATGTGGTGATATGCAACTCTCGAAGCACACCAGCACCAATGGTATGAAAAATTATCGCACCAATGATTTCCTATATCAGCCTTTGTAAAATCGAGTCCCTTATTTTCAACAAGAGAAAGTCCTAAGAGCGTATAGTGTATATCATCATCTGGCTGAGCATATTCAACATGTCCCTTGGCACTATGTATACAATCCTCTCTTAATGTAAAATTGAGCTTTTCGGACCTTGGTGGGACAAAATCGTTTAATGGATATGCGTCAACGCTTTCAAGGTATTCCTTAATGAACTTTTTAGAAAGTCCCATTTCAAGTGGCTTACCAAGAATAACGGCAGAGCATCTACCATAAAATGCACCATATATTTTATTTTTATATTCCTCATCAGTAAGAGGCTCGAGGGTGGGAGCCTTGGACGCCTGCGCCATTATTTCATCAAAATCGTTTGGCTCTACATAGGGATAGCCCTCTCGTACAGGACCATTCATTGCCTTAACAAGGTTTTCATAAGGTCTTTTCCAAAAGTCATCGCCCTCGGGATATTTGTCCTGCTCACTTGGATTAGGGCAAAAATCCTCTCTGCTATCATCATTTACTATATATTTTTCAACATCGTAGCCCTCATCGTAAAGAGTTCTATACTCCTCCCAATAAAGCTTTTTATAATCTGCGTAGCCTGGCATAATTTTCTCCTATTTTTTCATTTCTATAAGATACATAAACATTTCTGCTGCATGCCAAGAGTGGGGTGCACCACACTTATTCTTTGCATATTCCTCGCTAAGAGGTGCGATTTTTTCATACCTTGCCTCAGAGGCACAAATCTCCCAGCTCATAGGATATTTGATTTCCAAATATTTTTCCTCGATTGGCTCACCCTCAAAGTGCTTTACTGCCCACCAAAGATATGGATACCATTCATCGTATTTGTTTTCGTATTTAGTTTCTCTTTCAACCTCTGTTCTATCCATCCAAAACATTCTTGAATAGCTGTCAAATTGCTTTGGGATTTTTATAAAGGAGGTATCAATGCCGAGCCTTGATAGACCATATTTCAGCCAAAGGGTTGAATAAATCTCGTGATGGTTATAGTCGGTAATACCTGTTAAAAGTCCATTTTTCATTATTCTCTTTGCCTCGTTTACTATCTCGGTAACGAGAGGATAAGTCTTATCTACAAAGAATGAAAGGACAAAGGCAAGCTGACCGAGGTTATCTGGCTCCTTATTCCCCTTGTTATTTAAGTCGTAAAGCTCGGTGACGGAGAGTGCCCACTCACGAAGAAGTTCTATATTGCCCGTCTTTTCAAGGACAAGAGCCATCATTGCGGAATCTCTATACCAAGGGGTGTCATATACATAAATGTTTGGCACGGGTCTTGGTCCTATGAAGCTTGTAAGAATTTCTTGGTGAAGGATGCGAAGCTGTGCTGGGTATTTATATTCTTCAAAATCAGGAAGTATTATTTCTCCATTTGCCAAGCAAATAGCTCCCTCTCGCTCACCACTTGTGATTTCACTCACATACAAGCCGTGCTCATTTTCCTCAATTAAAAAGGTTTTATCATCAGTTGTCTTAACAACAACCATATATCTGTCAAAGAGGAAGCTTTCATTCTTAACGCTCCAAGAGGCAACCTCCTTGCCTGTTTCTATTTCTATAAGACTTCCATTCTTGTATAGGTGCTTTTTACGCTGTCCCATTCCAAAAATGAAAAACTGCTTTTCTGGTGTTATCATAATATCCTCACTGTAAAATTTTCTACGAATATATATTATCATAATATTAATTCTTTTGCAACAACATTTTAAGCGAATTTTGTTGACTTAATGTTAAAATAATGTTAAAATGAATTATATTTTATAAAAAGGGGGTATATTATGACCAAGCTAAGAAAGCGTATACTTATAATCGTGTTAGCGTCTCTTTTGCTAATACTTTCGCTTGTTTATCCGTTTTTTCTTATTGGCGAGCGTGTTGCTCTTGGCTTTGAAAGATACTACCCCACATATGACAAAATTGATATTTCAGGGATTTTAGCTAAGGACACATTGAGCGCCGAGGACTATAACACCCTTTATATGCAGACAGGTCTTACAAGGCTTGCAATTGATGATTTTTTGCTTGATAGCGATGGCGTATCGCAAATTTTATACATTCAAGAGCGTTATTTTAAGCACTATGAAATTGATGATGATAATTTTGCAATCTTCTCTCACTACTACGAGTTAGAGGGAGAATATCCTCTTGCAAAGCTCCAAAATGGTGATATTATAGTATCTGCCTCTACTGAATTTTCATGGTGGACGCTTGGGCATTGTGCAATGGTTGTCAATGCCGAGGACGGGGAGATTGTTGAGATAAACGGCTTTGGAGATGAGTCTCACCTTAGCTATATCTTCTCTATTAGAAAGCGTGGCAATTTTATGGTTTTAAGGCCTAATATTGACAAGGAAACTGTTGACAAAATAGTTGACTATGTGGTAAATAATCTTCTTGATATTCCTTACGATGCTACAATTGGTGTGCTTTCAAGAAAATATGACGAGGAAATTCCCGTTACTCAATGTGCACATATCTTTTGGTATGCCTTCTACCAATTTGGCTATGATATAGACTATAATGGTGGAACTATTGTAACACCTCAAAATATATCCTGCTCTAAATACCTTGACCTCGTTCAAGTGTCGGGCTTTAACCCTATTACGCTTTGGAACGATTAATGGAGATTTTATGCTAATTTACTATGGCTCTTTTATGTACTTTGCGTACATTTTTTTGGCTATTGGCATATGCGTTGGGCTATTTTTTGCACTTAGAAAAAGAAGTGACAAAATAAAGCGTCGTGTTCTTCTTATTATTTCTCTTGTAAATCTTGCTCAGCATATATTAAAGCCTCTTATTTACCCTCACTATTGGGGTGAATTTTCGCCTCACCTTTCAAGTGCGTACAATGTGTGTGCGTTCTTAATAATCGCCACACCCTTTGTGCTTTTGTTTGGACACGAGGTGCTTAAAAATTATATGACCTATATTGGCTCTATTGCAGGAATGATTGCAATGCTTGTGCCGTTTTGGTTTATTGGCAAAAGTGCGTTTCAATGGGAGGCGTATCGCTTCTATCTTTGCCATACGCTTTTGTTTGTAAGCTCTATTTTGCCTGCTCTGCTTGGTCTTCATAGGCTCAGATGGCGTCACTTTTGGAAGATGGGACTTTTGTTCCTTCTTATGCTTGCAATAATTCTTTTAAACGATATTTTCTTTGTTGCTATTGATGGCTATGCAGGAACTAATCCTGATGATATTTATGGTAGCCTATGTCTTATTAATCCCTGCTGGTCTGTGCTTCCACCAAGTGGCTTTGATTGGCTTGTGTCGATTATTGCATTCTTCTCCCCTGCATTTTTAATGGGTGGGAATGCTTCTGGCTTTTATGTTCCTATTCTTTGGTATGCTATTCCTATGTACCTTGGAATTACTCTTGTTGCGTTTATCGCTTGCTCGTTTATTGATTTTAAGGTCTTTAAGGGCGATTTTACACGCTTTAAGGGTTGGGTTAAGGGAAAGAACAAAAAATAAAAAATCGAGGCAAACACGCCTCGATTTTTGTTTTATTGAACATCTTCAATTCCGTAAACGACAAATTCGCAAACCTTGGTACAGCCTATTGATGAAGTAAATTTCAGCTGTACACCCTTTATTCTCTCGTTAACCTCGCATCTTACTGTTACTTTGCCACCAGACTCTTCCGAGGTCAAATTTTCAAGAGGAGTCCAATTTTCACCGTCATAAACCAATATTGTCAAGGTCTGCGAGGAATACCTTTCATATATGACCTCAACATATTCAATGCTTGCCGTATCAAACAATGCTATTATATCAACCACATCTGTTCCGTTTGTCCAGCCAGTTGAGGTATTGCCATCAAACATATCCTCAACATAAACCCATTGGTTCACTCCGTCGGTTGTTCGAGTTTTAGTCGCAGTTGCAACATTTGCGTATTTTGTGACTATTTCCTTATAGGTGTCGCAGTTTTTACACTTGATTTTATCAAGTCCATTCTCGGTTGCACTTGGAGCTGTTACAGTTACTCTTTCGCCACTAAAATCGTGGTCCTTGATAGCTTTAAAATCGCCCTTATAGCTTGCACCGCATCTCCAACACTCATATACTGCTACGCCCATTTGTGTACAGGTAGGAGTGGTTGTGCTAATCTTTTCGTATCTGTGGTCACAGCCGTTGCTATATATATCATTTCCACCAAAGTAGATTTTTACATTCTCGCCTGTTAGCGGAATATCCTTAACTACAATAGAGTTTACTCCACTTCCTTTGGTTACATTAAGCATTTGAACCTTGTCGCCAATTACTGCGTATGCAGAGGTAATGTTATAAGGAATTTGAAGCTTTATTGTCATTGGGATATTATAAATAGTCTTATCAAGGTCAGAGCTTACGCTGATTGTCATAGACTCTCTATCCGAGGCGATATAGTTAATTTTTGCACTCTCAACCTGCTTTACATAGATTGAAACCTCCTCAAACGAGGTAACCCATACCTTGTCAGAATAGCTATAATCTAAGAACTGACAGAAGCTTGAAAGCGTTGATTTTGAGGTGTCGGTGTTATTGGAAGGATTGTCCAAAACGCAGTGAGCCAATAAAACTGTCCATGTGCCAGGCTGGGAGATCAATTTCGCTATGTTATTTCCAAAGGATACGGGATCTGTATTTTTAAGCATCGAAATTGACTTTACTCTATAAAGATTATTGCTTTCACCAATCTTTACAGTTGTGCCTGATGCTTCAAGACGGTTAGAAATTACATGGTTTTTAAGATATGCTTCGTAGCTATCGTTTATATGAGCATATGGGGTTGCAAAGGTCAAAACCCTTTGTGACGGAAACGCCTCTCTTAGATAATCTATTGCGTCCTTAATCTCGTGCTCATATTCGCTTTCGGGGAGCGTAGTTGGCTCTTTATGAGAATATCCGTGACAGCCGACATCAAGATAGCCCTCATCAAGAATATCGTTCCATTCCTTTACTAAATCCTCGTTAAGAAAGCACGGGCCGAGCATCATTGTACCCTTAAAGCCATATTGCTTAAATAGCTCGGTAACATATCTACCTGTTGAGGTATCATAGCCGTCATCAAAGGTCATTGAAAGTGCCGAGGAATAGCCGTTATAGTAGCCGTAAAACTCAGGGGCTTTTAGAGCAAAATCTCCGTAAACCCATTTGCCTTGCTCATCGATTGTATTTGAATAAACGGTTGTATCAGGCTTTGTTTCCTTTTTGGTTGAGGAGCTTGGTGTAGCGTTATCCTCGTCATCATCGTCCTCATCATCCTCTTGCTCGTAGTCCTCATCATCGTTGTCCTTCTTAGAGGATGAGCTTGACGATCCGCCTAAAAGTCCTTCTATGTCAAGCTCACAGGCTGTGAAGCATAGAGCAAGCAAAATTGCTAAAAGTGCTATAAGTATTCTTTTCATTTTTCTCTCCTAATGGCAATACTATAAATTTAGTATATCATTAACTATAAAAAATGTCAAGCGAGATAAATCGCCTGACATTAATTTATTTTATAAGCTCATCTGTTAATCTTATAATTTCGGGTGCAATTTTTGCACGCTCACGCTTTAAAACATAGCTATACGCCGGATAAGCAATGCCTGCAAGTGCTCCACCGATAACACCTATTATTACACCGAGAATTGTTGCGAAAATGCCGAGTGCCGATGCAATATCGGTCAAAATCATACTAAGCCCTGTGCCAAGTATAAGTGCACCTATTATGCCAAGTGCCAAGGAAATGATTTGAGCCTTATCGTTAGCACCCTTGTCAAGACGGCGGACTCTTTCCATTTTGTCCTCCTTGCCATTGCTATCTGGCATATATTTTTGGCGTATCTTTTTAAGCTCCTCCTGCTCCTTTGCAGAATATGTGTAGTTAAAGCTTACGCCTTCATTTTTATTATCCATTTTATTCCTCCAAGGATTGCTTTTTATGCAATCTTATTTGTTTTATTGATTTGTATATCATAATAGCTGCTATCACTATGACAAAGCCGATTACTGCAATTCCTGTTGATAGCACCATAGTTCTTTCAAACATTCCCTGCTCACCTCCGCCAAAGGTAGTAAGCATTGTGGCAGTAAGAGTGAGCATTGATACGCAAGCAGACGCAAGGCTGACTGCTCTTGATGCAAAAAGCAAGGGGCTGTTTTTTAGACTTTTGTATTTAACAAGATTTATTATTGCAATTGTAAACGATGAAAAGGTATAGGTCGCTATTGCTATTGTGGTTATTTCGTGATGAGTAAAGCTCCTACCAAAATAAACCATAAAAAAGGTGATTAGAGCAAGGGCAAGACTTATCACAAGCAAGACAGCTCCACATACACACGCTTTAATGTTCTCCTTGTAGATGTCCTCTCCAAGTGTATTGGTTCTCATATAATGCAAAATAAACGCTCTTAGGATAGAAAGCAATATATAGTACCCTGCGAGTGAATAGAACCAAAAGCTTGAATGGTATATTCCAAGTCCAAGCATAAGCACGGAGAACGCAAGACTAAATACAAGAGCGAGATATAGCGACATATTTTCTTTAAACGCCACATCATTTTTTAAGCCCTTTATAATGGCGTTTTCGGTAAAAAACGATTTAATTCTATTATTTTTGCTCATTTTTTCTAATTTTCACTGTAAAGGTGCTTCCCTCTCCAATGGTGCTTTGTACGCTTATTTCGCCATCTACAATATCTACTACTCGCTTTACAAGAGCCAAGCCAAGTCCGTTGCCTGCAACAGCATGAGAGGTATCACCCTGATAAAACTTTTCAAAAATATGTGCTCCTGCCTCAGTGGATATTCCACAGCCCGTATCACTTACACTTACATACGCAAAAGCATCATCGGTGCTTAGTCTTATACTAACCATACCCTCGTTAGGAGTGAATTTAAAGGCGTTTGAGAACAGGTTGCTCCAAACAAGTGACAAAAGCTCGCTATCGGCGGATATTATCACATTTTCCTCTATATCCGTTTCGATTGCAATGCTCTTTTCTTCCCATGTACTCTCATATTGCAACAGACACTCACAAAGCTGTTCGCTAAGGTCATATTCCTCGCTCTTGGGATAGATTTGCTGATTTTCCAAGCGATTGAGCTTTAATATGTTTGTCATCATATCAGAAAGACGGCGAGAGGCGTCACCTATCGCCTTTGCGTATTCTACACGCCTTTCCTTATCAAGCTCCTCGCTTTGCAATAGTGTTGCATAGTTTTTCATAACTGCAAGTGGAGTCTTCATTTCGTGAGAAACATTCGCAACAAAATCGGTTCTTAGCGTTTCTACGCTTGAAAGCTCTGATGCCATTGTATTAAAGCAATCTATGATTTCATTATAGTTCTCATCTGCTCCAAGCTCGTTTACAGGAGCTATACGAACGCTAAAATCACCATTTACCATTTTTCTTGCGGCAAAGGTTATTCTTTTTGTAATTCTTTCGGTTGTAACCTTTCTACGAATTGCATCTATTGCAGTAAATAAAATACTTAGACATACTACATTTACAAAGGTGATTTTGGCAGCGGTTTGAACATTTTTATCGGTAAGCTCAACCCTGATGCTATCTGCTAAGATTGTAACAAAAAGCGATGTTGTACAGGTGACCAAAAACGCAACCAAAAGAAAAAACAAAAAGTAACTATAAAGTCCTCTTAAAAGCTTATAGGCTACTGTATTCTTCTTCATTTTATCACCGCCTTATATCCAAGACCGTGAACGGTTTGAATTTCAAACGAGGTGCACTCTGAGAGCTTTGCTCTCAGCTTAGTCATATACACATCAACCGTACGAGTTCCCGATGAGGAGTCTACATCCCAAAACTCATCCATAAGCTGGGTTCTGGTAAAGGTCTTTTTTGGATATGATAGGAGCTTATAAAGTAGGTCAAATTCTCTTGTGGTAAGAGAGATTTCTGTATCATCAAGATATGCCGTTCTCTCATCTGCATCCATAACAAAATTGCCAACCTCTAAGCGTCTGCTTGATGCGATCTTAGAGCGTCTTAAAATTGCTCCTATTCTAAGGAAAAGCTCATCAAGATCAATCGGCTTTACCATATAATCATCTATGCCAACACGAAAGCCTCTTTGCTTTGCGGCAAAATCATCTCTTGCACTCATAAACATAATAGGAATGTCGTTATTTAGCGTTCTTACGGTTTTAGCAAGCTCAAAGCCATCGACCTCGGGCATCATTATATCGGAAATTATAAGGTCAAAGGTATTTTTATACATTTCATCATATGCACTCTCTGCGTCGAGCACACCAATTGCCTCATAGCCATTTTGATTAAGATAAGAGCAGACAGAGCGATTAAAGGCTCTATCGTCCTCGACAATTAAAATTTTAAACATAAGCCCTCCGTTTTTGAAGCTATACGCCGTTTTCGTTTATAGTATAACATACAATTGTTAAGGTTTTGTTTACGTTTTTAACTTTTTATCAAAAAAAGAGGTCGATTGACCTCATTTTTTTAGTCCTTCTTTGTTGCGTTTATGCGAGCCTCTGCTGCTACCTTACGCTCATTTGCCTCGGCAATTTGCTTATCTCTCTTTGCCTGCATTACTGCATCTCTTCTCTCTGGATCGCCCATTGCCTTTGCTTCCTCCCATTGTGCCTTTGATTCTGCCTTTGCAGCAGCAAAATTAGCCTTGTCTACCTCGTGCTGTGCCTTTGCACTTCTCTTCATATCACCGAATGCCTTCTTGAAAAAGCTGATAAGTCCCATTTTAAATTTCTCCTTTTAATAAGTATTTTGAATTTTTGAATTTAATAATTTTTAAATTTTATTTATTGAGGATTTTTTCGCTAAGCTCAAGGATTTCTGAGGCATACTTTTTCTTACCTCTTGCAATAAGCTTTTTGTAGATTGGATAGTTTGCAAGTGCCATTACAAGTCCTACTATTCCAACTCCTATACCGAGTGGCAATGCAAAGCTAAGTGCTGCGCCAATCTCTGTCATAACAAGGCTCATTCCTGCTCCCATTACTATTGCTCCGATGCTTCCAAATGTGTATGCAAATGCAGTTGCTCCACGCTTTGCCTTTTTGTCAAGCTTGCGAAGCTCATCAAGCTCGGTTGTTTGCTTCTCAACATACTGTGAGCGAATTTTTTGTGCCATAAATTCTTGATCGTTTCTGTCCATTTTTATTACCTCTTTTCGTTTTTTGTTTTGTGGTTTGTTGCTGATTGTGATGTCATTATATGCTCCCTTTGTTTTTGGTTTTTTTCAAAAATGTTTCTGTTTTGTTAATCTTTAAAATTTTTCGATTTTTTCAAAAAAAGAAAAGCAAGCATAGGTCTAAGCCCATGCTTGCTCTTTTATCTTTATTTAAATATTATACAACGCCCTGTGCCTTCATAGCCTCAGCAACCTTGATAAAGCCTGCGATGTTAGCGCCTGCTACAAGGTCATCACCAAGACCGTACTCGTTTGCAGCCTTGATTGAAGCCTCGAAGATATTCTTCATAATTGTCTTAAGCTTAGCGTCAACCTCTTCTGCACTCCAGCTGTAACGCATTGAGTTTTGTGACATTTCAAGACCAGATACTGCAACACCACCAGCGTTAACTGCCTTTGAAGGAGCAACGATAACACCGTTAGTCTTGAGGTATGCAACGGCCTCGTTAGTTGTAGGCATATTTGAAACCTCAACATAGTACTTAACGCCGTTTGCAACGATTTGCTCTGCTTCCTTCATGCCAACCTCGTTTTGAGTTGCGCAAGGCATAAGGATATCAGCCTTTACGCCCCATGGCTTTTGACCTGGGAAGAACTCAACGCCGAACTTGTCAGCATAGTCCTGAACTCTGTTACGGCAGGATGCACGCATTTCGAGCATATAGTTAATCTTTTCCTCTGTGCAGATGCCATCTGGATCGTAGATGTATCCGTCAGGACCAGAAATTGTAACAACCTTACCACCAAGCTCGTGAACCTTCTTTACAGTTCCCCAAGCAACATTACCGAAGCCTGAGATTGCGAAGGTCTTGCCCTTGATGTCATCCTTGAAGTAGTTGAGCATATTTACTGCATAGTAAACTGCACCATAGCCAGTTGCCTCAGGACGGATAAGTGATCCACCATAAGGAATACCCTTACCTGTTAATACGCCTGTGAACTCGTTCTTGAGTCTCTTGTATTGACCGAACATATAGCCAACCTCTCTTGCACCTACGCCGATATCTCCTGCTGGTACATCAAGATCTGCTCCGATGTGTCTGTAAAGCTCTGTCATAAAGCTTTGGCAGAAGCGCATAACCTCTGCATCGCTCTTGCCCTGTGGATCGAAGTCAGAGCCACCCTTACCACCGCCCATAGGGAGTGATGTAAGGCTGTTTTTGAAGGTCTGCTCGAAGCCGAGGAACTTGATAATGCTCTCGTTTACTGATGGATGGAAGCGAAGACCGCCCTTGTAAGGACCGATTGCGCTATTGAACTGGATTCTAAATCCTCTGTTTACTTGAACAACGCCCTTGTCGTCAACCCATGGAACTCTGAACTTTATAATTCTTTCAGGCTCAACCATTCTTTCGAGAACGCCACTTGTTATGTAGTCAGGACGCTTTTCGATAACTGGCTCGATTGATTCCAAAACCTCTTTGATTGTTTGGTGAAATTCGGGCTCATTGGGATTTCTCTTGATTACTCTCTCAACAAGCTCATTGAGATATTGATTTTTGAAGCTCATTGTAAATACCTTCCTTATATAAATAAATTACTTTTTTATTGTAGCACACTGCTTTTTTCTTGTCAATAAAAAATATTTAAGAAATTTAGATTTTTTGAGTATTTTTTCGTTTTTATCATATATTTATTCAATTTTTACCTTAAAACAAAAACAGCCACCGATAAGCTTGTGGCTGTTTTAATTTTATTTTTTCCAGGTTGCAGGGGTGAAAAGAAGGAGCATTGGGAAAATTTCAAGTCGTCCAACGAGCATATCAAAGATGAAAACAAGCTTTGATATGTCAGAAAAGCCCTGGAAGGTTCCCGTAGGTCCTACTACTGACAAGCCTGGTCCAACATTATTTATTGTTGCCGACACCGCAGTAAAGTTAGTTACCAAATCGAAGCCATCAAGTGATATCACAAGCAATGATGCGATAAAAATCAAAATATACGCAACAAGATAAAAGCATACTGTGCGAACCGTTTCATTCTCTACCGGTCGTTTATCAATAGATATTTTCTTAACCTGCCTCGGGTGAAGCATCAGCTTTAGCTCATGAAGCATTCCCTTTACAAGAATTACAATACGAGAAACCTTAATTCCTCCACCTGTTGAGCCTGCACACGCACCTATAAACATAAGAATTACAAGTATTGTTTTCGAGAACACGGGCCAAAGGTCAAAGTTCTCCGTTGCAAAGCCTGTTGTGGAAATTATAGTTGCTACGCTAAATGCAGAGTGCCTTACTGATTCGCCAAGGGTGTAATCGTAAATTTCGCCTGAGGTTACAAAAATATTTATTGCAATTGCGACAATTGCCACAAATACAATTATCAAAAATGCTTTGACCTCTGTATTAAATGCTTCCTTGGGCTTTTTTCTCAAAAGCAAATAATAGGAGTTAAAATTTATTGAGAAAAGAAGCATAAATATTGTCGTAATAACCTGTATAAGTGGCGAATAGCTTGCTATTCCGTCTGATTTAATTGCAAATCCACCTGTGCCTGCTGTTGCAAAGGATGTATTTAGAGCATCAAATACTGGCATACCTGCACAAAGAAGAACAATGAGCTGAACAACGGTCATTACAAGATAAATTGAGTATAGCACCGCTGCTGTTGTCTTAACTCTTGGCACAAGCTTATCAACAGTTGGTCCTGGGCTCTCTGCTCTCATAATATGCATATTTCTTGCTCCACTAAGGGGCAAAAATGCCATAATAAGAACCAAAACTCCCATACCGCCTACCCAGTGTGAAAAGCTACGCCAAATCAAAAGCGATTTTGGCAGAGCCTCAACCGAGGGATATGCCTCTGTTGGAAAAATTGTAGAGCCTGTTGTTGTGAAGCCTGATACGATTTCAAAAAGTGCATCTACAAAATCTACACCATTAAACCAAAACGGAAGTGCACCGAAAATACTCATAGCTATCCAGCTAAGTGCTACTATTACAAAGCCTTCCTTGGCATATATAAATTCATTAGTTGGCTTTTTTATAAGAAGCATTATTCCAATCGACACGCAAAGAGTCATGGCAACAAGGAACGATAAAAGCTCATCCCATTCGCCATAGACAATTGCTGTAATCTCGGGAACTAAAAAGAATAGTGCTTCAAATAAGAGAATCCAACCAAGCGTTCGCTTGATGATTTGAAAGTTCATATTTTTTCCTTATTTTAATACATCGGTAATATCGTGAAGTGCTGTAAGCTTAGATACAGTTACTACTGCGTCCTTTTCTTGGATAACATCATATCCACGAGGAATAATAACCTGACCATCTCTTAGAATTGCTGCGATTAGGACATCCTGCTTGAATTTAAGCTCACTAAGTGGCTTGCCTATTATTGGTGAGCCCTTTTTGATTATAAATTCTGCTGCCTCAACCTCATCTCTTATAATGTTATAGAGCGTTTCAACATTGCTTCCAATAGTATTTTGAGTTGCTCTTACATATCTAAGAATCATATCTGCGGTTATATTCTTTGGTGAAATGATTGTATCAAGCTCAAGACGAGTGAGAACATTATCGTAATCAATTCTATTAATTCTTGTTATTACCTTGCCTACATTTGCACCTTGTGCAAAGAGTGAAAGAACGATATTTTCCTCATCGTGATTAGAAAGAGTAACGAAGGCATCTGTGTCCTCTATTCCCTCTTCCTTCAATATCTCTTGATCTGCTGTGTCACCATTTATAATGTCAACATTGCTCCAACGAGTACAAAGCTCCTCGCAGGTTCTTAGGTCCTTTTCTATGACCTTTACAGAAATTCCAGAATTTTCAAGAATATCGCAAAGATAGTGAGTTATAAGTCCACCACCCGTAATTATGGCACTCTTGATAGTATCGCCCTTATAATCGATCTTTGCAAAGAAGTCCTGTGCGCTCTTATGAGATGCAATGATTGATACGATATCCTTTTCCTCAAACACGGAATTACCATTCGCAATATATGCATCATCTCCACGCTCGATTGTGCAAACAAGGACATCACATTTTAGCTTTGAGATAACCTCCTTTACAGGCATTCCTATAATTCGGCTATTCTTAGGAAGCTTGAACTTTATAAGCTCAACTCTACCCTTTGCAAAGGTTTCAATCTTTATCGCTGATGGGAATCGCAATACTCTTGCAATTTCCTCTGCGGCAGCGTATTCTGGATTAATTACCATAGCAAGTCCAAGCTCATCCTTCAAAAATGGCGACTCGGAGCTATATTCTGGGTTTTTAACTCGTGCTATTGTTTGGCAGTTGCTTGATTTTTTGGCAATCATACAGCAAAGCAAGTTAAGCTCGTCAGAGTTAGTAACTGCAATAAGCAAATCGGCAGTATCAATTCCTGCCTCCTGTTGAACTGCGTGAGTTGCTCCATTTCCTGCAATGCCCATTATATCAAACTTATTGGCAATGTTTTTTACCTTTTGAGCAGACATATCTATTATTGTAATCTTGTTGCCGTCATCTCCAAGCTTTTCGGCGAGTGTTTCTCCAACTCTACCACAGCCGACAATAATAATATTCATACATTTCTCCCTTCTTGAAGGAATAAATTTAATATTTAGTCTATTTTTAATTATACTATATTATTCGGATTTGTCAAGTCCCTGAAAAGATTTTTTACCTGTGCAAGATTTTTAAAAATACGAATTTTGCTATTGACAAATGAGGAAAAATGATGTATTATAATATCTGCGATATGCGGGTGTGGCGGAATTGGCAGACGCGCTAGACTTAGGATCTAGTGGTTTCCCGTGCAGGTTCAAGTCCTGTCACCCGCACCAAGAAAATCCAAGCCTCTTGCTTGGATTTTTTCTTTTAGGGGGACGGACTTTCACCTGAGGTTCTGCCCCTAGCGT
>JAZNYH010000015.1:0-40606 GCA_045594305.1 Eubacteriales bacterium | reverse complement strand
GACCCCACCCTTGAGGGAAGGCGCTTCAATCAGGGCGATATCGTGCATACTATTATCACCTGCGCGGGCGGCGAGACTATTCTTCTTAAGCTTGATACCACGCTTCCGAGATATTACAGCCGTGAGTTCACGGTACGAGGCACCAAGGGCTCTTATCATATGGATACCAATGCGGTTTACCTCGACGGAGACTCGCACGGCGGTCTTGAGGCGGCGGATAATACCGCCTCCGTGCTAAATAATGCGAAGGCGTATGAGGATGACTATCTGCCTCCCGTCTGGAAAGGACTTTCCAAGACGGATATGGAGAACGGACACGGCGGTATGGACCCGATTATGTGGAAATATTTCATTGACGCTCTGCAGAACGGCAAGGAGATGCCCATTGACGTTTACGATGCTGCCGCGTGGATGGCTGTTACCGCGCTTTCCGAGCGCTCTATCGCTCTTGGCGGCGCGCCTCAGATGATTCCCGATTATACTAACGGCAAGTGGCAGATAAGAGAGCCGAAGGACGTAGTTGATTTCTCGGAGTGCAAAATTAATCAGAAATAACGGAATAAATTCAAAAGAGCGATTCTTAATGCGTGTTATCCTTAACGGAGAACATGCAATGAATTGCAACCTCACGATTGCGTGAATTGAAAGCTACGCTTTCATGAATTGCCTGCGGCATGAATTGTGCCTATCGGCACATTGGTTGCAATTCAATTCATGGAGGAGGCGGCACGCCGACGAGAAATCATGGCGAAGCCAATTCATGATGCGTTAGCATCAACTCATCTATAAAAACGAACAGAGCAAGAATATAAGGATTTATTTCCTTTTACTCTTGCTCTTTCTGCTTGTTTAGGGGTTCCCCGAAGCGAAGTATGAGCTTTGGGGGTTTATGTATTTGGGCTTGGGCTTAGCCCATAATGCGTTTGTCAAGGCAAATGCGATGCTCGCACTTAGCGGTATTTTTTAAATTATCCGCTAAGAACATCACCCATTTGCATCTGCCCCCTTTCAATTCATCAAGCGTTCCAAGGTTATTATATACAATTAATCATCATTTGGAATTTCAAATCCTACCGATGTTGTATTTGGTATAAGTGAAGCCTGTATCCCAACAATTCCAAGTGCTTCTTCAATTTGGCGTCTCCTATTACACAAGGATCTTATTAAGACTCCTTGCTTTACCGGAACCTCGTATCTTGTCATAGTAGAAAACCTAACTATCGAGGAAACCTCGGCATCAATACCCCATTCACGAAAAACATTGTCAATTATAGCTTTTCTAGCTTTTTCAATTTCCACAATATTATTTTCGCCTTTTTTGCAATTTTCAAGAAGCCTAACCCCAAGCAGTTTTTCGTAAAAAGCTTGCAAGCCTGCATACGAATAATAGTTCATCGCTTGGACAACTCCAAGCTGCATTTCAAGGCCAGCGGAGAGCGTCACCTGTTCTAAGTAAACCACAAGCATTTTTTATTCAAGCTTACAGAATAATGGATTTCTCTTGTGCAATTTTGTGAAGCGAGTGCATTTTGTTTGATACAATTGAGTGGTGGCTTTTTTATATTATCATTTTATCATATGTTCATATTATTTGAAACACTTTACACAAAAGGGTTTTGAGGGTTTTCTCGCCTTATTTTATGCAAAAAAAGAGGAGCGTTTGCTCCTCCTTGCTTTTTATTTTTTGCCCTGTCCGTAATAAGCGTTTGGACCGTGCTTTCTATCGTAATGCTTGCGAAGAAGAACCTCTTGCATTCTCTCGGTTTTACCATTTGCATTCAGCATAAGCATTTCTGTATTATATGCCATCATAGCAACCTGTTCAAGAACAACCGCTGCCTCAACAGACGCCTTTGCGTTATCTCCCCAGGTGAATGGGCCGTGAGAATGAACGAGTGCTGCGTGCATTTGTGTAGCTCCTATATCCTTTATCGCTTCAAGGATAACTGTTCCCGTTTCCTTCTCGTACGCTCCACCGATTTCCTCGGGTGTCATTTTCCTTGTGCAGGGAATTGCAGTGCCAAAGTAGTCAGCGTGAGTTGTTCCGTAAGGGGTGATATCTCTGCCTGCCTGAGCATAGATTACTGCCCAAGGGGAATGGGTATGGCAAACGCCACCAATCTCTGGATACGCCTTGTAGAGCTCAAGGTGAGTTGCAGTATCTGATGAAGGCTTATAATCTCCCTCGATAACATTTCCGTCAAGGTCAAGCACAGGGAGCATATCGGGTGTTAGCTCATCGTATTCAACGCCAGATGGCTTTATAACAACAAGCCCCTTTTCTCTGTCAATTCCACTAACATTTCCCCAAGTGAATGTGATGAGGTTATATTTTACAAGAAGCATATTCGCCTCGTAAACCTCTTTTTTAAGCTGTTCTAACATAATAATCTCCTTAAATCTTTGCCCTCAGCTCGACAACCTTGCCGATTATCGTAACAGGGATATTTTGTATTTCCTCATTTGAAAAGTATCTTGGCTCATATGCAGGGTTAGTAGGCATTAAGCGAATGCCCTCGGTGTATCTTACAACCTTTTTCATTGTTGCCTCCTCGCCAACGAGCACAACTGCGATATCGCCATTATCGACGCTATTTTGGCAACGGATAATAACTGTGTCGCCGTTTGTAAAGCGTGGTTCCATGCTCCTGCCCTTGACCTTCAAGCCAATAAGCGTCGCTCCCCTTGCCAAGGATGCATCAACCTCGACATATTCCTCGACATTTTCAATAGCATCAATAGGAACGCCTGCTGCAACATTACCGCAAACAGGGACCTTAATTGCATTAGCAGATACCTCGCCCGTAACAAGCTCGCCTGCGCTAACGGAAAATAGCCTTGCAAGAAGTGCAATTGTGTTTGCATCAGGTGTGCTAACTCCACGCTCATACGCCGAGTAGGTTTGACGACGAATGCCGAGATGCTGTGCAACCTCCTCCTGTGTAAGACCTGCGCCCTTGCGTGCAGATATTAATCTTTGTTTTAGCATAATATCTCCTTTATAAGGTATAAATTCAATATAAATTAGTTATATCAATAGACTAATATATCTAATTTTACTATTTATTGATTTAATTATAGCAAAGCATTTTTGCATTGTCAAGAGCTTTTTTCAAAATAATGTCAGATATTTTTCCCATTCTCCTATTGAAAAAGCAATTTTAATTTGCTATAATATCGCCATAGGCAAAAACAAATTGCTTTTTACCTATCTCTTAGCCCCGTAAGAGTGCTCGTGGCTCACGCCGTTTACGAGCTTTGCGTGAGATATGCAAATATCTTCTCCCCCACGCAAGCGACACACGCAAGGAGCATTTAGCTTTTTGTGCGATATGTGTCTGTAAATCAATCATTTGACAGCATTTAGCAGGCAAGGACTTGGTTAGGCTATTTTGAGCGAGTCCGCACCTGCTACGGAGATTTAAGGAGATTTTTATGTGTGAATTTTGTAATTCATTGTTTGGGCATCTTTCATCGTGTCCAGATTACTCGCCAGGAACGAGGGTTTACTGTATCAGCTGTGAAAACGAGCTTGACGAGGGAGAGGTTGTCGTGACCTTTCCAAATGGTGTTAGGTATTGCGAGAGCTGTGTAAAGGAGCTTGACCAGTATGAGCTATTCGACCTTTTAGGGGTTGAGGACGCCTTTGAGTTGGTTGAAAGGTTCGAGCTATGCGAGCTTCGTCGCATAGGTGGTCTTAGATGACGCTTGTCACTCTTAAACGCCTACACGCACTCAACAGAGAAATCGAGTACGAAAAGGCACGGCTTTATTCTCTTTGTAAAAAGGGCGACCATGTGGAGATAATTGGCATTGGATACCTAAGAAGAGGAGAATACGAGAGCGAGATTGACTCCCTCAAAGAGAAAATTCAAGTCCACCTGGGCGAGTGTATCGCTCTATACAAGGAAATTATGAGCTTTATAAACGAAATCCCCGATCCTCTTTTGCGTCTTGCTATCTCTCTTAGATACATAAACGGTCTTGAATGGGATCAGGTTTGTGCCCACATTGGCGGTGGCAACACAGCAGATAGCATTAGAAAGTCGTGCGAGCGATACTTGAAGCGTGCTCTACGCACACAGGCATAGCCATTTTTAGAAAAATCACCCGATAAGTGTCGCTTATTGGGTGATTTTTTCTTTTTGCTCGCTCGGCAAAAAAGTATCTTTTTTATATTTTTATATTTAACACTTGATTTTGCGAGCAAACTGTGGTAAAATACTTCTGTATTACTTCAAACAAGAGGAATTTGAAATGAAAAAAACCTATCACTTTCTTCAGCTTTTTAGCATTGTTATCCTCGTGGAGCTTCTTTTCACCGCACTTCTCGGTGGAGTTTCCTTTGGATACCTTTATGATGCAGAGGCTGATGCATTACCCTTCCCACATGTAATAATCATTCTCTTTGCGCTTATGGTAATTTCCACTATTGGAACTATCATCTATGTTTGCGTAAAGGCAGAGAATGTTGGCGTTTCTCACATTAAGAAAACAAACAAATTCATTCTTTTTGCAGACGCCTTCGCAGTTATAATGATGCTCACCTTCTTTATCTATGAATGTGTTACATCTATGACACACCTTGACGATACAAATGCCACAAAGGCTACTATCTTCTTCCGTGTGCTAAGATGGATTATATCCATTCCTGCTCTTGGATACTTTGTTTTCCAAGCACTTCCTAAGAAGATTAAGCGTATCAAGATTGCAATCCCAACCTTCCTAAAAGCAATTACCTCTGTGAGCGTAATTCTTTGGTGTATCCTCGGTGTATTTACCACCTATTTTGCGACACACCTCACCACTCCTGGTGATGTTACAAAGATTTCTATGATGTTTGTGTACGCAATCTTTGCATTGTTCTTCATTCTTGAAGGCGAGTTTGAGCTTATTAGAACCCGTCACAAGCCATATATGATTAGCGCTTTTGTAACCTCTGTGTTTGCGTTTGCGTTCCCATTTGGCATTTCTATCGCTAAGATATTTAGATCCGACATGGTTCGTGATGCTCTTTCACAGCCAGAGCTTGTTACCTGTGTAGCAATTGGTATTTACTCGCTCGCTAAGATGTTCGCACTTGTTTCAACTATGAAGCTTGTTATCGAAAATCGCCACGGCTCACATTCATCAAGAAGACATTCAAGCACTAAGAGTGCTCCTGCTGATTCAGAGGAAGCACCCGTAGATGTGGCTGAATAATGACAAAAAAACTGAAAAGGAACAGCGAAATCGCTGTTCCTTTTTTGTTTTTATTATGGCTTACTCAGCATCAGCAGATTGGGCACGATATTTTGTAGCCTGCAAATTGAACATATCAGCGTATTTTCCGCCCTCTTTTATAAGCTCATCATGGCTTCCTTGCTCTATAATTCTGCCATTTTCAAGCATATATATTCTATCAACATGCCTTGTAGTCGACAGGCGGTGTGTTATAAATACTACCGTTTTGCCTTTTGCGTTCTTGTCTATACCGAGGTTGAGATTATATTCAGCAATTGGATCAAGTGCACTTGATGGCTCATCCATAACTATAAGCTCGTTATTGTGTGCGAAAACACGAGCTATTGCTATCTTTTGAGCCTCGCCACCTGAAAGCTCCGTGCCGTCCTTGTAAAACTCTCTTGTAAGCTCTGTATCAATTCCGTCAGGGAGAGTGTCAAGCTTTTCGCCAAAGGTGCTATCTGCAAGAGCTCTCGTTACGATTTGCTCCTTATCAGGCGTGTATATGTCTGCCAAAACATTTTCTGCAACCGTTGCTGCAAAGACCTTATAGTCTTGGAATACAGCTCCTATTTTTTCACGGAGCATATCAAGACGATATTCCTTTATGTTGTAGCCATTTACCAAAATCTCGCCCTCAGTAACATCATATAGACGCATCATAAGCTTTGTTATAGTGGTTTTTCCTGCACCATTATAGCCAACAAGAGCTATTCTATCGCCCTTGCCAATTTTAAAGCTCACATCTTGAAGGGCGTAGACAGTTTTAGCTTCTGCGTCCTTGTCACCCTTAACCTGATATGCAAAGGTTACATTTTTAAACTCAATGCTTTCAAAGGTGTCAAGCTCACGCTCGCCAGATACGATTGTGCTTTCGGTTTCAAGAAACCTTCTTATTTTGTCAGCAAATACGGATTGCTTGTTTATTTCAGCAAGCCTCCATTGAAGCTCAGCAAACATTCCTCTCATCTTTTGTGCGGCAGTTATTGCAATTGCAAAGCCACCGAGCAGAACCTGCCTCGTAACCATAAGATGATATGACAGGAATAAAATAATAAACGCATTCTCACATACTGTCAAAATCGAGCCTATGAGATTTGTAACAAGTAGCTCCCTTTGTCGCTTGATTATCAAGCGTCTTTCCTCGTTTTTGTTTTCCTCAAACTCGTTTTTCATATTTTCGGAAATGCGAGTGAGTCGCACCTCCTTGGCATAGTCGGCAAGCGAGAAAAATCTGCTTATGTACCAATCCTTGCCCCATACCCTTGAAAAGCTTTGCTCGTATTTGTAGTAAATTCCGTTTTCGATAATGTGGATTACCATTGAAACGATTGAAAAGCCCAAAATAACAACAGCTATTATCCAATCGACATTCATCACAACGCTAAATACGGACACAGATGCAACAATACACCTAATTATGTCGGCAATTGTATCAACTGTGCTCATTATGCTTTTATCGCATCTTTCCATAGCGTAGACAAAGTCGCTATAAAACTCGGGATTGTCATATGAGGCTAAATCAATTTCAGATGCCTTTATGAAGAAGCTCTTATGTAAATCTCTTATAAAGCGTAGCTTGTGCTTAGGGTTAAATAGCTTCCAGTGCCACGAATAAAAGAGCTGATATGCGAGAAAATATATAGCCATATAGGCTATTTTCCACATTATCGCCTCAAAGCTCTCACGCCTATCAAGAGCATTCAAAATTTCGCTCGTTAGATAAATGGCGACACCGTGATTAAGTCCCGTTAAAAAGCCCATAATCATTCTCATCACACATAGAGCAGGTGCTCTTTTAAAGGCTGTGGAAAGAATAAATTTGTTATTTTTAAGGGATTGCGCAAGGGATACCTTTTCTTTTTTCTTACTCATTTGCATCGCCCTCCTCTCCGTCTATGTCGACATAGTTTTGGGCTTGCTTCTTGAACATATCGGCATACTTGCCGTTAAGCTCCATAAGCTCAGCGTGAGTTCCACTTTCAACAACCTCGCCGTGCTCAAGCATATAAATTTTGTCAGCAGAAACGGCACTTGAAAGACGGTGAGATATAAAAATCATCGCCTTGCCCTCTCCTGCCCTCATCATATTGTTGTACATCTCGTTCTCTGCCACAGGGTCAAGTGCACTTGATGGCTCATCGAGAATTATAAACGGAGCATTTTTCAAAAAGGCGTGCGCTATTGCAACCTTTTGTCCTTGGCCAACGGAGAGAACTGCGCCGTCCTCATCAAACTCCTTGGTTAGCATTGTTTCAATGCCATTGGGAAGCTCCATTATACGCTCGTACGCACCACTCTTTTTAAGAGCGTCAATAACCCTCTCGTCATCGCCCTCTTGCCTTGGTCTCATAAGAACATTTTCTGCGACGGGGAGAGATATTGTTTTAAAGTCCTGAAAAACAACACTAAACATTGCACGATATTCATTAAGCCTCAATTGATTAAGCTCCACGCCATCAAGAGATATTTTTCCCTCGGTTGGCTCGTAAAGCCTTAAAAGAAGCTTTATAAGCGTGCTTTTGCCTGCTCCGTTATGTCCAACGAGAGCGATTTTTTCGTTTTTGCCTATTTCCATTGAGATATTCTTTAAAACAAGGCTGTCGCTTCCCTCGTAGTGGAACGAAACATTATCAAGCCTTAGTGTTCCACGCCTTGGTGATACTGCATCAGGCAGGTCCTTCATCTTAGGCTCATATTCCATAAACGCTCTAAAATCCTCAAAGAACAAGGCGTGCTCGTGCGCTCTAAAATATCTGTCTGTAATTTGTGTAAAGGTGCTTGTAAGACTCGAAACAGAGTTTATTACAACTGCACAGTCGCCCATTCCGAGCGTGGCAGAAACAACTGTACGCCATACTGCATACGCTATTGCAAGCGGGTTTGTGATTATTGATTGAAGTCCTGTATGGGCAAGCTCTAAAAGCGTTTCCTTAACTCCATATTTTTGAACGACCTCAACTCTGCCATCAGATGCCTTTTCGTATCTTTCAAGCAAAAATGCTCTTGCGTTACTAAGGCGAAGCTCCTTAGCATAGTCGCCCGAGTAAAATACTCTTTGAGCATATTGTGCTCTGCGGTGGTGCTCCCTGTCCTCTGTTGTATGCTTATGCCACAAAACATTTGCCTTACGCTTTATAAATGTTCCAAAGAGTGGAAGTATTGCAAAGACTATAAATGCCGGGTCCATTGTGAACAAAAGCGAGCCGTACAAAAGCATACCTACAATAGCACTAAAAAGATTGGATACTGCCCAAGTGAGGTTCCACATACGCCAGGTTATCTCACCCGTCGCCTTTACATACTTATCGTAAAATTCCGGGTTTTCAAAGCATGCAAGCTCGACCTCTGTGCACTTATCATAAAGTCTTCCAAGAACCCTCCTTTCAACCTTAATAAACGCCACATCCTCAACAATTGTAATGAGTGGGTTTATGAGAAGCTGAAATCCCAGCGGAACTGCTATCATAACAATCACGCTCAGGGCAATAGACTTAAAATCGAAGCCCGCCTCGAAGGAGTTGATTATGTATCTTATTACATATGTTCCTACGATAAACGAGACTACTGTGTTGATAAGCTCAAGAAGAAAGCGTAGCAAAAACGCTATTGGCGAGGTGGAAACAATCATTCTAATAGCATAGGCACAATCCTTAGCTACGATTTTAAAGGATAGCCTTTTCTTGCCGTCCTTTTTCTTTTCCTTTTTCATTTTTCTCCTCTTGTCTTTTTTCTCATATAGTGTCCTATTTTGCCTATTGGTTGGAGATTTTTAAAAAAATCTATTTTTGCAACTCGTATTTATATTAAAACACACTTGATAGTAAAAGTCAACAATTTATCTATAAAAATGCTTGTCATAGCATAAGCCTTGCTATGGCGTAGGAGATTAGAACACAGCACGGGATTGTAGCTATTGCTACAAGGATTACTCCGCAGAGTGCTCTTTTATTGATTTTTTCGCCCTCTATGTACGCCGAGGCAGAGATTGCTATTGCCTTGACATTGCTTGTGCTCACGGGTGCTCCAAGAAGAGAGCATACAAGCAGGCAAAGGCTTGATGCGGTATCTGCTATAACTCCACTTCTTTGGCTGAGCCTTGCTATGCCATTTCCCATGAGCTCGCTTATTCTGCCACCACCGAGCATTGTGCCTACAAAAAGTGCAATTGAAACAAGAAAAAGTGCCATTATGTGGTTGCTTTTTGCGTTTCCAACGCCCAAAATCAGCATTATTCCAACAAGCTTTTGCCCGTCCTGTGCACCGTGCATTAGCGAGGATATTACGCACCCTGCCACCTGCAATTTTGGATATGGTAGCTGATAGGAGCGAGTAGCCCTCGAAAGGGCTATTGACAGGACAATCACAAGCCCTGTGGAGATAAGCATATAGGCGAGTATTTTCAAGAATGGCTTTAGGCTCACCTCTCTGCTCATTGCAAGTGATACTCCCACTATCGCACACAGCAGGGCGTGACTCTCGCTCGACGGCATCGAAAAAAGCCAACAAAGCATTGAAAAAACTATCACGGTTAAAAGCGTGACGCAAAGAGCTATGCCTGCATTTTGTTCAAATTCCACAAATGAAAGCACGCTTTTGGTAACCGAGCCACCAAGCATTGACATTACAAGCAAGCCCACAAGATTGCTAACCGAGCTAATAAAGCAGGCTTGCCTTGATGACAGAGTGCCTGTTGCTACAACGGTCGCTATGGAGCTTGGGGCATCTGTAAAGCCATTTACAAGGCATACGCCTATTGCAAGCACAAATGCAACGCAGTCCGCTTCAAGCCCAAAAACCATTTTATCACCTCTTATCGCTTTTTTCATAAAATACTCATAAGGGGGATTTTTTATGATACTTGAACGAGAATATCAAAGAGAGCGAGCTGTGCTTTATGCAAGAAGGTATGCTTTTGCTCGCAATCCACTTTTCTTTTCCTTTGCAGGAATAGGTGGCAACTGTACAAACTTTGTTTCACAATGCGTGCTTGCGGGAAGCTGTGTTATGAATTACACGCCCGTTTTTGGCTGGTATTACCTTTCAACAAACAGGCGTAGTGCCTCTTGGACAGGGGTTGAGTTCTTTTACAACTTTATGGTGCAAAACACCTCACTTGGTCCATATGGCGTGGTATCAACGCTTAGCGAGGCTCAAATTGGTGATGTAATTCAGCTTCAAAACGAGCAAGGGGTTTTTTACCATACTATTATAATCAGCGAAATTCGAGATGGCGAGGTTTACATTTGTGCCAATTCTAACGACGCACTTGATAAGCCTCTTTCCGAGTATAATTACGCTAATTTAAGAGTTATTCACATTCTTGGCGTACGATACGATACAAGATACCAAATAGAATGCTTTGAATCGCTTTACTCTCCACCGATTGCTCCCACTCCACCACAAGAGCAAGACGAAGCACCAAGCACCAACGAGGAGCAAGGCGAGGTACCTCCGAGCTAACGGCAGGGTATGGTAATGTTGCCCAAAACTGCAATTCGATTTATGTGCATATTGCACAAAAGGAATGAAAAAATCAAGTTTAAGAAGGTAAAAATGCTTAAAATGCCTTGACAAAAATTCTTGCGTAGTGTATTATATATATGTATAAAAAGCAATTTTGCTAAGCTTTATGCTAAAATTCCATGATGGAGGACCAAAATGAAAAACAAATTTTTAAGATCCCTTATTGCTTTCATGCTCGCATTGCTCATGCTTTTGACATTGCCTGCCTGCAAGAAGGATGATGATGACGATGACGATGATGATACATCGAGCTCGACATCAGAGGACCCCAACAATCCTGGCTCGAGTACAGTTTTGACTGGTGCTGCTATTCCTCGCTATCTTCGTGTTGTAGATTTTGCTGACGGAAGCGCAACTCTCAAATTCAATGTTTACTCAGATGACAAGGATGTAGCATTCGACATTAGATATTCCGATAAGGAAATCACAGAAAAGAACTTTGACAAGGCTACTAAGGCTGACTACTCTCTTACAGGCGAGGTTGAAAAGACTCTCGTTGTTAAGGGTATTACACCTTCACTCTCAAAGGCTTACTGGGTTGCTGTTAAATCCACAGCCGGCATGGAGATTGTAAGAGTTGGTGGTAACAAGCAGATTCCTATCGACTACGAAACCAAAATGAACTCTGTTTACCACGGTGAGACAAACAAGAGCCTTTTCGCTTTGTTCGATGAGCAATATCTTGCAAGCTCACTTATATTCCCATCAACTAACCTTGGTGTTCTCTTTGGAGATCCAAATGACACAGAGGGCAACAAGAGCAACATTGATCAGGGCAAGGCTGGAATGAACCTTTCACCTATTGTTGACCTTGAATACAAGCACTATATTTCAACTGTTAACCTCTTCTTCAAGGATATTGCTGAGGACTACGGTGAAATTAAGGTTAGATGGTCCCTCACTCCTGTTGATTTCAGAGCTGAGGATGACAAGTGGGACGGCACTGTAACCCTTACTAAGGATCAGCTCACTCCTACAAGCTGGAACGAGATTGAAATCGGTGCAGTAACAAGATATGTTCAGGTTATCTTCAAGGACGGATACGCTCCTAATGAGATTCACCTTTACGGATATCAAAAGGGTGAGGGCGATCCTATCGCTACAACTCTTCACAAGCTTCCCTCCGTTGGTGAGGTTCTTGGTATGTGTGGATTTACCGCAGGTGGCGGTGGTCACACCACAACCGATCAGCTCGCTTGCGTAAATGTAATGCGTGAGTACCACAACTTTGGTTGGTCATACGCTGAATCTGCTTACCCTGGTAAGTCAAACCTTCCTGGTGCTGGCTGGACAGGTAACTTCGACTCACTCTATTCAGAGTTCTCCAAGAAGCTTCTTGTTGTTCCTTGTGTACAATGGGATTCAAGGACTGGTATAGCAAGACAGGTTGACGAGGACGGTCTTCCTGTAAAGGGCTCAGACGGTAAGTTTGTAACCGAAATAAACCACTGGGAGAAGTGCAACCCTGAGGTTTACTTCCTCTATGCAGATAATATGTATTGGTTCGCAGCTCGCTACGGCTCAAATACATCTGCTGATACACTTAAAACTCTAAAAGCACATACACAAACTCCTACAACAGCAGCAGGTGCTGGTACAATTAAGTGGCTTGAGTTTGGTAACGAGCCTAACGGTGAGGATTCACTTGGCTTCGTTCCATATCAGCTCGCTGCTCTCCAATCAGCTTCTTATGACGGACATCAAGGTACTCTTACCTCTACTCAGGTTGAAAAGAATGGCTACCACTTCGGAGCTGTAAATGGTGACCCTAATATGAAGGTTGCTATTGCTGGTCTTGCTGGTCTTCAAACAAGATATATGATCACTATGGTTTACTGGCTCAAGGCAAACCGTACTGATGGAAATGTTGCTTTTGATGCATTCAACTACCACTCATACTTCGGCTACACCTACTACTTGAACGGAATCGACCTAACTGTTGGTGTTTGTCCAGAATCCTTCGGTATAGTTCAAGCTCTCTCACCTATGATTGAGTATAGAAATAAGTACTATCCTGAAAAGGAAGTATGGCTTACTGAGTTTGGTTGGGATACTAACCAAAGCTATGAAACAATGACATCCTGCCACGCTTACAATGTAACTGACATGGACGGCGACGGCGATATTGATGAGGACGACAAGTTCGCAAGAGTTCACCAAATTCACGGCGACTGGATCGTTCGTGCCTTCATCCTCTTCTCAAGCTGTGGTCTTGATAAGGCTACTATGTACATGTGCGAGGACGCAGGCGATGATAGAACCTCTGTTGGTAAGTATGGAACCTGCGGTATTTGGGATAGCAAGGGTGAAGCTAAGGACGCTTACTACTACATCTACACTCTTAAGAGCAACCTCAACGATTACACCTTCACAAGAGAAATCGCAACAGGTAACAACAATGTATGGCTCTACGAGTTCAAGAATCCTGACGGAAAAACTGCATACGCAGTATGGTGTCCTACAATGGACGGCACAACCGTTGACAACTTTGAAATCGCCATCCCTGGTTCAAGCGCAAAGGCTGTAAGATTTATCGATAACGACATTGACGGCTTCTCCTCTAACCTTCAGGTTAAGGACGGCAAGGTTAAGGTTGATGTTGGTGAGTCTGTAACTCTTATCATGGTTGACTAATAAATCAAATAGGCACTCAATCGAGTGCCTATTTTTTTGCCTTGTACATTTTATAAAATAGAAAGAAACGAATTTGAAGGGGGCTTTATCAAGCAAGCCTACATCAAAGCAAAAAGGACGAGAAATTCTCGTCCTTTTATTTTTATTTTTCAACAATGAACACAGGGCTCTCGCTTGCGGTGAAGCTTACCTCGCCATTTTCATTTGCAAGGTCAGAGCGTTTACCATTATAACGCTCGTTTTCAAGCTCAACAAGGGTGTATTCTCCCTCGCCAACATTAAGCCTCATATCAACTGTAAGAGCATTTGATGTTGTGCACCAAACGGCATAGGTTGCCTTGCCCTCCTTGGTTACATACTTGAACACCTTAACATTCTCATTACCAGATGGAAGCTCGCAATCGAAGCTTGTATTTTTAAGAACCTCTTTAAGGGTATATACATAATAGAAGGAATCCTTCTTGTTACCTTGAATTACATTTGTTGGGTTAATCTCGATTGGGAATCTAATAAGTCCACTTGAACCGTATTTTCCAACAGCAGTTTCCTCAGGACCACAGTCACGGGACATATACATAGCAGCCTTTTCAATGCCTATTGAGGAAAGGAGAAGGTATTCTCTAACAAGCCAAATTCCCTGCACCTGTCTGCCTGTAAATGGTCCGTATGCGTGTGCCGCTGTTGAGGTCTTCCAGCTTTGGTTAGTATCCCAACCAAACTCAGTGAGCCAAATTTCCATATCGGGATAGTATCTGTCACGGAAGTCACGAATACTATCAAATCTACCGACAATATCGCCCTCCTCTGGGCTAATGCCCATATAAACCGCTGAGCCTTGGTCGCCACGGTCATCAATATTTACATCAACGAGCTTAGCTAAGCCCTCCTCATCAAGCTTCTTACCACAGTAGCAGTGTGCATTTATTGCATCAAATGGAAGCCTTCCGTCCTTACGATTGTACTTGCACCAAAACGCCATTGTTCTAATGTAGTTGGAGTTAAGACCTGCTCCACCTGACATTGACATTTTGAAGTTAGGGTCTGCCTGCTTTACGCCGACATTCTTGTACATACCCTCGTGTCCGTCATAGCACATGCTAAGGAACGCTGCAAGCTCAAAGGGTGAGAAGTATGGATCTCTGCCAAGCCAAGTTCCATCAGGCTCATTAAGTGGCTCTACGCTCTTTAAGTAGCCAAGACCAATCTTAACCTCTTGTCCGTCTGCAACCTTAATAAGGCTTGGATCAATGTCCTTGTTGCTACCATATCTTGCAACAAATTGGAAAAGCATTGTTGCATAGCTCATATAGTTCTTAGGATCAGTTGAATCACAGGTGCCGTCCTTGGGGCATCTCTTTGAGTGAGTTGAGATAACAGGACAAACATCAATTCCAAACTCGTGTGTCTTGCGATAGAACTCATCAAAGTCCCATGGACCTGCAAAGCTTGGGCTAAATGCAATCTTAGTGTTTTCAAGGTCGGGAGTACAGCTCCATAGCCAAGGGTGATACTCACGAATATAGGTTACTGCACGCAATACATCATCGCCATCGTTTACAAACGCATTCATTCCAACAAACTCACTAAGGTCGCTTGGCTTATGCTCCTTCTTCTCGGGGATTACCTCGGGGCTTGGAGCAACCTCGTAACCATAGATAACTATCTCGCTTGGTGCTTGGTTGTTATTGAATGAGAAGTTGATATACTGTGTCTTATAGCTTGTTTCAAAGCCAGTCCACTCTCTTACCTTAGGAGCAAGCTCCTCGTTATACTCCCAGCTAAATGGAGTTCCCATCTTAACTCTAACCTTACGAACGCCATAGTCCGCCTTGTCCTGCTCGGGCTTGTATTCGTCGTAGTCGTTATAGATATACATATTGGTAATTTGGTAAATAGCTCCCAAATCAACAGTAAATGCTAAATCAGTTTTACCTACCCACCAATGGTCATGTCTTGGGTGAACCTGTGGTCTTTGTCCCTCAACTCCGTATAGTGGATCTCCGTCTGTGTCAAATTCGCAAAAGAAGTTAGATACATTCTCAATACCCATATCATTGAGAATCATCTCGGGGGTAATGCGAATCTTTTGTGGTTTTGTGTTCATTTCTCTCTCCTTAAAATTCACGGGGTTTATTCTTATTCTACGAATACGAGAATTGGGCACTCGCTTACATTTACATTAACGATGCCGTTTGCTGGTGTAAGTGCTGTGGAAACGCCTGAACGCTCGCCATATGCCATCTCTGTAAGAGTTACATTGCCCGCTCCTACATTAAGAGCAAAGCCGTCAACTCTAACATTGTCAGAGGTTGGACACCAAAGCGCATAGCAGGTCTTACCCTTTCCATTTTCGTACTTATAAATCCATACATCCTCGTTACCTGATTCAACCCTTTCGACGAAGTACATATCGCCCATTGTGTTTTTCAGAGTGTAGATGTAGAAATAAGAATCCTTCTTTTCGCCACCTGAGGTTAAAACACCACTTGTGCCATACTTACCTATGCTTGTTTCCTCCTTGCCGACATCGCTTGCCATATACATAGCAGCACGGTCAACGCCAATTGAGGAAAGAATCAGGTAAGAGCGAACGAGCCACATAGCCTGCACCTGTCTACCTGTATAAGGTCCGTAGGCGTGGGCAGAGCCCTCTGTTAGATAGCTTTGGTTTGTATCCCAACCAAACTCGGTGAGCCAAACCTCTTTATCTGGATAGTATTTATCTCTAAAATCAAGAATACCCTTAAGCTGACCTGCAAGATCAGCAGCCTCAGGTGAGATACCTATCTCAATTCCATAGCCATTATGAGTTATAACTGTTCTACAATATGTATGAACATTGAATGCGTCCATACCAATTGAGCCGTCTGCCCTATTGTTTCTAAGCCAGAAGCACATTGTTTTAATATATCTTGTTCCTATACCTGCAAGTCCTGACATAGCAACCTTTATGTTAGGGTCTGCATTCTTAATGCCAACACCACTTCCCGATGGAGAGGTAAGGGTATTACAGTGTCCATCGTAGGATGCAGAGGTTAAGGCTGCAAGCTGATATGGGGTGTAGCCTGTTGCGTCCTCGCCATTTGGCTCATTACCGAGCTCAATCCACTTAACAAGGTTCTTGTTTATGTCCTTTTTGCCTCTAACAACCTTAACAAGGTCGGGGGTATTTGCGGGATTGTTTCCGTATCTTAGTGAATATTGATACAAAAACTCAGCATACATCATATATGATGCAGGCTCCATTTTATTTGAGCCCTCTATGTGTGCGGGAGATCTATTAAGGTAAAATTCAAAGCAAGGCACGCAATCGGTTTTGTTGTCGCCTAATATCTTGTAGATAGCGTCCATACGAGATACATAGGTTGCAGTTGAAAAATCACTCGCAGCGTTCGGGTAAAGGTTTGTATGATAGCCTGCACCCCAGCCTGTGTAGTCTCTAAAATAGCCTGCACACATAACATCGGTTGAGGAGTTTCCGCCTGGCTTACTATGACCGTTTATACCAACAAGGTAGCCAAGGGTTTTATTATGATTAACCGTTTCAAGCACAGGAACCTTTTCGCCAAGGTCGTAGCCGTATACCATAACCTCGTATGGTGGATCAGCAGGTGTGTTCTTGAATATGAGATTTACATAGCGTGTATCCTTGTCAATCTTAACCTGATTCCAGCCTGTTGCAGTTGAAACGAAGTCGATTGTGGTTTCATAATTGAACGCAGTTCCAACCTGAATTGTGATAGGATGCCCCGCCTCCTTAAAGAACAAATATACGCTATCAACATGCTTTCTCACCTCAAAGTCGATAGTAAGCTCAAACTTCGAGTCGTAGTCGGTTTGATCAATATCTCCGTCGTTATCGTAATCAAACGGCAACAGATAGCTTGTTGGATAGAGAAAGCCTGGGTTAATGGGATCAAGCTCCTGCTCATCAAATAAAGGGCTGAGGTCCTTTAATGATATTCCACAATATGCCATATCATAATTAAGGTCAAGCTTTCTTACTGTTGTGTCAAGCTTTGGTGTGTCGTCCTTTTTGCACGCAACCAATGAGAAAAGCATTACAAAAATAAGCAAAAGTGAAACGCATTTTAAAAAGATGGATTTCATTCCTAATTCTACCTTTCGTAAAATCGATATATATTAAGTATAATATATATTAAGTGAAAAGTCAAGTAAGTATTGGCAAAAGTACCCGTTTTTATTTTGCTTTTTTGACTATTTTCGTTATTTTTCACAAATTTTTACAAACCGTCTTGAAATCGTCTCGATTTTAATGTAGAATTATAATAGTGTAATTTGGCTTTTCGCCATTTATGCGAATCTTATATCAAAGGAAATTATCTATGAACCCTTACGAAATTGCAGAAATATTCGTCGTTCTTCTTGGTGGTCTTGCATTCTTCCTTTATGGTATGAATCTTATGACCGATGGTCTTGAAAAAATGGCGGGTGGTAAGCTCGAAAGCATTCTTAAAAGTGCATCATCAAGTAAGCTAAAGGGCATTGCTCTTGGCTGTGGTGTTACCGCAGTTATCCAATCCTCATCAGCTACAACCGTTATGCTTGTTGGTCTTGTCGGCTCGGGAATTATGACCTTGCCTCAAACAATAGGTATGCTTATGGGCTCAAACATTGGTACAACAATAACGCCTTGGATTACAGGTCTTAGCTCACTGAATGGAGCTAAGGACAGTATGATTTGGCTCAACTTCTTAAAGCCCTCATTCTTTACACCTATTATCGCTCTTATCGGTATCATTCTTATTATGTTCTTTGGAAACAAGAACAGAAAGAACAAGCATATTGGTAAGGTTTGTCTTGGCTTTGCCGTGCTTATGCAGGGTATGGAGCTTATGTCTGGCGCTATGGACTTCCTAAGTGAAAAAACAGACACAGGGGAGCTTGTTTATGGCGAGGCATTCCAAAATGTAGTTAAGGTTTTTGAAACTCCATACGCAGGAATTTGGCTTGCATTTATTGTTGGTACGCTCTTTACCGCAGTTATTCAATCCTCATCTGCTGCAACCGGTGTTCTTCAGGTTCTTGTTGCTGCTACAACCTTTGTCGGTGTAAACGGCGAGGTAACAGGTATGGGCTACAAGATAGTTATTCCTCTTATTCTCGGTATCAATATTGGTACATGCGTAACCGCAGTTATTTCAAGCCTTGGTGCAAACTCAGACGCTAAGCGTGTTGCAGTAACACACCTTGTTATAAAATCAATTGCCGCTTTGCTTTGTATGATACCATTTGCTGTAATTGATATTATAGGTCCTGCATTCCTCTCTAATGTTCCAAGCGTTTGGGGAATTGCAACCTTCCATACACTATTCAACATTTGTGCAACCGTTATTCTCTATCCGTTTACAGGTCTTATTATGAAGCTTTCATACAAGATTGTAAAGGAAAAGGAAACCAAAAAGAAGGTTGCTTACCTCGATCCAATTCTTATTCAGCAATCCCCTGCTGTGGCTATCTCAGAGTGCTACAACCTCACTGTTGAAATGTGTCAATGTGCAGAGAAATCCGTTCTGCTTTCTCTTGATAATATCGACACATATGACGCTAAAACCTCACAAATCATTCTTGATAACGAGGAGCTTATCGACAAGTACGAGGACAATGTTGGCACTTACCTTGTAAAGGTTTCTGCTCGTTCTATTTCCGATGCAGATTCAAGAAAGGTATCGATGCTTCTTCACACAATTGGTGACTTTGAGCGTCTTGGTGACCACGCAATCAACATTATGAAGGCTGCTGATGAAATGTATGAGAAGAAGTTCACCTTCTCACCTGAGGCTACTGCTGAAATTAAGGTTATCACAAATGCTCTTCGTGAAATCCTTGAGCTTACCTCTAAGGCGTTTACCACAAACGATGTTGCTCTTGCTAAGAACATTGAGCCACTTGAACAGGTTATTGATGTGCTTATCGCTAAGTCGAAATCCAACCACATCTCCCGACTTCAAGCAGGAAATTGTACTATTGAGCTTGGCTTTATTCTCTCTGACATTCTCAATAACTACTCTCGTGTTTCCGACCACTGCTCGAACATTGCGGTTGCGATTATCGAAACTGCTCACGACAGCTTTGAAACTCACGAGTATCTCAATGCTGTTAAGACACAAAACAATCAAGACTTCGTTACTGCGTTTGACAAATACTCAAAGAGATATAGCTTCTAATCAAATAAACTACGGGTGTTGCCCTTGCAACGCCCGTTTTTTGTCGAATTTTTTTGTAAAACAACACGCATTTTTTATTGACAAGCGGATTTTATTGTGATATTATATTATATATTAATACACTCAGGTGTATTTTTTACGCTCGCTTGCACGACATTTGAGAAAATTCACGAAAGGAGATGGGTAATATGAAGCTTAGCGTTATTGTCTGCATTTACAACACAAGCAGACCATATTTCAGAGAGTGTCTTGAATCTATAAGAAATTCAACTCTGCCCTTTTCCGATTATGAAATTTTGGTAATTGATGACGGTAGCGAGGTTGATTATTCGGATTTTATCGACACATATAAGCTACGCTATGTAAAAACCGAAAACCGTGGCATCTTGGCTACAAGAATGTACGCCTTAAAGCTTGCAGAGGGTGATTTTGTCACCTTCTATGATAGCGATGACTCCTCATCGTTCAACTATCACGCACCTATGCTCCTTTGTGCTGAGCGTGAGGGTGCTGATATTGTTATAAACGATTGGGCGTTCCACTCAGAGCGTGCCAAGTATATCTGCACAAGAGATACAACCATTAAGGGTGAGCTTTGTGCCAAGGGCGATGATGTGCTAAGGCTCTTTACCTCTCAATGCGGACGGGAGCACTCATACTTTGTTCTTTGGAACAAGATATTTAAGCGCGAGGTCCTTCTTGATGCAGTTAAGGAGATTGAGGCTCTTGAGCTTTCAATGGGACCTGTGTCCTACTCCGAGGATGTGCTTATTAACTTCTTTGCCTTCAAGCACGCAAAAAAGGCAGTTAATATCCACACAGGCTACTATTTTTATCGTATTCACCCTCGCCAAAGCGTTAATGTTTCAAGCGAGGAAAAGCTCATAAATCAAATTATCGCTATGACCGATACGCTAAGGGCTATGCGTGATAATATCGGCGATAATGTTCACCGTGCCGAGATTAGTGAGCATATTGAGAGATGGAATGAGCTTATGGCTCGCTCTCACTTCTCGCACGCAAAATCTAAAAAATACCCCTCTGCCATTCCCGTTATCAAGGAAAGATATGGTATAGAAGCACTACGCACCTCTACCTTTAAGGACGGAAGTGCATACACTAAAAATCGTATTCTTCCCGAGAACCTTGCAGAGATTGATAAGGCTCTTCGCCAATTATTTAGAGATAGTGATAAGCCTACTGACGCCTTTTATCAAAAGTCAGATGACTACACCTGTCGCTCAATTGAGCATATGTGCAAGCATCAGGGCAAGATAGTTGCGTGGTCAAAGGAAGCAAAAACGATAATTCCAAGGGCGCAAATCTCCTTCAAAACGAGATTTTTGCACAACCATATCGTGTATAGCGCAGGAATGATACTGTTCAAAAAGGGCTCTAAAATTCGTGCCTTTTTGAAAAAAAGATTTTAATTAAGCGCTTGTCCCCATCAAGCGCTTTTAATATGGATTAAGAGGACAAAATGGACAAAAAGCAAGAAAACATAAGAAACTTTTCTATAATTGCACATATCGACCACGGAAAAAGCACTCTTGCCGACAGGATTCTCGAATACTGTAACGCTGTTTCAAAGCGTGAGATGGAGGAGCAATTACTCGACAATATGGACCTCGAGCGTGAGCGTGGTATTACAATAAAGGCTCGTGCAGTTAGAATCGAATATACACACAAGGACGGTCAGGACTATGTTTTAAATCTCATAGACACCCCCGGCCATGTCGACTTTAACTACGAGGTTTCTCGCTCGTTAAATGCGTGTGAGGGAGCGTTACTCGTTGTTGACTCCACTCAGGGAATTGAGGCACAAACGCTTGCAAACGCTTACTTAGCGGTTGATGCTGACCTTGAAATTGTTCCCGTTATTAACAAGATAGATTTGCCCTCTGCCGATGTTGACAGAGTAAGGGCTGAGATTGAGGATGTTATCGGTATTATCGCCGAGGATTGCCCTGCCGTTTCTGCAAAGGTCTGCTTGAATATCGATCAGGTGCTTGACGCTATCGTTTCTGGTATTCCCTCACCTAAGGGAGATCCTAACGCTCCTCTTAAATGTCTTATCTTTGACTCGTATTATAACGCATACCTCGGTGTTGTTGTTTATGTGCGTGTAATTGACGGCACACTTAAAGCAGGCGACACAATTAAGCTTATGAGCACGGGAGCTACCTATGATGTTGTTGAGGTTGGCTATCTTGACGCCTTTGGACTTAAAAGAGGTGAGAGCCTTAGTGCGGGCGAGGTTGGCTACATTACCGCAAGCATAAAGACCGTTGGTGAAACAAGGGTTGGTGACACTGTAACAAGCGCTGAAAACCCCGCCTCCGAGCCACTTAACGGCTTTAAAGAGGCTCTTCCTATGGTGTTCTCGGGTATTTATCCCGCTGACGGAGCACGCTATAATGACCTTCGTGATGCTCTTGACAAATTAAAGCTTAACGACGCCGCATTGTCCTTTGAGCCTGAGACCTCTATTGCCCTCGGCTTTGGATTTAGATGTGGATTCCTTGGACTTTTGCATATGGAGATAATTCAAGAAAGGCTTGAGCGTGAGTTCAATCTCGATATTATAACCACAGCCCCAAGCGTTATTTACAAAATTGAAAAGACCGACGGAGAAACCATCTTCGTTGACAACCCCTCAAATTACCCAGCCCCCGACACAATATCCACAGCGTATGAGCCTGTGGTTAAGGCAAGCATTATTACGCCTACTGATTATGTTGGCGGAATTATGGACCTTTGTCAGGACCGTAGAGGTATATTTAAGGATATGAAATACCTCGACTCAACAAGAGTTGAGCTACACTACTCCTTGCCTCTTAACGAGATTGTATACGACTTCTTTGACGCATTAAAGAGCCGTAGCAAGGGCTATGCATCGCTTGATTATGAGCTTGCGGGCTACGAGGCGAGCAACCTTGTTAAGCTTGATTTCCTTCTCAATGGCGAAATTGTCGATGCTCTTACATTTATTGTTCACGCTGACAAGGCGTACCCAAGAGCAAGAAAGATTGCCGAAAAATTGAAGGATAACATTTCAAGACAGCTCTTTGAAATTCCTATTCAAGCGGCAATTGGCTCTAAGATTATTGCTCGTGAAACTGTAAAGGCACTAAGAAAGGATGTCCTTGCTAAGTGCTATGGTGGAGATATAACTCGTAAAAAGAAGCTCCTTGAAAAGCAGAAGGAGGGTAAAAAGAAGATGCGCCGTCTTGGCTCTGTCGAGGTTACCCCCGAGGCGTTTATGGCTGTGCTTAAGCTTGATGACAGTGAGAAGTAATATGTCAAAAGCCTTAGGTCTTTACATTCACATACCCTTTTGTAGAAAAAAGTGTAATTACTGTGATTTTTATTCACTTCCTCGCCCCTGTGACGATAATTTGAGCGAATATGTGTCTGCTCTTTGCTCACAGCTTGATGCCGAGGCGTCGCTTTATAAGGATTGCATTATTGATACGATTTTCCTTGGTGGTGGCACTCCCTCGCTCCTTTGTGCTGATGATATTAAGCGTCTTTTTGGAGCGATAAGAAAAGCCCTACCTGTGGCTGAAAATGCCGAGATTTCAATAGAGGCAAATCCCGATACCATAACCTATGAGCGTGCTATGGCGTGGCGTGAGTGTGGCATTAATCGCCTTAGCATAGGACTACAAAGTGCTATTGATAGCGAGCTTTGTGTCCTTGGCAGAATACACACCCTTGATGATTTTGAGAGATCGTACCTTCTTGCAAGAGAGTGTGGCTTTGACAACATAAATATTGACATTATGTATGCTCTGCCCTCACAAAAGCTATCTATGCTTGAAGAAACGCTCGACTATGTGGTCAAATTAGCCCCCGAGCATATCTCTGCGTATTGCCTAAAAATCGAGGGTAATACACCCTTTGCAAAAATGATAGATTCGCTCACTATCCCAAGCGAGGATGAGCAGTACGAGATGTATTTATCTCTTTGCTCCCGTCTTGCCAAGGCAGGCTATGAGCAATACGAGATTAGCAACTTTGCAAGGGCTGGTAAAAGATGCCTACACAATATGAAATATTGGCTATGCGAGGAGTATATCGGGCTTGGTCCGAGTGCACATTCGTTTTTTGATGGTTGCAGATATTTTTACGAGGATAGCATAACGAAATATATATCCACGATAAAGGGTGGTGCTATGCCCTCTCGTGTCCTTGAGGAAAGCGTAGAGCTTACCAAGGAGCAGATGCTTGATGAGTATGTAATGCTCCATATGCGTCTTTGCGATGGCGTCAATGATGATGAGCTTATAGCTCGCTTTGGCATTTCCTTTGAGGAGTATTACGATACGGATAAATACATAAAGGATGGATATATAATTAAAAAAGGAAGGAATTATTCCTTCTCCACTAAGGGCTTTTTTGTTAGCAACTATATCCTCTCAAACATTTTAAAAAGCATATAATTTAAGGAGCGTTTTTAGCTCCTTTTATTTTTTTCAAAAATTACCAACGCTTTTTAAATTTGGATTGTCTATTATGGTACAAGGGGCAAATGCCCAAATAAAGGAAAAGAGGTAAAAATTATGAAGACATTTAACAAAACATTAGTTTCACTTATGCTTGCATTATTGCTTGTATTATCACTCTCCTCGTGTGCAATCCCTGCTATAACAGACACGCAGAGTGCTTCAAGCTCATCAAGCACGAATGAGGCACCAAGTGCTACGAATTTAGCGACCTCATATCTTGCTATTGATATAAATCCATCTATTGAGCTTGTAATTGAAAATGGAAAAATTGTTAGCGTAATTGCCTGCAACGATGATGCCGAGGTGCTTTTGTCGGGCGAGGACCTTGTTGGTCTTACTACCGATGAGGCAACCGAGAAAATTGTTGCACTTGCTGAGGAGCTTGGCTTTATAAACGATGAAAATACCGCTGTAAAGATTACTGTAACCTCTGAGGATGATGAATCATCAGCCGAGATTGAGAAAAAGGCTAAGGACGGTGCTCAAAGAGGTAGCTCAAGAGCTATTGTAAACTCAAATCCACGCCTTGCTGATGAGCGTGAGGTTAAGGCTCTTCAGGATGAAAATCCCGAGCTTTACAAGGATTTGACACCTGCTAAGCTTAGACTTATCAAGTCAATTATGGAGTTCGACCCTGAGATGACTATTGAAAAGGGCGCTTCTATGAGCCACAAGGAGCTAATTGAGCTTTTGAAGGGCTATGCTGATGAGTTCAAGGGAATGGTAGGCGATGAGGTTCGTGAGAAGATTAAGGAGCGTAAGGAAGAGATAAAGAAGGACAAGGAGCAGAAAATCGCCGAGGTTTATGGCGAGGAATTTATCTCCACCTGGGAAAAGCTTTATTCCGTTTCTGAATTTTATAAGGAAATAAAGAAAAACGCTCTTAACGCTACTCTTTCCGTTGAGGACGCTGAGGCTATTTGCACTCTCGTAGGTGAGGAGCTTGCTACGGCGCTTATGGCTGATGAGCTTATCACAGTAGATGAGATTGAGCATCTGTTTGATAAAAAGCTCTTTGAAAGAGGCGATGAGCTTAAGGCTTCCATTGAGGCTATTCTTGACAAGTATTCACCTGATGCATATGTACTAACAGAGGCAGAGCTTGCCCGTCTTACCGAAATCTATGGTGAAAACGATGCTACAACCCTTGGCGATGTTAAGGCGATTATAAGAGAGCTTTCCATTGAGCTTGCACAAATAAAAAAGGACGCTGTGCTTGATACCGATAAGCAAGGCAGACTTGACGAAATTGACAAGAGCTTTGAGGAAGCGTCTGACAAGGTTGGCGAAAAAATAAAGCAGGATTTTGGAAGCATGGTTGATGGTGCGATAGAGCATTTTAGAGAGCAAAAGGAAAGCAAGCGAAAATAAGTATTGCAAGCCTCTCTTGACTTTAAACAAAAAAAGAGTTAAAATATAAGTATATTTTACTTTTACACAAGGGGGCTAACCGATGAGTCTTGACTCGCTTGCACCGAAGATAGCAAATCATGACAAGGTCGCCTTTGAGCGACTATATAACGAGCTTAGGCAAGGCGTTTATTCGGTTTGCCTAAGCATAATTAAAAGCCACGCCCTTGCCGAGGAGCTTATGCAGGACACCTTTGTTGCTGTGTGGACAGACTCGGTCAAATTTAGAGGCGTCGGCTATAAGAGCTGGATATTTACCATCGCTCGAAACAAATCTCTCAATCTTCTAAAAAAGCGTTCTCACGAGATGAGCGTGGATTTTTCGGAGAATGATTATCTTGGCTCGTATGAAACAGATATCGAGCTTAGCGTAACTATAAAAAGTGCCTTAAAAATATTGAAGCCCGATGAAAGACAAATTGTTCTTCTTCGTGCCTCGGGCGTTAAGGCAAAGGAAATTGCACAATACTTAGATATGCCTCGCCCCACCGTGTCGTGGAAGCACAAGGAGGCACTTAATAAGCTTAAAAAATTTATGGAGGGAGCAAAGTGAGAAAATCTTCTATAAAAAAACAACTAAAAAAAGATATTTCGACAGCGTCCTGCTCTGACTTCTCTGCCGTTATGGCAAGGTGTGAGCAAGCCTCGCCCTCCCCCGTAAGTGAGGCTGTTTTGGTGAGTGCCGATGGCAAGGGCGAGGTAATTAGAAGCCGTGCTTGGCTCAGGCTTACTATTGCTCTTATTGTAGCGTTTTTTGCAATATATGCAGTTATTTTATTCACACAAAACTCAAACGATATCTCCCCTGTACGAGAGGGTGGCTATGTTGTTATTGATATAAATCCGTCGATAAAAATTTATTACGATGAAAATGATATTGTAACAGGAGCGCAGGCGTTAAATGAGGACGGAAGCGTGCTTATTTGCGACCTTGATTTTACAGGAAAGACTCCAAAAGAAGCAGTTGCCTTGATTTTTGATAAGTGCGTACGCTTAGGCTACTTCTCCTCGGAGCGTGATAATAACGCTATTTTGGCGAGTGCGACAAGCAAAAACGGCACTCGTGATGAGCAAATGACCTCGCAATTCAAGAGTATGTTTATTGATGAGTTTTCCAAGAAAAATATGCCTGGTGTTGTTATTACGGGTGTTCAAAGCCCTACACTTACAGCAGAGGCTGACCTTTATGGAATAGATGAGCAAAAGTATGCTCTTATTCTCTACTACAAGAGCCTCGGTGGGGAGCTTGATGAGAGTGAGTATGCTAAAATCTCCATAACCGAGCTTTACGAAAAAATCTCTGAAATTGAGAAAAAGGCTAAGGAAGACAACATAAAGGAAACCCAAGCTAATTTAAATGCTACTAAAAAGAAAATCTTTTCTTCCCTTTCGACAAGCATTGAAAAAATTGTAACAAGCCTTGAAGCGTGCATAGCAAAAGCTGATGGGGACGAAATGAATGAGCCACCTCACGGACAGGGTGGCGAGCAAGAAAACGGGCGAGAGGAAAGGCCCGATTCTCCACCAACCTCTCCCGATTCCATGGGCAGACCACAGGGTGCTCGTGCTATTTCGATAAGCACACCACCACACGGCAAGGAGCGTTACGAGGGCTTTAAGAGTCGCTTTACGACCTATATTGACGACCTTAGGCGTGCCGAGGAGGAAAGTGATTGCAAGAGTGCTGTCGACGGAATTTTGACCATTCTTACCGAGATGAGAGCCGATGAGAGCGATGAGGAGCTTATAGCTCTTATTGATAAAACCATCGAGGAAATTAATGCTCTATACAAGGAGTTTGAGCTTGCTTGTAGTGAGCTTTCAAGCCTTAGTGCAACGCCCGAGGAGGAAAGCTCTGCAAGGCTTGAGCACTTTAAGGACGCTCCAAGTGGCGGGGGTGTTAATGTAGAGGAGTGGCAAAAGCAAAAGGAATCCGAAATTGCAAAAAGCTGGTATGAGCAAAAGGCAATTTGGGATAATGAGCGTAAAAACGATTTAAAAAATAAGAACGGCAAGCCTTGATTTCTCCAAAAGCAAGTTCTCCTTTCTCTGCCGTCTTATATAAAAAAGGACGAGATTTTCTCGTCCTTTTCTTATTTTTTTGACCAATTACAAAGCCCGTCTTGTCTTAGCGGACACTCGCCACATCTTGGCGACCTTGCCATACAATATTCTCTGCCAAATAGCACTATGCGATGACAAAAATCGCTCTGCTCCACGGGCTCGACAAGCTCTGACATTATCATTTCGGTTTTTAACGGATCCTTCATTGTGTCGCTATACATTCCAAGCCTGCCACAAATTCGTATGCAGTGCGTATCAGCGACAATTGCACTCTTGCCATAAAGGTCGCCAAGCAAGAGATTTGCTATCTTTCGACCTACTCCCTCAAGCCTTAAAAGCTCATCCATCTCATCAGGCACTACTCCACCATAATCCTTAATAAGGCGAGCAGATGATGCCTTTATGCTCTGCGCCTTTGTTCGATAAAGACCACATGGTCTTATGAGCTGCTCGATTTGCTCAATTGGAGCCTCAGCCATAGCCTGTGCGTTTGGTATTGCCTTAAAAAGCTCCTTGCACACTATATTTACCCTTTCATCGGTGCATTGAGCACTTAGGCGTCCCATAACGAGCAATTTCCAAGCGTCGCCCTCATATTCAAGTGAGCACTTAGCCTCGGGGTAAAGGTGCTTTAATGCCTCTACAACAAGAGCAATACGCTCTCTCTTTTCCTTTTTGTTCATATAAGCTCTACTCCTAATTTCTCCTTAAAGATTTCGGTTAAGCGACACAGGGGCAAGCCGACAATATTATAAAAGTCACCATCTATTCTCGACACAAACGCTCCTGCCATTTCTTGAATACCGTATGCTCCTGCCTTGTCGTATGGCTCATCGATGTCCACATATTTTTCTATCTCTCTTTGGCTAAGCTCACGCATATAGACCTTGCTTGTAACGCTCTCGGCATAGATAGTATCCCTTGTGCGAATACAAATTCCGCTAACCACAAGGTGCTCCGTGCCCGAGAAGGCTTTAAGCATTGCTATTGCCTCCTCACGGCTTTTGGGCTTACCCATTAGAGTATTATTTGCTATAACAACAGTATCAGCGCCTATTATGACCTCGCCGTTTTCAATTGGAACAGCCATAGCCTTTCTTTGAGCCAAAATTTTGGGGATTTGGTCAAGAGGTGTGTCGCTATCATAGCTCTCATCAGCACTTGAAACTCGAATTTCAAAGTCCGAGCAAACCATAGATAATATCTCACGCCTTCTTGGTGAGGCAGATGCTAAAACTATTCTCACGCCCTTATCCTCCTTACCCTTTTATCTGTTGGCAAGCCGTACTTGTACGCCTCGATTATTTCGTAGCACTCCTCTGCACTCTCATCGGTAAAAATAAAGTGCCACGAGTGATTTTTTATCTGCTCGATTTTGTCAGCCATATAAACAGGCACGCTGTTGTAGATTATAGTGTGGTGACCATACTCACTATCACAATACATCTTAGCACCCGTTCTATCAGTTATATAGCCCGAGCATTGCTTACAATGTGTTTTATCCTTGAAAAGGCATTTAAAGGTTGTCATAACGGGGAACTTGCCATACACAATAAGCGAGTAGCCACTCATATCCCTTGCTTGTGGCAAGGAAAGCTCGGGCGAGAGTATTATGTCCTCAATACCAAGTGAGCTTAAAGCCTCGATGGTGTGTGAATTAAACACATTAAAGCGAAAATCAGCCACAGGAATAAAGCCAAGCTCCTTAACCACTCTTAGCTGACCTATATTGGTAACAAGAGCGTATTTTGCTCCAAGCTCTCTTGCCATTTCTAAAAGCTCAATTGTGTCCTTCCACTCACTGTCAAGAATTATTGGGGGCATACAAATTCCGTTAGCTCCCATTTCTTCTCCGTCGGCATAGTAATACACAGGAACAAATATTCTATCAAATAGCTCCTTTGCATTTTCGGGGATTTGTCCCATTTGATAGAAAACTGCGGAGCGTATTTTTTCACTTGGCTTTTTGCACTTTTTAGATACATAGTCGACCTCTTTTGCCTCTCTTTTGCCGAGCAGGGCATCAATTGCCTCTCGCCTTAAAGCATTGAGTGAGGACACTCGTATCATTATATTATCGCCCTTTTCAAGCTCTATTTTGCCTGCGACAAATGGAGTTGAGCCAAGCTTTGATAGTGATTTTATAATATCCTGCTCGCTCATAGGAGCATTGATTGCGTTTTCTACCATATCGCCATAGACGCTTACGCTTTTGCCGTTATGGGTTACTGTTATGCTTGCCCTTTCATTTGCGATAAGGCGTGCAAAAATATCCACGCTTGGCTTTTTAAGCGACACACTCACGCTCTTTTGCTCTCTTGTAGCGTCCTTGTCGCTCTCTGCACGAATACCGAGCATTGAATCATTCACGCAGGAGTCAAAATAGCCACTTGTAAAGCCTTGGCGGGAAAAGAGCCTGCCAAGACGCTTAATTTGCTCCTCATCAGCACTTCTTTTCTTGTCAAGAAGCTCACGCCATACCTTAACCGTGCCACCGACATAATCGGCACTCTTCATTCTACCCTCTATTTTGAGAGATGCGACACCTGTGTCGATAATTTCGGGTATTTTAGTTGAAAGCGACATATCCTTTAAGCTAAGCGGATAGCCGTTTTCCGAAAGAAGGGTATATGGCAATCTGCACGGCTGAGCACACTCGCCACGATTTCCACTTCTGCCACCCATAGCATAGCTCATAAGGCATTGTCCCGACATTGACATACAATGCGCACCGTGGACAAACATCTCTATCTCTGCCCTTGTGCCATTGACTATGGCTTTTATATTTTCCTTGTCAAGCTCTCTTGCGACAACTACTCTTTTACAGCCCATTTCTCTAAGCATCTCAACGCCATCAAGGTTATGTGCACTTGCCTGCGTGCTTGCGTGCAATTCAAGGTCAGGAAAATGCTCTCTTATAACCCTCATTGCACCGAGGTCTGACACGATGAGAGCATCTACGCCACTTTGGTAAAGCGAGGATACATATTCAAGCATTTTTGGAAATTCCCTATCGTAAATTGCGATATTAAGCGTAACAAATGCCTTGATGCCGTGGGCGTGGCATAATCTAATTGCCTCACCTGCCTCATCAAGGCTGAAATTATTTGCTCTTATTCTCGCATTAAAAAGGTCTGTTCCAAAATACACAGCGTCAGCACCCGAGGCGATTGCCGAAACGAGTGCATCCATATCCCCCGCAGGGGCTAAAAGCTCTATTTTTTGCTTCATAGATTATTGTCCCGATAGCTTCGCACGAAGCTCCTCGTTTTCCTTTTTCAAACGGCTTACATTTGCTTGATAAAGTGCCACCTGCGCTTCAAGATTTTTAACCTTTCTGCCGTCACTTTGACCTGTACTATAACAATCCATAGCACAAAAAATCGCAGCCTCTACAAGTGAGCAGTTCTTCTGCGAGCGAACCATTTGATTTATCTTATCATTCACCGCCCTTGCGATGGTTTCAACATATTCCTGCCCTTCCTCGGACACAATACCAAGGCGTACGCCCGCTATTTCTACATAAAATTTTTGCTTCATTTTGCTCTTTTACCTCAATTTTGCCTCAAAGTCTTGAAATTTCGCTTTTTATATTGTATTATATAAGCATAAATTAATTATACAACACAAAACGGCAAAATTCAACAGTCGTTTTATAATATTTTGGAGAAAATTATGGGCATCATAAAAAATTGTAAAAGAATAGTTATAAAAATTGGTACATCTACCCTTACCTACCAAAACGGAGCTTTAAATCTCCGTCGCATTGAGCTTCTTACTCGTGCAGTTTCAGATATGAGGAATGCAGGACACGAGGTTGTTATGGTAAGCTCAGGTGCAGTTGGAGCAGGCTATGCAAGGCTCAATATGCCTAAGTACCCTCAAACCCTTGAGGAAAAGCAGGCGTGTGCCGCTGTTGGTCAAGGTCAGCTGATAAAGATTTACGACGGATTTTTCTCAGTCTACGGACACACCGTTGCTCAAATTCTTATGACTAAGGATGTTATTGATGACAAGAGCCGTCTTGAACACATAAAGAATACCTTCTTTACCCTTCTTCGTATGAACTGTATTCCTGTTGTAAACGAAAACGACTCCGTTTCCTGCGAGGGAATTGAGTTTGGCGGTAATGATACGCTCTCTGCGTATGTTGCAGTTGCTTGCGAGGCTGATATTGTAATCAATATGAGTGATATTGACGGTCTTTATAACAAGGACCCAAGAAAGCATGCTGATGCAAAATTAATTGACCGTGTTGAAGAAATTGACGAAACAATTCGCTCCTATGCTGGTGGAACGGGAACTAATCGTGGAACGGGTGGTATGATTGCCAAGCTAAACGCTGCGCAGATTGCGAATAGCTATGGTATCCCTATGCTTATAATAAACGGTGAAAATCCCGCTATTCTCTACGACATCTTAGATGGAAAGCATGTTGGAACATACTTTGCAGCGAAAGGAAAGAAATAATATGAACTCTTTTGATACAGTAAGGGCTCTTTGCGAGGGTGCTAAGCGTGCCTCACGCTCTATTGCTACTCTTAGTGGCGCACAGAGAAATTCCCTCCTTTGCACAATTGCAAAAACGCTTCTTGATAATGCAGATGAAATAATCAAGGCAAACAAAATAGACCTTGAAAATGCTAAGGCAAACGGCATTAGCGAGGCTATGCTCGACCGTCTTATGCTAAACAAGGCTCGCATCGAGGGCATTTCAAATGCGATTATTAAAATCTCCGAGCTTGCAGACCCTGTGGGTGCGGGCGAGATTTTCACACGCCCAAACGGACTTGAAATACACAAAATAAAGGTGCCTCTTGGCGTTGTCGCTATGATTTACGAGGCACGCCCAAATGTTACCCCCGACGCTGCCTCGCTCTGCTTAAAGAGTGGTAATGCCGTTGTGCTTCGTGGTGGCAAGGAGGCAATTTGCTCAAACAAGTGTATGGTTTCGCTCATTCGTGGAGCTCTTTTGAGGTGTGGCGTTGACGAAAATGCCGTTTCTCTTATCGAGGACACCTCTCGTGATAGTGCAAGTGCTCTTATGAAAATGCGTGGACTTGTCGATGTTCTTATTCCTCGTGGTGGTAAGGGGCTTATAAAAAGCGTTGTTGAGAACGCAAGCGTGCCCGTTATCGAAACAGGTGCAGGAAATTGTCACCTATTTGTCGATGAGAGTGCAAATATTGATATGGCTCTTAAAATCGCACTTAACGCTAAGTGCTCACGCCCCTCTGTTTGCAATGCCATTGAAACAATTCTTGTTCACAAGGGCGTTGCAAGGGAGTTTTTAACTCGCTTCTATGAGGCTACAAGGGACTTTGCTCTTGATATTCGTGGCTGTGCTGACACTGTCGCTATTCTCAAAGGAATTAAGAGTGCAACCGAGGAGGACTTTGCTACCGAATACGATGACTATATCGTGTCAGTTAAGGTGGTTAGCGATACTGCTGAGGCTATCTCTCACATAAACAAATACACAACAGGACACAGTGAGGCTATTGTCACGGAAAACGCACGCAACGCTGAGCTATTTACAAGCTCGATTGACTCGTGTGCACTCTATGTAAATGCTTCTACACGCTTTACAGATGGTGGCGAGTTCGGCTTTGGTGCTGAGATTGGAATTTCAACTCAAAAGCTCCATGTAAGAGGTCCTATGGGACTTGATGCCCTAACAACATCAAAATATATCATTAAGGGTGACGGTCAGGTAAGATGAGCGAAAGGTTAAACGAGGTAATTCTCTGCAAATACGGCGAAATCATTTTGAAGGGAGCAAATCGCTCCGAGTTTGAGGCAAAGCTCTTGAAGGAGCTTCGTCGTCGTGCAAGAAGAATTGGAAATTTTAATATATACTATTCACAATCAACTGTTTTCTGCGAGCCTCTTGATGATGATAGCGCAGATATGATTGATGAGATGACCGAGCAGGCAAAGCATGTCTTTGGCTTTGTGGGTGTTACTCGTGCTATCGTTTGTGAAAAGCGTCTTGATGCCATTATTGATATGGTTAAGACACACATCCCCGAGCGTATTAAGGGAGCCAAAACCTTTAAGGCGTGTGCTAAGCGTGCTGACAAGAGCTTCCCTATGTCCTCTCCCGAGCTTGCTGGTGAGGTGGGTGCTGCGGTGCTTGAAGCAATGGGCGGAAAAATCAAGGTTGATTTGCACAATCCCGACATTATAGTTCAGGTTGAAATTCGTGATAAGCACGCATATATTCACGCAGGTCAGGAAAAGGGTGCGGGTGGTATTCCATATGGTTCAAGTGGCAGAGGACTTTTGCTTCTTTCCGGTGGAATTGACTCCCCTGTGGCTGGATTTATGATGGCTAAGCGTGGTGTTCAAATTGAGGCTATCCACTTTGAAAGCTTCCCCTACACCTCTGAAAGAGCAAGGGAAAAGGTGCTCGAGCTTGCTAAGGTGCTGACCAACTACACTATGCGTATGAGGGTGCATATAATCTCCCTTACAAAAATTCAAGAGCTTATTCGTGACAACTGCGATGAGGACTACTTCACTCTGCTCCTTCGCCGTTATATGATGGCTCTTTCCGTCAAGCTCGCTCACGATAATTACTGTGACGCTATAATCACAGGCGAGAGCCTTGGTCAGGTTGCAAGCCAAACCATGAAGGCGATTAATGTTACAAATGTTCTCTCCGACATTCCAATTTACCGTCCACTTATCGGTATGGATAAGGAGGAGATTATTCAAATTTCAAGGCGTATTGGTGCATACGATACATCTATTCTCCCCTACGAGGATTGCTGTACTGTGTTCACGCCACGCCACCCACGCACACGCCCCGAGCTTGAAAAGGTTGTCGAGGAGGAAAGCAAGCTCGACTTTAACGCTCTTGTCGAGGAGGCGTATGCAACAAGATATACCGTCGTTGTAAAGGAATTCGGTGAAAATACTATTGAGGATAGGAGTTAATATGAGCAAGAAGAATTACATCACATTAACTGACGAAAATGGCGTTGACACGCTATATGAGCTAATAGATGAGGTGAGCGTTGATGGTGCCTCATATGTGGCTATCGTTCCTGTTTGCACAGAGTATTACATTCTCAAAAAGACTAACCCTGGCAAAAAGAACGAGTGCTTTGTTTCCGTCGAGGGCAAGGAGCTTGAAAGGCTTGAGGGGCTATTTCAATCAAGACTTGGAGCAATTGACCACGACGAGGCGTAACGCTCGCTCCTAACGCCTTCAAGTCTACCAAAAAGCAATAGCATAGAAAAGAGCAAGCACAAATTGTGCTTGCTCTTATTTTACTATTTAAGAAGGTCAACAATTGCTTCCTTTGGACGCATTCCTATAATTCTGCCCGTCATCTCGCCATTCTTTATTGCAACAAGATTTGGTATGCTCTCAACCCCATACTTGATAGCTAAGGGGAGTGCCTCGTCAACATTTACCTTGCATATAAGATACTCGGGGTGCTCGTTTGCTATCTCCTCGATTGTTGGGGCTATCATCTTACAAGGGCCACACCAATCTGCATAGAAATCAACAAGCACAGCCTTGTCGCTTTTTAATACTACCTCTTCAAAATTATCTACACTTACCTTAATTACTGACATATTTTTTCTCCTTAATCCTTTGATTTGTAATAAAGCATACAATGGCAATAGCCCTCAAAATCTGGATCTGCCATCTGCTTTTTAAATTCCTCGCAAATACACTTGTATTCCTCTTTTTTTACTATACGGCAGGGACAATAGCCACCCTTTGCCTTTAAGCCGTCCTTTATTCTCTTGACAATCTCCTTGTCCTCGTTTAATCTTATTGGCATAAAACCACCTCCGTTTAATATATTGTACCACACTTTTTGAGTTAATTGTTGAAAAATTTATTTGTTTGTGATAAAATTATAATATCATATAACAAGGAGCTTTTATGAGATACACATTTTTAAGATTTCCCGAGGGAAAGCCAAAGGCACTCACTCTCAGCTATGATGATGGCTGTATGCAGGATTTAAGATTTTCAGACATAATCACAAAATACGGTCTTAAATGCACATTTAATCTAAATAGCGAGGAATTTAGAGGCGATAGGGCTCTTTCAAGCGAGCAGGTTAAGGAATATTTTCTTGACCGTGGTCACGAAATTGCAGTTCACGGCTATTTTCATCGTGGCGAGGGATATATAAGACCTATCGAGGGCATTGTCGATATCCTTGATTGCCGTCGTGAGCTTGAAACGAAATATAACAGGATTATACGAGGCATGGCGTATCCCGATTGTGGCATTACTGCTTGGGCAACTAACACCTCTTATGATAGGGTGAAGGCTTACCTTAAAGACCTCGGCATCGTTTATTCTCGCACACTTGGTGGCGACAATGATTGCTTTGCCCTTCCTACCGATTGGTATGCGTGGATGCCTAATGCTCATCACGATAATCCTAACCTTGATAAATATATCGAGAAGTTTGTAACAAGGGACTTGTCCACAGGCTACTGTGCCTCACGAGCACCATTTCTTTTCTATATTTGGGGACACAGCTACGAGTTTGACAAAGAGGGTGGCTGGGAGCACGCAGAGGACTTTTGCAAAAAGCTCTCAGGCAAGGATGATGTTTGGTACGCTACCAATATAGAGATTTACGACTACATTCAAGCGTATAATTCTCTTGTGTATAGTGCAGATAACTCTATGGTGTATAACCCAAGCCTTCTAACCGTTTGGCTTGATCGTGATGGCGTTATCTATTCCGTAAAGTCGGGAGAAACCTTGAAATTCTAAAAAAGGGGTGCAAACGCACCCTTTTTCCGTGTTGCTCTGCCAACATTTTAATAGCCTCTTGACAATTTTGTAGCATTGTGTTAAAATTAGTAAGCATTTTAGCAGAAAATAGTTAACTGTATCGAGGTGTAGCGCAGCTGGTAGCGCGCATGGTTCGGGACCATGAGGCCCGGAGTTCGAACCTCCGCACTTCGACCAAAAAAGCCTTGAAAACACTAAGTTTTCAAGGCTTTTTCTTTGTTATTTCAATTTGTCATAAGCGTTCAAAAATCTCTTTTCTTCTCTTATAACATCGTATAGTGAATCGTTATCTATTGCGTTTTTATATCTCTCCAATGTTGAATAGCTTCCACCCAACTTTCGCTTCAAGTAAGGTCTTTGATTGATAAGAATATTTTTGTATTCATAGCTTTCGGGAAGATTATTATAGGCAACCCAGCCCTCAACTGATTTTTCAAAGCACTCTAATGCACTTTCCTTATCACCGATTGACAAATATTCTTTTGCCAAAAGTTCGTTAAATTGTCCTACATAGAAAACGAACTCCCCTAGATCATCTTCATCAAACATAGCATTAAAAATTGCCTGTTGCTTTTTTATCAAAGCAATCTTTTCTTGTGGGGAAACAACATATCCTTCAATATCGTTTTTAGAATTTGCAAGAATTCCTATATACGCATTCAAATGCCACCACTTGTCAACAATATCGCTTTGCATCATTATTTTGCCTTCAACAGAAGAATAAGGATATACATTAAACCAATTCCAGTCCTGCCCATATTCAATGTATTTTTCCATAAATGCAAATTTATCTTCTGCTGAATTTAGACCTAAAACATGGCTTGATGCATCACGCAACAAGGTTTTATCAGTGCAATTTTTAAGAACAATCTTGCACAAGCGTTCAATTTCTTCTTTATCGTTATTTGTTCCATATACCTTTAATGCATTCACATAAAGCATAATAATGCGATAATCATAGGAATAATCCTCATATGCTATCTTTGCTATTTCCAAGGCTCTTTTGCCATCACCCCTTGCTGTCAAGGATTTGTAATCTTCAATATAACGATTTATGCGCTCCTCGGCAATTATTTTATCATTTCCAAGCAATGAATCTATTGTTACACCAAAATAGTTAGCAAGAGGCGAAAGCATTGATATATCGGGATAAGCATCCCCTCTCTCCCATTTTGAAATACTTTGAGGAGAGATATGCAATATTTCTGCCAAGGCTTCCTGTGTTATGCCTTTTTCTTTTCTTAATCTTCTAATGTTTTCACTAACACTAATTTCCATAATTAAGCTCCTTTCAATTTGAAATGTAGCTGCTACAACTACATTATACGGCAAAATCAACGTGAATTCAATAACCGAAAATTAGAAAAGAGTTCAACCAATGGTTTTCTTCATTAAATACTACACAAAACTGAGGCTAAAAACATTTGACCGTAGAGTTTTCTGATGCTCAGATATATTTGAATATTTCAATTTATCATATTATTGCTCATCAATGATTGAAAAAAATATATAAATGTGCTACAATGTGAATATCATATAGGAGGAATATATATGTGCAATTTTTTCAAATGGTTAATTGATCATGACAATATCAATTCCAATATTTTTGGATTTATCACTGTATTACTATCTGGACTAATTTCTTGGCTAATATCGGCCATTTACTTTAGAATCGGAAATCGTAATGCTCTACGATTGAATGTTATTTTTCCAATCAAACGCATTTTGAAAGAACATAAGTCTTGGAAAAACTACAAGGCTATTGAGGATTTATCAAAAGCCCACGATGCCAAATACTTAACAAAACATGAACAAAAGTCGCTAAATAAGTTTCTTTGTGCGTATAAAAACGTTTGTACTTATAGTTATTCATTTGTTTGTGCAGATAGTTTGTTTTCTTATTTCTGTTATAAACTTGAGCAAAACGGAATAGACACTAAGCCTGTTCCAATTTATATTGATGGTGAAATAGTTGATTGTGAGATACCTACTGATTTGATTTATTTAAGCGATGATCTTGAACGAATAATTAAAAATCGTCCACCCGAATATGAGGATGATGACACTTTGGTAAAAGAGGTTAAATCACTTTTTAAAATCTACTGCACAAAGTATTTTACCGATAAAGAAATTATCTATTTTGATGATTTTACATTTGACGAAGTCTTAAAAAAATCCCGTATTCGTAACGAATGGGATGAAAAGCTTAGTAATTATAAAGAAGTTGAGAAAAAACTCTTAAGTTTGAACTTGTTCAAAGAATAAAAATGCCATTAATCTGTCTTCTTTGTTTACTTCCGATGCAAATTTTGATGGGTGAGCGTTTGCTCACCCATCTATTTTTATGCGTTTTTCTTTTTGAGCTTGGCGATTTCTGCTTTCATTTGCACGATTAGCTCGGAGAGCTTTTGCTCGCACTCTTCTCTTGTTTTGGCGTAAACATTTTTGGAGATTCGCTTTCCGTTTAGGCAGGGGGTGTATCTGCCTTCGTAGATATTTATTTGTGCAGGCAAGCCTGCTAAGTACTCTGCATTATCAGCAGAAAAAGGGACAGTAACAAACTATTTTACGAGCCATAACACAAGGACATAGCTCTATGTTCTTCTGTTTTACCGGATAGTGAAAATTTTGTCAAGTCTTGCATGTCGCAATTTCAAGACACCTTAAAATTGACAAAGAAAAAACACGGTTTTGCAGATTTCACAAGCAAAAAGCGAGTGCCGAAGCACTCTCTTTTGATTATTTGCTATATCTGCGAACTTCTGCGACTTTTGTTAGTCCCATTTTTTCGCTATATGCTACGCCGAGGATGGAGGTATCTTCCTTTGCGTTTGCATTGCCGATAATAGCTCCGTTTTTAATGCAATCATCTATTACATATTTCCATATTTCTTCTATAACTTTATCATCATTTGTAAGAGAAAAGATAGCGCCAATATCGTATTTACTTAATTCTCTTATTGTATCAAGCACGGGAGTTGCAAGGCATACAAGCTCATTATTTACAAATGCACCATATGCTTTTTCACCAATATTGCCCTTGCCTTCAAACGCAATTTGCAAGCCTCTTAAATGGTTTTCGCCACATCCACCTCTTGATTTAAAGCTTTGAATATACGGCATATCTTCCTTACTTAATTCTCTTACAGTTATACCGTCATAGCTTGGGACTGCGACTTGTTCATCCGTATAAACCATATCATAACCATATCTACAAACAAGACCAAGCTTTGCAACCTCTGCGTTAAAGCTGTCCCATTCCTCATAGACGTTTTTACGCATTGTAAAGCTATAATTTTCATTTTTTGCAAGAAGCTTAAGATATGCAATAGCATCCCTTTCGCTGACGCATATTAAGTCAATAACTATTCTTTCGTTGTTATAATCTGACACGCACAGAAAATGCTCAAGTTCTCCGTTTTCGCCAAGAGTAAAAATTTCACAATCCCCTACTGTTATATTTACTGCATCCTCGGCAAATAACACAGGATTGTTTGTAAATATAAAGTCAAGAGCTACCTCTTTGTTTACTCTTTTCAGGCTTGAGTTTGCATTAGCAAAGCGATTGATTGCTACTCTTGATGATAAGTCCTTCCAAGTAATAGCATCATTTGAATACTTTTCACGATATTCACTTGGGCTAAGGCTATAAAACTTTTTGAAGGCTCTTGCATAAGCCTCTGGGCTTTCATAACCAAAATCCAAAGCAATATCAATGATTTTCTTGTCTGTTCTTCTAAGCTCCAAGGCACTTCGTGTTAGCTTATACACACGAGAATACTCCACAGGACCATATCCTGTATGCTTTTTGAACAGTGCATCAAAGTAGGTTAATGAAAAACCTGCTTTGTCCGCGATTTCCTGTAATGACAGATTTTCTTTTGAGCCATCTTGAATGAATTTAATGGCTTTTTCGATTAATGTTTTTTCCATATAAACATCTCCTTTCTGTGATTACAGTTTAGCACAGGCTTCTACACCTTGTCCTTGCAGATATTATTGAGTTGGATTTTGATTTATTTTGGATATGGAATGTTTAATAGTGAAAAAATAAAGGATTTATATTCTTTCTCTTTTTCGTCCCCTGCCAATATTCCTAAAGGAGTGAATAGACGGTTAATCGCAAAACGGTTAGCATCATATTTATCAAAATATAGTCCAACCTCTTTAATTGCCTTCAAAGAATTCAATGCACATTTATGAAAATCATCTATTGATTTCCTATCAAAACTTCCTATTTCCTCTTTTAGCTCTTCTTTATATTTTTCCTC
>JAZNYH010000014.1:0-4213 GCA_045594305.1 Eubacteriales bacterium | reverse complement strand
TCCTCCTTCAATTCCTTTGTATAATTCTTGAATTTTTGTCCTTTTTTAGCCATAATTAAAAACCTCCTATGGCTTTATTATACCATAAGAGGTTTTATTCTGCTTTTTATTTTTTTGTGAACTAAATGGGGTTCACTTCATTGAGGTGCTTTTTAAATTCAAGATGCTTAGGAGCTTGGGTATTGAGTTAGCATATAGGTAAGGCTTCGTTCGAGCCAATTTTGGTTAAACTCGATATGCTCCCACCAGGTTTGAAGCTTATTAAGCTCGCTTGGATTGGGGTAAACATATCCACCAAGGTTATCCCACTTTTCAAAGTTGCGATCAAAAGCACCCTTACAGCTCTCAACATATTCACAGCACGAGCTAATGGTTGCTCGTATTGTGTCAGCGTGCTCGTGGAGAATTGTACCAACCAAGGCTTTAAACCCCTCGTGCCTCAAAAGTGCAGAGAACCAAGCATTTTCATTTTTTGCGAAAAGATATTCTGGATTTCTTGATGAGTAGTTGTTGCCTACATTTCCAACGCTTCTATCAAAATCCCAAACAGGGCCACAAACGAGCTTACCACCTGCGTCCTTGTGCATAAAGAAGCTTGAAAAGCCAACATCGTAGCAGTGGAATAGCTCAAAGACAATATAAGCCTGTGCAAATGACCTTGTGTCGATAAGCGACTCGATTTTAGCGTAATCAGTGCCATTTATTGCATCAACACACGAGCTTACATACGCACTTATAAACGCCATATGCTCGGGGGTGAACTGATAGCTCTCGGTGTCGGGGTCTTTAAGTCCATAGAACTGACCACCCACATAAAAGCCGGCGCCGTCAAGACGGTCATCAAGCTCTATAAGGTAGCCTGTATCAACGCTTGATACATCGGTTGAAATTTCTACACGATCCTTGCCTGCCTCGACCTGCTCGCACACGAGATAAACGCCCCTGTATTCGCCATTTATATATAAATCGACAAATTGCATAGAGGTTGTTGAGTCAAGACGGTCAAAGGTGCCTGCAACGGAGTAGGCAAGATAATTTCTTACAAGACTTAAATCAAAGTGATTTGAAATTAGTGTCCACTCACGAGAGGACGGATTTCCAAAAAGCTCGACGGCACGGTCAAACTTTATCTTGTAGGAGCATTTGGCAACCTGAAAAGAGGTGTTGCCCCTGCCACGGATTTTGCCAGCTACGGGAGCGAAATTGTATTCATCCTTGGCGTTTTCAACGCTTATTCCACAATTGATATATGATTGGTCAAAAACGCTCTTATGTCCCTCGGTTTCTATGTATAAAACGGGCAATTCCAAATCCACACGCTCAAAGTATGCGGTTATGTGCATTTCCTCGTTTACGGTGAGCTGAAGGGCGTTAGTTGTGTGCCCCGTGCTCCACTTAACAAAGCGATAGCCTGGCTTTGGATTTGCGTATACAACAGTAAATTTAGTGTTTGGGGAAACTGCCTGAGAGGCGTATCCACCAATTTCTCCCTCTACCTCATTACAGGTAAAGGTCACACGATAGCCCTCCTTAAAGCGAGCAGTATATATCTTGTCGGTCTTTGCAACATCGGTGCGACGCTCTCTATCAATTCCATCATCCCAGCCGAGGAAAACATATCCCTCATCAGCTACTGCGACAACCTGCTCACCGAGAACGCCCTCGACAACTCTTTGAGAGGCGTTACCCTCAATCCTACCACCCTGCGTGGCTACATATTGAATAGAAATAAGACCATCATATACAAAGCTTGCACTAACGCTTGTGCTTTGTGTTAGCGTGTCTGTCCTTGTCGGTGTAGTGACGCCATCGCTCCACCCCGTGAACTTATATCCCGATTCGGCAACGGCGGTGACGGGCTGAAAGGTGAATGACTCGCCCTCATTGACAGATGCAACCTGATTTACCTCGCCACTTATTGAGCCACCCTTTGTGGCAGTATAAGAGGCTTGAATATCTATCACCTTGACGCTACTTGTGCTTGATGAGCTTGTCACAGTGGGCAAAAGCTCGCACGAGCAGAGAAGAAAGCACGCTATTATTAACAAAAATAATAAAAGCCTTTTCATATATCCTCTAAAAACAGAAATTTAATCAACATATATATTATATACCTAAAACTGCATTTTGTCAAATAAAAAAGGAGCTTGACAGCAAGCTCCTAAATTTTATTAGTAATTAGGCTTTCCACGATGACGGATATTGTACTCCGAGCAAGGATTGATAAACTCACGATAATCAAGCTCGCCACGCTCAAGAGCGTTTACAATAACCTCAGCAGTTGCGATATTTGTAGCAACAGGAACATTGTGTACATCACAAAGTCTAAGTAAATTGTATTCTGCCATATTTACGCCTGCACTCTCGGAGCGAGGTGTAGTAGAACGGAAGTAGAACAAAACATCAATCTCATCAAAGGAAATTCGTGAGGCGATTTGTTGCTCACCACCCTGAGTTCCTGAAAGAAGCTTTTCTATTTTAAGACCTGTGGCCTCGGAAATATAAGCGCCGGTTGTACTTGTTGCGCAAAGAGAGTGCTTACTGAGAGTTCCACAATATGCTATGCAAAACTGGGTAATAAGCTCTTTTTTAGTGTCGTCTGCTATAATTGCAATCTCCATAATTAAACCTCCGAAAATAATACGCATAAAGAAAACTGATTAGTAAAAGGGGAATAAGTCCCTTCTTCTCTAATATAAATAATATCACAAAAGATAATGCTTGTCAATGGAATTTGGCGAATTTTTTCAAAAAAATATGAGAAAATTCACAAAAACGCCCCTTAAAAATCGTTAAAAATTGTGGAAAATCGCCAAAAATAGCCCCTGCTATAAAAGCAAGGGCTTTTTTGATATAAATCTTAAAAATGCTAACCCACCAAGGATTGCTCCTCGATGGGCGTGCATTTATATTATGCTATAATTTTCGAGAAATTATTTGCGTGGGTTTCTAATAGCAGCCTGAGCAGCAGCGAGTCTTGCAATTGGAACTCTGAATGGTGAGCAGGATACATAAGAAAGACCAATCTTGTGACAGAACTCAACAGATGTTGGGTCTCCACCGTGCTCTCCACAGATACCAAGGTGCATGTTAGGACGAGCCTCAATTCCCTTGTCAACAGCCATCTTCATAAGCTGACCTACGCCGTTTTGGTCGATTCTTGCGAATGGATCGTTTTCGTAGATCTTGCTCTCATAGTAAGCTGTGAGGAACTTACCAGCGTCATCACGGCTAAATCCGAATGTCATCTGTGTAAGGTCATTTGTACCGAAGCAGAAGAACTCAGCCTCTTTTACAATCTCGTCAGCAGTGATACAAGCACGAGGAATCTCGATCATTGTACCAACCTCATACTTAAGGTCGATGCCAGCATCAGCGATTTCCTTGTCAGCAGTTGCAACAACAATCTTCTTAACGAATGCAAGCTCCTTAACCTCGCCTACGAGAGGAATCATGATTTCAGGAACGATAGCCCAATCAGGATGAGCCTTCTTAACATTGATAGCAGCACGGATTACAGCGCTTGTCTGCATCTTAGCGATTTCAGGGTAAGTAACTGTAAGACGGCATCCACGGTGACCCATCATTGGGTTGAACTCATGGAGAGAAGCGATGATGCTCTTGATATCCTCAACGCTCTTGCCTTGGGTTTGAGCGAGAAGCTCGATGTCCTCCTCAGCGGTAGGAACGAACTCATGGAGAGGTGGATCAAGGAAACGGATTGTTACAGGGTTGCCCTCAAGAGCCTCATAGAGCTTCTCGAAGTCGCCTTGCTGCATTGGGAGAAGCTTAGCAAGAGCTGCCTCTCTCTCCTCTACTGTATCAGAGCAGATCATCTCACGGATAGCAGAAATTCTGTCACCCTCGAAGAACATATGCTCAGTACGGCAAAGACCAATACCCTCAGCGCCGAACTTTCTTGCTTGAATTGCATCAGCAGGAGTATCAGCGTTAGTTCTAATCTTGAGCTGTCTGTATTCATCAGCCCATGTCATAATTGTTTCAAATTCACCAGCGATAGAAGCAGGAGCAGTAGGAATAGCCTCGCCGTAGATGTTACCGGTTGAGCCATCGAGTGAGATCCAGTCGCCCTCAACATAGGTCTTGCCTGCGAGAGTGAACTTCTTGTTCTCCTCATCCATCTTAATCTCGCCACAGCCAGATACACAGCATGTACCCATACCACGAGCAACAACTGCTGCGTGTGATGTCA
>JAZNYH010000013.1:0-19797 GCA_045594305.1 Eubacteriales bacterium | reverse complement strand
TCACTAAATTGGCGTGTACGGAATTTTAAGTAAGAGGTAATAGTGAATAGTGAAAAAGTATGGTTGATTTGCTTTGCAAATCTTCATTTTATTAAGTTGCATTTTTGTACTATGAGCTCATAAAACAAAAAAGACACCAATCGGTGTCTTTTTTATTTCTAATTGACACATTTTATTCATTGTGGTAAAATATATAAAAGAGGTGATTTTATGCAAATGGTTTTACTAACCGCTCTTGGAGTTGGAGGAGCAACGGTTATCGGTGCGATAATCGGCTTCGCATTTAAAAATATATCTCATAAATTTTCTGATATTATAATGTCATTTGCCGCAGGAGTTATGCTTGCAGCTGCGGTTTTAGGGCTTATTGTGCCATCGCTTGACTATGGTGGAGAATACAAGCTTCTTATCACTGTGTCAGGCGTGTTTGTCGGTGCGATAGCGTTGAATTTAATAGACAAGCTCGTGCCTCACCTTCATAAGCTTGCGGGAGCAGATATGGAGTCGCATCAGGATAGTAAGCTTAGTAAGGTTCTTTTATTTGTTACTGCGATTGCAATTCATAACCTTCCAGAGGGAATTGCAGCAGGAGTTGGCTTTGGCTCTGGAAACGATGCACAGGCACTTGTTATAGCAGGCGGAATTGCACTTCAAAACATTCCTGAGGGAATGGTTATAATTGCCCCTATGGTTTCAGCGGGAGTAAAGCCCAAAAAGGCATTTCTTTTAGCTGCCCTAACAGGTGTTATAGAGATAGTGGGAACTTTGATAGGATATTTTGCGGTAAGCATAGCAACAGTAATTTTACCATTTGCACTTGCTTTTGCAGGTGGAACTATGCTTTATGTAATAAGCGATGAAATGATACCGGAAACTCACGCTCACGGAAGCCAAAGAGGAGCAACCTATGCACTTTTGGTAGGCTTTTGTTTGATGCTTGTTACAGATGTATTACTCGGTTAATAGGAGAAAATATGAAAAAATATGATTTGATAGTTGCCGGTGGCGGCTTTTCAGGCGTTTCTGCGGCGATTTCTGCCTCGAATGAGGGCGCACGAGTGCTACTTATAGAAAAAGGCAATTGTCTCGGTGGAGCAGCCGTAAATTCGCTTGTCAATCCATTTATGAAATATTGGACCTATATTGATGGCAAAAAGCAAGAGCTTTCACTTGGAATATTCAAAAAAATATGCGACGCTCTTTATGCTCGTAACGCATTAGATAAATATCAAGGCTTTTTAGAGGAAGAGCTAAAATATGTGTTAAATCAAATGCTTGCCGAGGCAGGGGTTGATATTCTTTTTCACGCATATATTATAAGTGTAGATAAAAATGGCGAAAAAATAAGTGCTGTAAATGTAGCCACAAGAGGTGGTATTGTAGCATTAAATGCTGATTATTTTATTGACGCAACAGGAGATGCTCAACTTGCATATCTTGCAGATTGCCCAACTGTTCTTGGCAGAGAAAGCGACAACCTGTGTCAGCCAATGACGCTTTGCTTCCGTGTTGGAAATGTAGATACTGAGGCTTTTTATAAGAGCCTTGGCAGAGTACAGGAGCTTTATAAAAGCAAGCTTGATAATGGCGAGCTTCTAAATCCAAGAGAGAATATTTTGGTCTTTGGCACGCCTATAAAAAATGTTCTTCATTTTAATACAACAAGAATAGTCAAGAAAAATCCAACCGATCCCTTTGACTATTCGGAGGCTGAAATTATTGCCCGTAAGCAGGTCTTTGAAATGTACGAATTTCTCAAAGAAAATGCCGACGGAATGAGCGATAGCTTTCTTATGTCAACTGCCTCTGAAATTGGCGTTAGAGAGAGTAGAAAGATAGTAGGAGAATATGTTTTGACGGAGCAGGATTGCAAGAGCTGTGTTAGATTTGAGGATGCAATATCTGCGTGCAATTACGAAATAGATATACATAATCCCGAGGGCAGTGGAACAAGCCTATATTTCTTCAAGGATGGTGAATATTACACAATTCCATATAGAGCTTTAATTCCCAAGGGAATAAGTAATTTACTTGTCGCAGGAAGATGCATTTCCTCAACACACGAGGCACAGGCATCTTATAGAATAATGCCTACCGTCTGCACGCTTGGAGAGGCAGCAGGAACAGCTATGGCTATTGCAAAAAAGCACGGTTGCTCACCAAGAGAAATTAGCATAAGGGAGCTACAAAAAACACTAATCAATAACGGTGCATTTATAGGTATATAAAAAATGCACAAAAAGAAATAGAAAAAGTGTCAAAATTTTTTTGAATTTTATGCAAGAAAAATATTGAATTTTGCTGTAAAGTGTGATATTATTTTCTTGTAAAATTTGTTAAAACGAGGTAACAATCAATGAAAAAGGTTTATGAAGGAAAAACAAAGGATGTATACGCTCTTGAAAATGGCAATGTAATGCTTAAATTCAAGGATGATTGCACAGGCAAGGACGGAGTGTTCGATCCAGGCGAAAACTCAGTTGGTCTTACAATTGAGGGCATTGGAAAGGCAAATCTTAGAACATCTATATATTATTTTGACCTTCTTAAAAAGGCTGGCATCAAGACACACTATGTAAGTGCTGATGTTGAAAATGCAATGATGGAGGTTCTTCCAGCAGAGTGCTTTGGTAAGAATCTTGGTGGAAATGGACTTGAGGTTATTTGCCGTCTTGTTGCAACTGGTAGCTTCATCCGTAGATATGGAGAGTACATTAAGGACGGAACACCACTTGAGGGCGGTTATGTTGAGTGCACCTTTAAGAATGACGAGAAGGGCGATCCACTCGTAACAGGCGAGGGACTTGCAGCACTTAAGGTTATGACACCTGAAATGTTCGAGAGCATGAAGAAGCAAACACTTGCTATCACAAAGATTGTTGCTGACGACCTTAAAACCATCGGTCTTGACCTTTGGGATATAAAGTTTGAGTTTGGATACAACAACGGTGAGGTTATCCTTATTGACGAGATCGCATCTGGAAATATGCGTGTTTACAAGGATGGAAAGATTGTTGATCCTATCGAGCTTACAAAGCTTATCCTTAATAGATAATTGATAGAAAAGCCTAACTTTGTTAGGCTTTCTTTTTTTACTATTGATTTTATGCTGTAAATATGATAGAATAGACATATAAATTTTTATTTAGGAAATGAAATGAAAAAATATAAGAACTATTTTATAAACTTGATATGCCCAGCGTTCATTTTTGGCTCGCTTACAGGAATATTTACAGCAATAGTAGTTATGCTTTACAAGGTGTGTGCATCGCTTGTGATAAGCTTTTCTGAGCAGGGCTATGCCTTTATAAGAGAGCATTTATATATTCTTCCTGTTGCACTCATAGTGCTTTTTGGAATCGCTTGGCTTTTTGCTATTGTGTATAAGAAAAATCCAAACCTAAGAGGTGGTGGAATTCCTACCTCAATAGGAATTTTGCGTGGAATAATCACCTTTAAGTGGCTTAGAAATATAATCGGCACATTTTTTCTTTCGCTCACGACCTTTTTGATTGGTGTTCCACTTGGAAATGAGGGACCATCAGTTCAAATGGGAACTGCTATTGGCCGTGGAACGGTTTATACCATGGCAAAAAAGAGAAGAGCGTGGGATAGATACTCTATGACAGGTGGTGCGTGTGCAGGTTTTTCAACTGCAACAGGTGCACCAATTTCGGGAATTATGTTTGCAATAGAGGAGGCACATCAGCGTATCTCTCCTATGATTATAATAGTTTCCTCTGTATCCGTTATGTTCGCAAGAATAACAAGTGAGCTTTTAGCACCTATTTTGAAGGTGGATATTTCACTTTTCAATGTTGATACCATTATTTCCTTGAAAATAAGAGATATTTGGATTCCGTTGGTAATAGGTATTTTTGTCGGGCTTTTTGCAGTTCTATTTTTGAAAATGTATAGGCTTATTCGCATATTCTTTACAAAAGTGCTTGCCAAGGTTCCGCATCAATACAAGATATTTGCAATATTTGTAGTTACTCTTTGCCTTGGACTTGTATCGTTGTCCTTTGTTTCAACAGGACATCATCTTATAGAGGAGCTTTTTGAGGGAAAGATAGCAATTTATATGCTTGTCTTGATACTGCTTGTTCGCTCTGTTCTTACGCTTAGTGCAAGTGCGAATAGCGTTACAGGTGGTATGTTCGTGCCTATTTTGGCACTTGGAGCTCTTATTTCCTCAATTCTTGGAAAAATAATGCAGAGCTTGTTTGATTTCCCCAATGAGTATTATGTGATAATTCTTATTCTTGGAATTACTGCTTGCATTTCAAGTATGATGAAAACACCACTTACTGCGATATTCTTTGCAGTTGAGGCGTTATCCTGCTATGAAAACATTCTTTATGTAATTATCGTTTCTGCTGTCGCCTTTATTATAACAGAGGTGCTTGGCGTAAAATCAATTAACGATACCGTAGTAGATGTAAGAGTAGAGGAGCAAAATGAGGGTAAGCAATCCATTGTAATAGACACCTTTGCTACCGTTCAGCCTGAGTCATTTGCTATTGGAAAGCAAATAAGAGATATCTTTTGGCCTGCAAATCTATTTGTGCTTTCAGTAAAGCACGATGAAAGCCGAGGAGCAGAGGTAGATGAGCATGGTGGCAAGGAAATAAGAGAGGGAGATATCCTTCATGTAAGATATTCAACCTTTGATGAGGAAGCGACAATAGAGGAGCTTCACGCAATAGTTGGAGTACAAAAAATTGTAAAAAATCAAGCAGAGGTAATATAATTTATCTAATCTGCCCAATTTTACATAAAAATCAACAAAAAAGGCGACAAAAAATCGCCTTTTTTCTTTTAATACATTATTGACAATATATTAATTATATGATAAAATATAATACAGTAAATATCAGCAAATAAAATTTAATAAAATTTGAAATTAGGTATTGACATTTCCAAAGCCTTGTGATAATATATACGAGGCTAAAATTTAAGATGATTATGTAGCAAAGGAGGATTCGATAAATGAACGCTGTTTTTTCCGGTGCTACTTTTTTTAAAAACGGAAGATTTGAGCAGGGTGGTGAAGCGATTGCTAAGACCACTTCCTTTGACAGTCTTTTTATCGACTCAACTGAATATTTTATTTTTCCCGGTTTTGCTGATTTGCATGTGCATTTTAGAGAGCCGGGCTTTTCTTATAAAGAGACCATTGTGACAGGTAATGATTCGGCGAAGCACGCAGGTTATACAACGGTGTGCACAATGCCAAATCTAAACCCTACCCCTGATAGCCTTGAAAGCTTGAAGGTTCAGCTAGATTTAATAAAGAATGGAGCGGACATAAGAGTTTTGCCATTTGGAAGCATAACCAAGGGCGAAAACGGAAAAGAGCTTTCCGATATTGAGGCGATGGCTCCGTTTGTGTGCGGATATTCGGACGATGGCAGAGGAGTAGATGATAAAGGCCTTATGAAGGAGGCTATGCAAAGGGCAAGGGCTCTTGATAAGTTAATTTCTGCTCACTGTGAGGACGGTACTCAAATAAAGGACTCCCCCGAGGCTGAATGGAAGCAGATAGAAAGAGATATAAGACTCGTTGATGAGATAAAGTGCAAATATCATGTTTGCCATATATCAACAAAGGAAAGCGTAGCACTTATAAGAGAGGCAAAGAAGAGTGGTGTGAATATCACCTGCGAAACAGCGCCTCACTACCTAACACTCTCGCAAATTAATGTAAGAGATGAGGGTGGATTTAGAATGAACCCCCCACTTAGAGAGGAAGAGGATAGACTTGCGCTTATTGAGGGCTTAATTGATGGCACTATTGATATGATAGCAACAGACCATGCACCTCACTCAGCAGAGGAAAAGAGCAAGGGATTAAAAAGCCTAAACGGAATAGTTGGTCTTGAAACTGCGTTTCCTGTGCTATATACAAGGCTTGTCAAGGAAGGAGTTATCTCACTTGAAAGGCTTATAGCACTAATGGCACAAAATCCATATAATAGACTTGGTATAGAGCCAAATGGCTATACTGTGTACTCACTTAATGAGGAGTATACAATAGATCCGTCAGCGTTTAAGACAATGGGACGCTCAACACCCTATGCAGGCGAGAGGGTTTTTGGAAAATGCCTTGCAACCGTGTGTGACGGAAAATTGGTTTATATTGATAATAAGATAGTAAGATAAAAGGAGAAGGAAAGATGGCAAAGAGAAAGGATATTAAAAGAGTAATGATAATCGGCTCGGGCCCAATTGTAATTGGTCAGGCAGCTGAATTTGACTATGCAGGCACTCAGGCTTGCTTGGCATTAAAGGAGGAGGGCTACGAGGTTATTCTTGTGAACTCAAACCCTGCTACCATTATGACCGATACAGTAATTGCTGACAAGGTATATATGGAGCCTCTTACTCTTGAATATGTAGCAAAAATAATTAGGCACGAGCGTCCTGATGCAATCGTACCAGGTATAGGTGGACAAACAGGACTTAATATGGCTATGCTTCTCGAAAAGAAGGGTGTTCTTAAAGAAAGCGGAGTTGAGCTTCTTGGAACAAGTGGAAGAAGTATTGAAAGAGCCGAGGACAGAGAGCTATTTAAGGAGCTTTGCGAGTCTATTGGCGAGCCAGTAATTCCTTCTGAAATCGCAAACAATATGGATGAGGCTATGAAGGCAATCGAAAAGATTGGCTTCCCAGTAGTTCTTCGCCCTGCATTTACCCTTGGTGGTACAGGTGGAGGCTTTGCATACAATATGGAGGAGTATGTTGAGCTTGCACAGGGTGCTCTTGATGCATCTCCTGTTCATCAGGTTCTTGTTGAGAAGAGCGTAAAGGGCTTTAAGGAAATTGAGTTTGAGGTTATGGGTGACGGTGCAGATAACGCTATCACAATTTGTGGAATGGAGAACATAGATCCTGTTGGAGTTCATACAGGAGACTCAATTGTTGTCGCTCCAATTATGACACTTAACGACCACGACCTTAAAATGCTCAACGATAGTGCAATTAAGCTTATTAAGGAGCTTAAAATAGAGGGTGGCTGTAATGTTCAGTTCGCACTCAATCCAAAGACAAGTGAATATTACCTTATCGAGGTTAACCCAAGAGTTAGCCGTTCCTCAGCGCTTGCATCTAAGGCAAGTGGATATCCTATCGCAAGAGTAACTGCTAAGATAGCAGTAGGAATGACTCTTGATGAGATTGAGGTTGCAGGAACAAAGGCATCATTTGAGCCAAATCTTGATTATGTAGTGGCTAAGTTCCCACGCTTCCCATTCGATAAGTTCACAACAGTTCCTAACAAGCTTGGAACTCAGATGAAGGCAACTGGTGAGTGTATGGGCATTGGCTCAAATCTCGAGGAGTGCTTGCTCAAATCAGTTCGCTCCCTCGAAATTGGCGTGTGTCATCTTTATATGCCTAAGTTTGACGCTATGAGCGATGATGAAATTCTTGCATACATTGCAGAATTCCACGACGATAACATTTTCGGTGTTACTCAGCTCCTTCGTCACGGAGTAAGCATAGAGAAGCTCCACGAGGTAACAATGATTACCTCATATTTCCTTGAATCAATCAAGAAGATTACCGATATGGAAAAGAAGCTTTCTGAGAATGCAAGTGATGTTAAGGTGCTTGCAGAGGCTAAGAAAATGGGCTTTTCTGATAAGTATATCGCAAAGCTTTGGGGCGTATCTGAGCTTAGTGTATATGAGCTTAGACACAAGAACGATATCGTTCCTGTGTTCAAGATGGTTGATACTGCTCATGTTGGAGCATATATCCCATACTTCTATTCCTCACACGAGGGTAAAAACCAATCTATCCATACAGATAGAAAGAAGATAGTAGTGCTTGGAGCAGGACCAATTCGTATTGGTCAGGGCGTAGAGTTTGACTATTCTACCGTTCACGCAGTAAACACAATTCGTCGCTGTGGCTACGAGGCTATTATAATAAACAACAACCCAGAGACCGTTTCAACTGACTATACAACCTCTGACAAGCTCTATTTTGAGCCACTTACAGTAGAGGATGTTATGGAGGTTATCGACTTTGAAAAGCCAGATGGAGTTATCGCATCTCTTGGCGGACAAACTGCTATTAACCTTGCAGCACCTCTTGCAGCTCGTGGAGTTAAGCTAATTGGTACAGATTGCGAGGCAATAGATAGAGCAGAAAACCGTGACGCCTTTGAGAAAATTCTCGAGGAGCTTGATATTCCTCAGCCAAAGGGACAGGCAGTTACAAATATCGAGGACGGCGTAAAGGTTGCTAAGATGGTTGGTTATCCTGTATTGGTTCGCCCAAGCTTCGTTCTTGGTGGTAGAGCAATGCAGCTTGTATCAAACGAGAAGCAGCTCCGTCAATACCTCAAAACAGCCGTTGAGATAGATGTAGACAAGCCCGTTCTTGTTGACCACTATATCAAGGGTAAGGAGGTAGAGGTTGATGCAATCTGCGACGGAAGAGATGTTTTCGTAGCAGGTATAATGGAGCTTGTTGAGCGTACAGGTGTACACAGTGGAGACTCCATAAGCGTATACCCATCATTCTCAATCTCCGACAAGGTAAAGGGCAAAATCCTAACCTATTCAAAGAAGCTTGGTGTGGGCATTGGCATCGTAGGCTTGTTCAACATTCAGTTTATCGTTGACCAAAACGATGATGTTTATATCATCGAGGTAAATCCTCGTTCATCAAGAACAGTTCCATTCCTTTCAAAGTCAACTGGATACTCACTTGCTGATATCGCAACAGAGGTAATTCTTGGCAAGTCCCTCAAAGAGCTTGGCATATTCGACCTCTATCCAGCTGAAAAGAAGAGATGGTATTGTAAGGTTCCTGTATTCTCATACAAGAAGATTAGCGGTATCGACGCATACTTGTCACCTGAGATGAAGTCAACAGGTGAGGCAATCGGCTACGATGATACTCTTAATAGAGCATTCTATAAGGCACTTCAAGCATCAGGAATGCAGCTCCAAAATTATGGAACAATCCTTGCTACAATCGCAGACGAGGACAAGGAGGAGGCACTCTCACTCATTCGTCGCTTCTACAACCTTGGCTTCAATATCGAGGCAACTGAGGGTACTGCAAAGTTCTTGAAGGAGCACGGCATTAGAACAAGAGTAAAAAAGAAGATTGGCGACGGCTCAAACGATATTCCCGAAACAATGAGACAGGGACATATTGCATATGTTATCAATACAAGTGATGGAGCAGCAGGCACAGGTGCTAACCAAAAGGATGGCTACGAAATCCGTCACCTTGCAATAGAGAACAATATTTCGCTCTTTACATCGCTTGATACCGTAAGAATTCTTCTTGATGTTCTTGAAGAAATCACACTTACTATTTCAACAATCGACGCTTAATTGAGGAAATAATGAAGGATTTAATTTTCACAATAGAAACAAACAAAAAAATCGCTAAGAACACCTTTGAGTGTGTTCTTAGCGGTGACTGCACCGATATAAAATGCGGTCAGTTCGTAAACATAAAAATAGAGGGATTTTACCTTCGTCGTCCTATCTCAGTGTGCTGTGTAGAGGGCGATAAGCTCACACTTATCTATAAGGTGGTAGGAGCAGGCACAGAGGTAATGTCCAAGATGGATAAGGGAACTGAGCTTTTGGTTCTTACAGGACTTGGAAACGGCTATAACATCGAAAAAAGTGGAGATAAGCCACTTCTTGTTGGTGGAGGAGCAGGCGTTCCACCAATGTATCAGCTTTGTCGTGAGCTTGTTGCTCAGGGTAAGACACCAAGCGTTATTCTTGGCTTTGGAGCTAAGGACGAGGTGTTTTACGAGGATGAGTTTAAGGCTCTTGGAGCAAGCACCTATGTTACAACCGTTGATGGCTCATATGGCATAAAGGGCTTTGTAACAGATGCCTTTGACAAGATTGATTATACATATTTCTACACCTGTGGACCTGAGCCGATGCTCAAGGCTGTTTATAACAAGAGCACAACAAGTGGTCAGTTTAGCTTTGAAGAGCGTATGGGCTGTGGCTTTGGTGCTTGTATGGGTTGCTCCTGCAAGACAAAATACGGAAATAAGCGTATTTGCAAGGACGGACCTGTTCTTGAAAAGGAGGAGATTATATGGTAAGCTTGAAAACAACACTTTGTGGAATTGAGCTTGATAATCCTCTCATTCCTGCAAGTGGAACCTTCGGCTTTGGATATGAATTTGCCGAAATATACGACATAAACTGTCTTGGAACCTTTTCCTTTAAGGGAACTACAAAAGAGGCACGCTTTGGCAATCCAACTCCTCGTATTGCAGAGTGCGATAGAGGAATGATAAACTCCGTAGGACTTCAAAATCCAGGCGTTGACAAGGTTATAGAGGTAGAGCTTCCAAAGCTTAGAAAATGCTTCAATAAGCCTGTTATGGCTAATGTAAGCGGTTTTTCAATTGATGATTATGTCGAGGCTTGTAAAAAGCTTGACAAGGAGGACATTGTTGGTTGGTTTGAAATCAATGTAAGCTGTCCTAATGTTCATGGTGGTGGAATGAGCTTTGGTGTTTCACCCGAGGCTGCCGCAGCAGTAACAAGAGCAGTAAAGGCTGTTACAACTAAGCCGGTTATAATTAAGCTATCCCCGAATGTTACCGATATCGTTGCAATAGCTAAGGCTTGCGAGGAGGCAGGAGCCGATGGAATAAGCTTGATTAACACCTTGCTTGGAATGAAGATAGATTTAAAGACCAAAAAGCCAGTTGTTGCTAACAAAATGGGTGGCTTTTCAGGCCCTGCTATAAAGCCCGTTGCTGTAAGAATGGTATATCAGGTATACGAGGCAGTTAATATTCCTATCGTTGGTGGTGGTGGAGTAAGCACCGCCGAGGATGTTATCGAAATGATGCTCGCAGGAGCGTGTGCAGTAGAGGTTGGCGCTGCTAACCTTGTTGATCCATATGCCTGCAAGAAAATCATAGAGGATCTTCCAAGAGTAATGGAAAAGTACGGAATAAAGGATTTAAAGGATATAATAGGAGGAGCACACTAATGGGAAGAGATGTAATTGTTGCTTGTGATTTTGCAAGCAAGGAGCAGGTTTTTGATTTTCTTTCAAAGTTCAAGGATGAAAAGCCCTTTGTAAAGATTGGAATGGAGCTTTTCAACGCCGAGGGACCAGAAATCGTAAGAGAGATTAAGAGAAGAGGACACAAGATATTCCTTGACCTTAAGCTTCACGACATTCCTAATACAGTTAAAAAGGCAATGGCAGTTCTTTCACGCCTTGATGTTGATATGACTAATGTTCACGCATCAGGAACAATTGCTATGATGGAGGCTGCTCTTGAAGGACTCACAAGAGAGGACGGAACAAGACCACTTCTTATCGCAGTAACTCAGCTCACCTCGACAAGTGAGGAGAGAATGAGAGAGGATCTTCTCATTAATGAGCCTATGGACAAGGTTGTAATGCACTATGCAATGAATGCAAAGAAGGCAGGACTTGCAGGAATAGTTTGCTCACCACTTGAAGCTGAAAAGGTTCATCAGGTATGTGGTAGCGATTTCGTAACCGTAACCCCAGGCGTTCGCTTTGCTGATGGCGACAAGGGAGATCAGGTAAGAGTTATGACACCTGAGCAGGCAAAGAAGATTGGCTCTGACTATATAGTAGTAGGTAGACCTATTACTGCTGCTGAGGATCCAGTTGCAGCATATAGAAGATGCATTAAGGAATTTGTTGATTAAGGAGATATAGAGATGGAAAGCTACAAGAGAGAATTTATTCAATTCTTGCAAAATGCAGGGGTTTTAAAGTTTGGCGATTTTACTGCAAAGAGTGGAAGAAAAATTCCATACTTTATCAACGCAGGTGAAATTAAGACAGGCGAAAACATTGCAAAGCTTGGACAATTCTATGCGAAGGCATATATCGACAAGCTCGGAAAGAAGAAAGCAGCTCTTTATGGACCTGCATACAAGGGCATTTCAATTGCAGTTGCAACATCAATAGCTCTTGCAAACGAGGGACTTAATCTTCCATTCTTCTTTAACAGAAAGGAAGTTAAGGATCACGGCGAGGGTGGCGTATTTGTAGGCTACAAGCCAAAGGCAGGCGAGGAGATTGTAATCGTAGAGGATGTAATCACCGCAGGCACAGCTATTCGTGAAACCATGGAGATTATGAAGGGTGTTGAGGGCGTAAAGGTTTGCGCTACCTTCGTAATGGTTGACCGTAAGGAAAAGGGACAGGGCGACAAGGGCGCAATGGTAGAGATAGAGGAAGAGTTTGGCTTCCCAGTATATTCAGTAGTAGATGTATATGATATTATTGAGTATCTTGAGGAGGACGAGTCAAATAAGGAAAATGTAGACCGTATCAAGAAGTATCTTGAGGTTTACGGAGCAAGGGTGTAAAAAATGATTAGACATCTTATAGGAATAGAGGATCTTTCCCCAGAGGAGATCGACAGCCTTATCGCAACTGCTGAGGATATAATCAAAAATCCAAAGAAGTATGCAGAGGCTTGCCACGGCAAGAAGCTTGCAACACTTTTCTATGAGCCATCTACAAGAACACGACTATCATTTGAGGCAGCAATGATGGAGCTTGGAGGAGGAGTGCTTGGCTTCTCTGAGGCACAAAGTAGCTCTGCCGCTAAGGGCGAGAGCGTAGCTGATACAGCAAAGGTAATATCCTGCTTTGCAGATATTATGGTAATGCGTCACTTTAAAGAGGGTGCACCAATGGTAGCATCACTTAATTCTACAATCCCTGTAATCAATGCAGGAGATGGTGGACACAATCACCCAACACAAACACTAACTGACCTTCTTACAATCAAGCGTGAAAAGGGCAGACTTGATAATCTTGTTGTAGGACTTTGTGGCGACCTTAAATTCGGCAGAACAGTTCACTCGCTTATTTCTGCAATGTCAAGATACAAGGGCGTTAAATTCGTGCTTATATCACCTGACGAGCTTAAAATTCCTGACTATATCAAGTACGATGTTCTTGAAAGAAACGGAATTGAGTATGTAGAAACAGCAAGCCTTGATGAGGCAATGCCAAATATAGACATTCTATATATGACTCGTGTTCAAAGAGAAAGATTTTTCAATGAGCAGGATTATATAAGACTTAAGGATAGCTATATTTTAACTCCTGAAAAGCTTGTTACAGCTAAGAGCGACCTTGCAATCTTGCATCCACTACCTCGTGTTAACGAGATTTCGGTGGCAATTGATAAGGATCCTCGTGCTTGCTATTTTAGACAGGTGCTCAATGGAAAGTATATAAGAATGGCGCTTATCAAATTCCTTTTGGAGGTGGCTGAAAATGACCGTAGATGAAATTAAAAACGGCGTCGTAATCGACCATATAAAGGCAGGACAGGGAATGGATATCTACCATTTTCTTGGACTTGATAGGCTTGATTGCAATATCGCAATAATCAAAAATGCACTTAGCAAAACAATGGGACGCAAGGACATTATAAAGGTAGACACCCTTGAAATGGTTGACCTTAGCGTTCTCGGATATATTGACCCCGATGTTTCTGTAAATCTTATTGAGAATGGTAAGATAGTAAAGAAATATCATCCCGAGCTTCCAAGCGAGGTTATAGATGTGGTAAAGTGTAAGAATCCAAGATGCATCACCTCGACCGAGCAGGAGCTATCACACATTTTCCGCCTAACCGATAAGGAAAATCGTGTTTACCGCTGTATCTACTGCGAAACAAAGGCAAAATAAACAATAATAAAACAAAAATCACCGAGTTTAAGTCGGTGATTTTTTATTTTATCGGTGTAGGATTGTCAGAAAGCCCTATTAAATAGTCAGCAGTAAGATTGTAAAATTTACATAGAACAATTAAATCATCTATTTTAAGCTCCGCACGCCCTGCCTCAATATGATTGTAGCCCTGTTGTGATTTGCAAAGCACCTTGCCCACCTGAGCCTGCGTAAGATCTCTGTCCTCGCGTACATTCTTAATTCTTGTTCTATAATCCATAGCTCTCACCCCCATTCATCATTATAAAAATTTTATAATACTCAAATATTGAGTATTGACATTTACTCAAAGATTGAGTATAATATAAATATCTTATGCCAAATAGCCTTAAAAAATAGTATTGTTAAATCTAATTGGCAGATGAAAAGGAGAAATGAAAATGACAGTGATTAAAAAAATCGGCTTTCTGCTAATGCTCGTTGCTATGATGCTCTGTACGCTGATGCTTACATCTTGTGAAGAAGAGTATTCTGCAAAGGATGGCTTTGCAGTTGTTGAAAATGGTGTTAAGTCAATAGAGAAAATTGCAAGTAAGGACGGAGTTGACACTTATGAAATTACCTTTAGCGATGATACATCGAGAACCATGAAGATAATTTCCAATGAGCAAGCACCCATAAAATCCGCAACAGTCAATGAAAACGGAGAGCTTGTTTTGACACTTGCTGACGATAGCACAATAAATGCAGGAAATGTGCTTGGTGCCAAGGGAGAGACAGGAGATAATGGTAAGGATGGAGTAGGAATTTCCTCTTTGGAAATTGTTGATGGAAAGCTTGTTGCAACCTATACCGATAATACTACCGTTGACTTAGGCTCAATTGTTGGCCCACAGGGCATACAAGGACCAACGGGAGCGACAGGAGCAACTGGTCCTCAAGGTGAAACAGGTGCTACTGGAAACGGAATAAGTAGTATTGTTAAAACAGGCGAAGAAGGACTTGTAGATACATATACAATTACATATACCAATGGAACAACCTCAACCTTTACAATCAATAATGGAGCTACCGGACAAACAGGTGCTGTTGGAGAAACTGGAGCTACTGGTAATGGAATAAAAGCTGTTGAAAAGCTTAGCAGTAACGGTAATGTTGATACATACAGAATTACCTTTACGGACAACAGTACATTTGATTTTACAGTTACAAATGGCACTCAAGGTCCACAGGGTGAGGTAGGTGCGACAGGTACGGGTATAAAAGAGGTCAAAATCGTTGATAACGAAATGATAGTAGTTTATACTGACAATACCGAAGAGAATTTAGGCATTATCACCAGCACGGATTGGAAGGCTGTTTATGATGCATATAAGGCATCAAACCCTGATTACACCAAATCACAAAGCGAGTGGATGGCGGAAATCGTAGAAAAGGCACTTGTAGTTCCTGAATATACAGTAACCTTTGATACAAATAACGGCAGTACAGTAGAACCCCAAATTGTTAAAAAAGGAGACAAGGTAGCGTTGCCACAAGCACCAACTAAGGACGGCTATAAATTCCTTGGCTGGTATGTAGGTGATGAAAAATGGTCCTTTATAGGCTACACAGTAACCGAAGATATTGTTCTTGAGGCAAAATGGGAAGCTGAAACCTATTATATAAAATATTATTGGGGAAATGAACGATATGAGCAAGGTGAAAATTATGTTGTCGATAAGTGGATAGGCAATAACCCACAAGCTTATACCGTAGGAAGCGAATTTGATTTGAATCTTCCAACCGAATTATCCAACTTAGCTACCTTTGATGGTTGGTATTTAAATGGAACGGATCAAAAAATCACATCAATTAAAGCAGATACCTTTGGTAATCTTGACCTTGTTCTTAAATACACTCCTATAGAATATGAAATTACATATGTTGATTCAATAGGTGCGTCGAATCCAAATCCTGCTACTTGGAATTTTGAGGAGACTTTAGTTTTACAAGACCTTGAAAAAGAGGGATATGAGTTTTTGGGCTGGTATTACAATGGTAAAAGGGTAACTCAAATACAGCAAGGCTTTCCTGCAGATACAACAATAAGTGCTATTGGAGGCGTTACTATTGAGGCAAATTGGCATGTAGTATCATTTGGAACTCCAATATATGGTGGTGGAGAAATTGGAGGAATGGCATATAGTCCAACTACCCCAATTTATTCCCCAACAATGCAAGATTATCGTACTCATGATGGAGTAGATATAGAAGCTCCTTTAGGAACACAAGTGTTAGCAACTGCTCCGGGAATAATTTGTAATGTCGATAATGATCAATTTATGGGAACCTGTATAACAATTCAGCATACGCTTTATGAATATAGCTACTATAAGGGACTTGATCCAGTTGTGGCGTCTGGAATCGTTGTTGGTAAACAAGTAAGCAAGGGCGATGTTATTGCTTTTGTTGGTCAAAGTGCAATGAACGAGATTTCACAAAATCCACATCTTCATTATGAGCTAAAAATAAACGGAAATTGTGTTGATCCAAGAGAGCATATAGATTTTTGTGCAAATAATATACACGAATATTTAGAGGTTCTTTCGGAGACAATTTTTTCGAAGGAAGTAGCTTGTAAATGTGACAGTGTTAAAAGCGTTACATTATACACTGACATCACCGACACGGCAACAGTAAGTGTTGACGGCACATTCTATGGAGGATTTGGAGCAGAGGTGTTGGTTGATGGAAATTGGGGCACTGGTACAACCCAAGGCGCACTTTCAAGTACAAATGGTTCTGCGTGGTCTGTAACATTTGCATTCGAAAACGCAACAGATGTTGATCAAATTGTATTTAGTGTTAATGGCAACGCTGATGGAATCAGTAATGTTAATGCTTATGAGGTTTATTTGCTGTATTCTGGCGAGACAGAGTATGAGACAGAGGCTATTTGCACAGGCTATTTCCGGAAAGATGAGTATGGCGTTGTCAATGCCCATTGTATTGATATTTCCAATGTAAATAAGGAAGTGTTGGGAATAAGAGTTGATATATTGTCAGGCTCACTTGGTCAGGATTTCTTTTATGAGGTAGCGGTAGCACAAGCTCCAAAGGAATAATATTAAAAAGACGGCTATGCCGTCTTTTTTTCTTGTGAATTTAATTTTTTGTGACCTTTTTCGCAAAACCCTCTTGACAAGCGGATTTTACTGTGTTACTATATTTACAACATCATAGAGGCGCATTTGTGCATCAGTAGCAAAATCCGTTAACCTCGGGCGAAAGGGTTGGACTTGCGAAAGGGCAGGATGCCGAAAGGGAGGCTCGCAACCTTTGCTTGGTTTGTCAAATAAGATTTGACCGACTGTCGTTTTTACGGAGTGCTATGTGTTGGTTATAAAAATATTATTTTTTAGCCAATATTGTATTTTTAGCATCCGTATTAGCGGATGCTTTTATTGTGTAAATAAATCTAAGGAGATATATAAAATGAAGAAAACAGTATTTGAAGGAGCTGCAACAGCCCTAATTACACCATTTGACAAGGACGGAAAGATAGATTATAAGAGGTTTGCTGAGCTTGTTGAGTTTCAAATTGCAGAGGGCATAAATGCTCTTGTTGTATGTGGAACCACAGGAGAGGCATCAACTCTTACTGATGATGAGCATAAGGACGCAATTGAGTTTGTTGTAAAGCAGGTAAACGGTAGAGTTCCAGTAATCGCAGGAACGGGTAGTAACGATACCGATTATGCTATTTGGCTTACACAGCACGCTTGCGAGGTTGGTGCTGACGCAGTTTTGGTTGTAACACCATATTATAACAAGGCTACACAAAAGGGACTTATTAAGATGTATACCGCAATTGCTGATGCATCTACAAAGCCTGTAATTCTTTACAATGTACCATCAAGAACAGGCGTTAGCATTGAGCCATCAACCTATCTTGCATTGGCAGACCATCCAAATATCGTAGCTATTAAGGAAGCAAACGGAAATATAAGCAAAATTGCTGAAACCATTGCTCTTGTTGGAGATAAGCTTGATATTTATAGTGGTAACGATGACCAAATCGTTCCAATTCTTGCCTTGGGTGGAAAGGGCGTAATTTCAGTTCTTTCAAATCCAATGCCAAGAGCTACTGTTGAAATATGCGATAGATTCTTTAAGGGAGATGTAAAGGGAAGCTGTGCACTTCAGCTTGAGCTTTTGCCATTTATTAATGCGCTTTTCTGCGAGGTTAACCCTATCCCTGTAAAATGTGCTATGGCTCATATGGGCTATACCGAAAATGTGCTTCGCTCACCACTTTATCCTATGGAGGATGACCACGAGAGCGCACTTGTTGAAAAAATGAAGAAATTAGGATTGATATAATGAAGGTTTTAGTAGTAGGCGCTCTTGGTATAATGGGTGGACATGTTATAAATGCCGTAAATCGCTCAGGAAACGAGTGCGTTGCATTTGTTGATATTAAATATCAAGAGGACGCAAAAGCAAACGAATATACAAAAATTAGCGATGTTAAGGAAAAGGCTGATGTTATAATAGATTTTTCCTTCCATGGCTTAACCAAGGAAATTCTTGAATACGCAGTTAAAACTAATACTCCAACAATTCTTGCGACAACAGGACATACTGACGATGAAAAAAGGCTTATAAACGAGGCTTCGAGCAAGGTTGCAGTTTTCTATACAGGAAATATGTCAGTTGGTATTGCAACGCTTTGTGATGTTGTTAAAAGAGTTGTGGCGGTATTCCCAGATGCAGATGTGGAGATAGTAGAAACTCACCACAATCGCAAGCTTGACGCCCCCTCGGGAACGGCTAAAATGCTCTTTGATGCAGTTAAAGAGGTCAGAGCCGATGCGTACGCAAAGCAAGGCAGAAACGGGCTTTGTAAGCGTGAAAAGAGCGAGGTAGGCATAAGCTCAATAAGAATGGGCAATATTGTTGGAATTCACGAGGTTATAATTGGCACAAGCACCGAGCAAATCACATTAAAGCACGAGGCTTATGATAGAGCACTTTTTGCAGATGGAGCTATCAAGGCTGCCGAGTTTATGTGTGGTAAGGGCGCAGGATTATATACAATGAAGGAGCTTTTGAAAAGCTAATGCTACACGAAAATTTATCAGTTAATGAAAAGGGACACCTTTGCATAGCAGGAGCTGATACCGTAGAGCTTGCCACACGCTATGGCACGCCTCTTATGGTAATGGATGAGCAGAGAATTAGAAGAAATTTCCGTATCTATAAGGATGCGATGAAAAAGTATTTTGGGAATGACTCGTTTCCTGCATTTGCATCAAAGGCTTTTTCCTGTAAATACATTTATAGAGTTGCAAGTCAAGAGGGAGTAGGAATAGATATCGTTTCCTCTGGTGAGCTTTATACTGCTCTTGAAGCGGGCTTTGATGTTTCAAAATCGTTTTTCCATGGAAATAATAAGACCGATTTTGATATAGAATATGGTATTAACAACGGAGTTGGTCATTTTGTTGTTGATAATATGACGGAGCTTGATTCAATTGATAGAATAGCAGGCGAAAGGGGAATTGTTCAGCCAATTATTATTCGCCTAACACCAGGAATTGACCCTCATACTCACGCTGCAATCACAACAGGACAGGTTGATAGCAAGTTTGGAGTTGCAATTGAAACAGGACAAGCAACTGAGGCTGTAAAATATACTCTAACAAAGAAAAATATTCGCCTTGATGGCTTCCATTGCCATATAGGCTCTCAAATCTTTGATATAAAGCCATTTTGCGATGCGGCAAGGCTTATGATAGCGTACATTTCAGAGCTAAAAAGAGAGCTTGGCTTTGAAACAAGCATATTAAATCTTGGCGGAGGCTTTGGCGTTAGATACATCGAGGCTCAGCCCGAGCTTGATTATGCAGAGTTTATAAGACTTGTTTCTCAGTTTATAGATGATGAGGTTAAACGCTCAAACATCAAAAAGCCTACAATCGTAATGGAGCCTGGAAGAAGCATAATAGCAGATTCCTGTCTAACTCTGTATACAGTAGGTGGCACAAAGGAAATCCCAGGCTTTAAAAATTATGCATCAGTAGATGGTGGAATGCCTGACAACCCAAGATACGCTCTTTA
>JAZNYH010000012.1:0-50146 GCA_045594305.1 Eubacteriales bacterium | reverse complement strand
CGCAGAGAATTGATATAAAAAATGATGTTGGATATAAAGAACTTATAAACGATCGAAATAAGCTCTATAATAAGCGTGCAATTAGGAATGGGTCTATATTTCTCCTTGCTATTTTGATTTGTATTATTGCCATAATTATTATCTGACAGCATTGAAACATTGAAGCACTATCAAAACGCCTCCCCTGTGTAAGGGGAGGTGAATTGCGAAGCAAGACGGAGGGGTTGTAAAAAGTTGGATTTTATTATAAAACAATCCCTCAGCCGCCTTCGGCGTCAGCTCCCTTTACACAAGGGAGCCTTTTTTATGTTCACCTATAATTTGTCAATTTTCCTGACAAGCACTGCATTTGTGTCCACAAATGCAAAATAAGGCATACCTCTTTCGAGATATGCCGTGTTTTTGAAAACTGTCCTTTAGGGTACAACCCAATCAAGGGTGCGATTTTTAAGTAAAATTTAAATAAAATTTAAGTAATTTTTAAGTAACTATTGATTTTAGCCTCTATATATGATATAATTTATTCATCAGAAAAATATTACAATTCGAGGCGAAAAATGAAATCCTGGTTTTATATTGAATGGTTTAATATTTGGTACTTTGTGTTCCTTGCATTGGCAATAGGGGCAGTTGTTGGTCTTTACTTCCTTTTAAGGAACAAAAGCGATAAAACGAAAAAGATAGTCCTTTTCTCAATTCTTGTGGTAGGACTTATAATGCACTTTACAAAGGTGTTCTATCCACCATACTCAACCGATGTTGCAAGAATGCTTCGTGACTCGTGGTTCGTCAACATCTGTGGCGCTAATATTGCACTTTTCCCGTTTTTGTTTTGGTCAAAAAATAAGTATGTAAAGGACTATATGTTCTATATAGGAGTTATAAGTGGACTAATCGCAATAGTATACCCACAAGAGCCAATGGCAAAGAGCTTTTCTGATGAGGCAAAAGCAATTGCCGAGGGCTATGTTGATATCTATGGCCCTCAAATGGAGCAATGGATGGACATTTTAAGATTCTATTTCCACCACTGGATGCTCCTTGCAGTTCCACTTCTTATGGTTCTTCTTGGACTTCATAAGCTCTCATATAAGAGAGTTTTGAGTGCTCCTACTGGACTTTTACTTCTTATGCTCTTTATAATGCTCAATCAGCTTTTCCAAGCAGAGCTTGGCTACATTCCTTTAAGAAATGATGATTTCTATGATGTAAACTGGAAGAATACCTCATACATTTGGGGACCTGATGGCGATGCCATAGGCGAGTTCTTAGCTCTGTTCACACCTAAATTCTTTACAATCGTTCCCGAAGGACCAAACGCAGGCACAACTAAATATTGGCCTTGGTTCTGGCTCATCTTCCCGTGCTATATTCTCGTAACGCTTCTTGCGTTTGGAATTACAATGATTTGGGACCATAAGGCATTCGTGGCAGATGTAAAGGCAATTCCTCAAAAATCAAAGGACCTGTGGTCGAAAATAACCTCTACAAGTCTTTATAAAAGGCTCTTTAAGAAAAAGAATGACACCCCAAGCAAGCCTAATGATGAGGGCGTCGAGGACAAGGAGCTACAAGAAACAAAATAAAGGGCTGTTGCAATAGCGACCTACCCCTTCCCATCAAAAAAGGCTGTCAATCGACAGCCTTTTTATTATCCAATTATAAGAGCAACAATAAATACACCGAGCATAAACGAGAGGATAAGTGTCGAGTAAATGAGCATTCCTAACAAATGCTTTTTATCCCTTGTCGTGCAAAGGCGACCAAGACACTCGGAAAAGCCTCTGAGGTTTCCCGTACACATAGTAGTTGCAATAGCATAGCCATTTATGCTTTTAATTACTTGAAGCTGTATCGCAACACCAAAGGCGATAATTAAATTTGAAAGGAAATTAAGCTCGCCAACGGGAATTAAAAGTCCAACTATGTAGCACGCAAACGATATAGCGATAGACACAATCTCATTACGCTTTATTTTTGTCAAAAAATGTGCTGCCACAATTCCTAACACAAACGAGAAGATAGACAAAAAATACTTGCCAAGCTCGCCAAACTCACACCTTGCAAGCTTTATAGCGATTTGTATCATATTTCCCGTCTGCATTGCCGCAAACATTCCGTCGTGCATAATATAGCAAAAGGCGTCAAGCCCACCCGCTATAAGAATGAGAAAAAGGGCAGAAAAATATTTCTTCTTTTCCATAAAACTCTCTCGAAATTTTAAAATTAGCATACACTAAATGTAGCTTGTAGCAGGTAGAGACTTAGTTGAACTATATTTGTAGCAACCAAACGCCCTATATTCTGCGTTAAAAACCCTGCAAATGAATGTAAGCTTATAGAGAGTATAACACAAAAAAATCGCCAATTCAAGACAAAAAAGCACGAATTTTTTAAAATAAGTAAAAAGTGATTGACTTTATAATAAAAATGGAGTATAATTCTAAAATAAAGTATAAATATACGACACAATTCCAACCAATTTAGGGGGATTTTATGAGCACAATTGCAGAGATTTTTGGCACAATGGTTTTCGATGACAAGGAGATGAAGGCACGCCTTCCCGAGGACATCTATAACTCAATCCAAAATACAATAAAGAATGGCAAGCATCTTGACCTTGCCGTAGCTAATGTTGTCGCAAAGGCGATGATGGAGTGGGCAATCGAAAAGGGAGCAACCCACTATACACACTGGTTCCAGCCAATGACAGGAATTACTGCCGAAAAGCACGATAGCTTTGTATCCCCCAAGGAAAATGGCGTAATTATGGATTTCAGAGGCAAGGAGCTTGTTCGTGGCGAGCCTGATGCATCTTCCTTCCCCTCTGGTGGACTTCGTGCAACCTTCGAGGCAAGAGGCTATACTGCATGGGATCCAACCTCTTACGCATTCATAAAGGATGAAACCCTTTGCATACCAACAGCCTTCTGCTCATACGGTGGAGAGGCACTCGATAAAAAGACGCCACTTCTTCGCTCAATGGAGGTGCTTGGCAAGGCGACAATGAAAATTCTCAAGCTCTTCGGTAACGAGAGCGTTACATCAGTTCGCACAACCGTTGGCGCAGAGCAGGAATACTTCCTCATTGATAAGACCGTATTTGATAAACGCCCCGACCTTGTATACACAGGTAGAACCCTTTTTGGAGCAAAGCCACCAAAGGGACAGGAGCTTGATGACCACTATTTCGGCTCTATAAAGTCAAGAGTTTTGGCTTATATGAAGGAGCTTGATAGAGAGCTTTGGAAGCTTGGAGTTTTGGCAAAAACAGAGCATAACGAGGCAGCACCCGCTCAGCACGAGCTTGCCCCCGTGTTCACCACAACCAACCTCGCAACCGACCATAACCAGCTCACAATGGAGCTTATGCAGAAGATTGCAAAAAAGCACGGACTTGTATGCTTGCTCCACGAAAAGCCCTTTGCAGGAGTTAGCGGAAGTGGTAAGCATAATAACTGGTCACTCTCAACTAACACAGGCGTAAACCTTCTCGAACCGGGCGAAACCCCATACGAAAACGCTCAATTCCTCTTGTTCCTAAGTGCCGTTATAAAGGCAGTTGATGAATATCAGGATGCCCTTCGTATCTCTATTGCAAGTGCAGGAAATGACCACCGTCTTGGTGCTGCCGAGGCTCCACCTGCAATCGTTTCTATATTCCTTGGTGATGAGCTTGCAGCAATCCTTGATGCTATCGAAAATGGCTCTAAATACGCCTCAAAGGAAAAGGAAAATATGCGTGTAGGCGTTCATATTCTCCCTAAATTCCCTAAGGATACAACAGATAGAAACAGAACCTCACCATTTGCCTTTACAGGTAATAAGTTTGAGTTCCGTATGGTTGGTGCATCTGCATCAATCGCAGATACAAACACCGTAATAAATACAGCAGTTACACAGGTGCTAAACGAGTTCTATGAGGTGCTCTCAAATGCCGAGGACTTCACAACTGCCCTTCATAACCTTGTAAGAGATACAATAAAGGCTCATAAGAGAATATTGTTCAATGGTAACGGCTACGATAAGAGCTGGACCGATGAGGCTGAGAAGAGAGGACTTTCCAACCTCGTAACAACCCCTGATGCAATACCACACCTTCTTGATGAAAAGAACATTCGCCTCTTTGTCGATAATAAGGTGTTTAGCGAAAAGGAGCTTCGTGCAAGATGCGAAATCCTTCTCGAATCCTACTCAAAGCTCGTAAATATCGAAGCACTAACAGCCGTTGATATGTCAAATCAGCTTATAATGCCTGCCGTATCAAAGTATACCAAGGAGCTTGTAAAGACAATCAAAACAAAAACCGAGCTCGGCATAGATGCAGGCTATGAAAAGGAAGTAGCGTCAAGGCTATCAACCCTAAATGCCAACGCATATAAGAGAACAAACGAGCTATCCGCCATAATAGCCGAGGTAAAAGCAATGGAAGGAGCCGAAACCGTAGCAAAAGCCTACGCCAAAAAGGTTCTAACCAAAATGGCAGAGCTAAGAGCCATCGTAGATGAGATGGAAAGCATCACTGCCAAGGAATACTGGCCAATGCCTACCTATGGCGACCTATTATTCAGCGTCTAAATTGAGGCTCATTAAGCATCAAAATACTGCGTCGGTCGGGACGCCCCGACAGGCAATTGAACGAGAAATCACATTTGAATTGAAAAAGCACACCCAAGCGGGTGTGCTTTTGTCATTTTAAATGAACAAAATATGTGAAAAATGCGCGATTTTTACATTATTATATTATCATATGTTCAATTGTTATGGCAATAAAGCAAGATAAAAGCCAAAATCACAACAAAAAGAGAGTGCGTAAAATTATTTTTCTTGACATAGCCAAAGAAATATAATAAAATAAAGAAAAAGGCAATTAAAGAAAGAGAGGAAATTCCTATGCCAACCAAAAACATACAAAAAATATTGACAAAGAACAAAAATCTTTTTTTAAGAGTAGCAAAGGGACATTTTGCAACAAGCCACAGCCATATCAATTACTATATTGATGTATCTATGCAAAAGACAAGGCTTTCAGAGGCTCAGGCAGTTGCACACGAGCTTGTATCATATTATAGTGCCAACACAATAGTTGATACAATACTTTGCCTTGACGGAATGGAGGTAGTGGGAACCTGTATGGCAAGCGAGCTTACCAAGGGCGACTTTGTAAGCATCAACTCGCATCAAACCATTTATGTAGTAACCCCTGAGCATACCACAGGAAGTCAGCTTATGTTTAGAGACAATCTTGCAAGCACAATAAAGGGAAAGAATGTTCTTATACTTGCAGCCTCAGTAACTACTGGATATACCGCAGCCGCAGCAGCAGAGGCAATCTCCTATTACGGTGGAAGAGTAGCGGGAATATGCTCTATATTTGCGACAGCGAGCGAATGTGCAGGACACAAGGTAAACTCCGTATTTAATCCAAGCGACATATCGGATTACGCAACCTACCCCTCGCACGAGTGCCCAATGTGCAAAAACGGAGAAAAGATAGACGCTTTGGTAAATAGCTACGGCTATTCAAAAATTTAAAGCTCCATTAATAAAAAAGGAACGGATTTTCCGTTCCTTTTTTTTATAAATTTAGGCAAAATAATTTTGAAAATATATCTTTTGCAATAAACAAGGCGATAATAGAAGAGAACACCAAATACATTTGCCAAGCGGACATATTACAATTTACAATAAAAAAACGCCCGTGGGCGTTTTTGTTATTCAAGAATATTAGTTGTTATAAAATCAATGCCCCAGCTACATAGACGCTCGGCATCATCACTATTGTCAACAGTCCAGCAGTTAACCGTAAGACCCTTTTCGTGTAGCATTTTTATAATTTCTTCATTAAGAGCCGTGTATTTTATATCGACATCTATTTTGTCATGGACTAAACGCTCAATTATCTCGCTATCAATCTCCCAAAATAGGAACTGAGCACTTTGATCGGGAAGTAGCTCTCTAACTCGCAGTAAATTATCGTAATTGAAAGAAATAAAGGTCACATTTTCCAAATAATCAAAGCCTCTTATTATTTCAACAATGCGAGCAATTTCCTCATTTGTGAAGTCGGATTTTAATTCAAGCACCGATTTCTTTTCGTATCTTTTACATATGCTTATGTAGCTTTCAAGCACACAGGGGCGTAAATCCACTCTGCCTTTTGTGCCGTCCTTGTCAAATAGTATAATTTCTTGAAGCTCGCTAAGCGTAGCATTTTCAACCGAAATATCGACCCCTGCAACACGAGAAAGATTGTTGTCATGGCATACAATAAAATGCCCGTCACGGGTTCTGTGAATATCTGTTTCAATGCCATAATACGAGCGGTTTCCTGATGCGATAAATGAGGCACAGGTGTTTTCAGCCTCAATCCCAGAGAGCCCCCTGTGTGCGATAAGTAGTGTTTTTAGCTTGTTTATTTTTGTTGTATTCATTTGAACCTCGTAATAAAATTGTGTCTCTTTTATTAAATTATATCACACAACCTTAAATTAGTAAATAGTAAAGATAAAAAACTAATACTCAAATCCTGTACTCGTTGACATTTTTCTCCCACCATGCTATAATTAAAGCAAGAACAAAAGGGAGGGCTTTATATGATACCCTATTATAGCGAAAACTTAGATGCGAAGATAAGAGTTTTTATATCCTCAACATTTAGAGATATGCAAAACGAAAGAAATGTTGTCGTAAACTCCGTATTCCCACTCCTTAGAAGGGATTACAAGGATAGAAATGTAGACATTACCGAGGTCGATTTGCGTTGGGGAATTACCGAGCAGGAAATAACAAGCATGGATCTTTTGGAAATATGCATTGGCGAAACCCTTAACTGCATACCCTTTTTCGTAGGACTCTTGGGCGATAACTACGGCACAATTGCAAAATACGATGAAATAAGAAGCCTTCCTATGGCATATAAGCTTGCCGTTGGAATAAAAAGCAGAGAGGAAATTCCCGACGGAGTTAGCCTAACTGAGTTTGAAATGCGTGCAGGTGCATTTGTGAAAAACAACAAGGAATATTCAAGATTTTTCATCAAAAGCAGTAGCGAGACAAATAGCGAAAGCCTAAGACGCTTAAAGGACAAAATCATCGCCGACGGCTACGATTACTGCACCTATTCCAGCATTGATGACTTCGAGGAAAAAATTTACCAATCAATCAAGGCTCTTGTTGAGAGCTACCTGCCAAATAACGACATAGCTCCATATAGAGATAGACACTACGCCTCACACCTAAAGCTCCTCAAAAAGAGAAGCTATTCCTATGTCCCAAACGAGGACTTTATCGAGGCAATTCAAGACAAAATCGACAATACAGGAACGCTATATCTTTTTGGTCGCAAGGGAATGGGAAAAACCTCTGCTATGTGCCACCTCATAATCAAGGACGGCATAACCAAGGACGGCAATGTGTTCTTCCACTTTGCAGACGCAGATAGCGAAAGCCTTGATCAGGACAACCTCTTCCATAGACTTAGATTGTATATTGAGGGCGTTTTAAAAGCAAGCGAAGCTGATATGAACGATTATAGTGCCATTTTGAGCCTGCTTAGCAAGGCTGATAGCTCGATGAGAATGACACTCTACTTTGATGCAGTTGAGAAATACCACGATAACGCTTTAATTAGTAAGCTCTTTGCACTCAACAAAATCAACTCAAGAGTAAGGGTTGTATGCTCAGGTGCAATAGATTACAAAAAGCTTGCCAACGCTGAAAAAATGGAAATTCTTCCACTTGATAAGGAGCAGATTAGACAAATCTCCGTAAGGTCACTTAGAAATTACGGAAAAAAGCTTGATGACGCCCATATGCAAAGGCTTCTTGAAAACAAGCAATGCCAAAACCCACTATATCTAAACGCACTCCTGTCACAGCTTATCGCCTACGGACACCACGAAAGCTTTGAGCAATTCTTCGATAAGCTTATCGAAAGACACGGCTTTGATGAGCTATTTACCGTAATAATCGAAAGAATGCAGGAGCATTTTCGTGAAAGAGGCTTCAATCACGAGAAGATATTTTCAGCCCTTGCCCTTATTGTGTATTCAAACGAGGGCGTAAAGGAAAGCGAGCTTGGAGAAATATTAGAGCTTTTGCCAATCGAAAGAAGCGTTTTCCTTGCCAACCTTGAATTGTTTATAACCGAAAATGACGGACTTATAAGATTCAACCACGACCTTATCGCAATGCAGGTAAAGAAAATGCTAAGCGAGTGCGAGGAGAACTACGAAAGAAAAACTGCCGAGCTATTTGTTGATTATTTTAGCAAAAAGAACAACTCAAACGGCATAAGAGCATATTCGGAAAAGACCTTCCAGCTTGACAAGCTCGATAGATTTAGCGAGCTACTTGATGAGCTAAAAAGCATTGATTGCTTTATGTATCTTGCAAAAAATCAATTCAATAAGCTCATAAGATACCTCGGAGAGCTAAGAGCCGAGCAGGAGGAGTTTAAAAAGGAAATCTTGCCAAGGCTCTGTGCCGAAAACACTGCCATAGCAGCTGATGTATTCTGTCAAGCAAGCCTTTTTGACTCTGCACTTATGGCAATTTGCCGTGCAATAGGAATAGAGGCAGACTTCAATCCACACTTAGATAACTCCCCAGATGAAATTGCAAAAAGGATAATAAGCTCAAATCTCCCCCTAAACACCAAGGTTCGATTCTTTGCAATCGCATCAAGGTCGTACTACAAAATAGCATCAAAGCAATATAAGCTTGCAGAGAGAATGTATGTCTTGGGTAGAGATTTCTATAAAGCCAGCTTCCCAGATGACGAGGTAGGTCTTGCAACTCATAGCTATCTGCTTGGTGTAACCTATAAGTCAATGGCAGATATGGAAACAGCCAAGGATACACTACGCTTTGCCTTTGATGTGTTCAAAAAGCATAATGTTAAAAACGAGGTTTCCTCTTGGACAAGCTCGGTTTATGGCGACTTGCTTTTGTATTTAGGCGACATAGAGCAGGCAAAGGATGCTGCACGCCATGCAATAGATGACAATCTATTCTTGTTTGGAGAGGACTCTGTGGAGCTTGCTTGGTCATATAGCTACGCATATTCAATCTACTATATGAACGGTGAAAAGGAAACAGCAATCAAAATCGCAACAGATGCTCATAAAATATACAACACTCTTTATCACGGCATAGGTGCTAAGGTCGCTTGGTCAGCAGTAAATCTTGGCGTTTGTGAGCATATGATGGGCAATTTGTCATATGCAAGAGAGCTTTACGACCTTTCAATCGAGGAAAATAACGCCCTTGCCCCCAAGGAGCAAAGACCTCATATTTACTCACTCACAACCTACTCTAATGTAGCAACGCTATTGCAGGATGAGGGAGATGATGAGGGAGCGTATAAATTCATCGAAATATCAAGAGAAAATGCTGAATTAAAGCATAAGCCAAACCACATTTATATTGCAAATATTTTGCTGAACGAGGGAATAATCAAGAAAAATATAGAGCTTATCGACAGAGCGATAAAAATATACGACCTCTACGAAACGCCCGATATTTTCTTCGCAAAGCTTTGTAAGGCAAGAATAAATGCAATAATTGGTAACGATATAGAGGCAGAGAAGAATATAGATGAGCTATACGAGGAATATAAGGAAAGCGACAAGCAGGCTGACATTCTAACATATCTTATAAATGAAACCTATGAAAAGCTCAGCTTTGCATCTGCTGATGCTGATACAAAGAGCGTCAAGGAAAGACTTGATAGATTTGCAAGCTATAAGTATTACATTCCATTGAATAATGGCTCAACTATAATAAAAATTCCTAAAATTTAATCAAAAGCAACGGAGAAAATGATATGAAGATTTTGTCAATTGGCAATAGCTTTTCAGTTGACGCACACGAGTATTTACGCCCCTTAGCAGAGCAAAGAGGCATTGATATATCCTTAGTCAACCTCGCAATAGGTGGTTGTAGCCTTCAAACGCATTGGGAAAATGTAGAGGCAAACAACGCAAATTACTTACATATCAAAAATGGTAGCGATTGGGATGAAAATCGTGTCACCATCGAGGAGATTATAGGTAGCGATAAATTTGATGTAGTCACCCTACAACAGGTGAGCCATTTCTCGGGCATATACGAAACCTATCAGCCGTATCTAAATAACCTTATTCAATATGTGCTCGCTCATCAGCCAAATGCAAGACTATACTTCCATCGCACCTGGGCGTACGAAATTGACTCACAGCATAGCGAATACCACCTATACGACAATAACCAAGCGAAAATGTACGATGCAATTTGTCAAACCTCGGCAACAATCTGTAAGGAAACAGGCTTAGAGCCAATCCCATCAGGCAATGTTATCCAAGCCCTTCGTGAGCGTCTGCCTAAGTTCGACTACGCAAATGGTGGAGAGTCCCTTTGCTGTGACGGCTTCCATATGTCACACACCTACGGACGCTTCGCCGTAGCCCTCACATGGCTCGCAACCCTAACAGGCAAAAGAGTAGAGCCACTCCCATTTAAGGAGCTCGATATTGACATAATCACCTCAATCTGCGAAATCGTAAACGAAATCGTATTCGGCAAATAACCCAAAAAGGACACCAAACGGTGTCCTTTTTGGGTGGTAAATTTATTCTTGCTTATCCATAAGCTCTTTTAACCTTTCTAAAAGCTTAACGAGAATTCCGTTTTCCAAAGCTCCCTTTAAAGCCCCACTGCAAAAATTCTCCTTGCGAACAATTGCTGTCAAGCAGGTGCCAACATCAAAAGCGTCCATTTTAGGAATGTCAGCTTCCATAACTGTTAAATCGTTCCAGCCTTTAAACTTCATATTTGATACATAATCAGTATCTTTTATCGGCACGGAGTAAAACACCCTTAAAAATTCATCGATAACATCAGGATACGAATAGTCCATTGCAATTAGCTTTATGTCATTGACATCTATTTTTTTGATCGGTTCAATAAGATCGACCAAATCTGCAATAGAAAAGTAATTCTCATCATTGTCCGCAGTAAGCATATCTGATAATTTATCCAGCTCTTCATCCGAGAGCATAGAGATTAGCTTAAACGCCCCTTCGGCAGATATTTCAAAACAGTCTGATTGTTTGTCCATAATAAATTCCTCCTTTGTAGGTTCATTATATCACGCTTAAAAGGATATGTAAATGGCATGGTGTCGCAAAAAACGGACATATAGCTTTGTGAGATGGATGGAGGCTTTTGCGTTGCAAAAGAGCTTCGCTCGGCTTTTACAAGCAAGCTTCCAACGCCTTGACGCTCGCTTGCGCACCATATTCATTTTCACAAAGCGAAAATGAATAATGGCTCGAGCGACCATCCATCCCAGCCAAAAGAGAAAGACCTAACCCGATGGTTCGGATTAGGTCTTTCTTGGCTGGGATGGATGGGTTCGAACCATCGAAATGCCAGAGTCAAAGTCTGGTGCCTTACCGCTTGGCTACATCCCAATATTTGATTGCCTATGTATTGTATCACAAAAAAACAATCTTGTCAACACATTTTTTACAAATAAAAATAAAAAATCTCCACTAAAAAACGAACGGACTTTTTTTGCCTTTCTTGACATTCGATAAATAATGATATATACTTATTATATACATACCACAAGGAGCAATGTATGAAAAGAGTAGATTTTTCAAGCGTAAAAATAAATGGTGGCTTTTGGAAGCAAAAGCAGGACCTTATAAGACAAACCACAATCGAGGCAGTTTATAATCGCTTCAAGGAAAGTGGCAGAATAGACGCCTTTAATTTTGATAGTGGCATAGAGGCACATTTCTTTTGGGACTCTGATGTTGCAAAATGGATTGAGTCGGTGGCTTACCTCACAAGCGAAAAGCGAGAGCCAAGGCTCGAGAGCATTGTTGATGAAATTATCGACAATATCGAAAAATATCAGGATGAGTGTGGATATTATAACATTTATCATATGACGATAGCTCCCGAAAAACGCTTTAAAATAAGAGATAATCACGAGCTATATTGCCTCGGACACCTTATCGAGGCAGGAGTAGCGTATTATAACGCAACAGGCAAGGACAAGCTCCTCAAGCTTATGTGCAAATACACCGATTATGTCGAAAAACGCTTTAAAATAGACAAGGACACGGACTTTGAAACCCCAGGTCACGAGGAAATTGAGCTTGCTCTCGTTCGCCTCTATGAAGCAACAGGTGAAAAACGCTATCTTGACCTGTCAAAATATTTTGTAGATAAACGGGGCAATCATGAGGGGCTTGCTGATTGGACAGATTTTATGTACAACCAATCCCACCTTTCCGTAAGAGAGCAGAAAACAGCCGAGGGACACGCCGTGCGTGCGGTGTATCTCTACTGTGCAATGGCTGACCTCGCACTAAAATACAACGATGAGGGACTAAAAAACGCTTGCATTGCACTTTTCGATAACATAACAACCAAGCGTATGTACATAACGGGCGGAATAGGCTCATCAGCCTTTGGCGAGGCGTTTACAGTAGACTACGACCTGCCTAACCTTATGGCATATACCGAGAGCTGCGCAGCGATAGGACTTGCACTTTTCGCACACAGAATGCTCCTTATTGAAAATGACGCCAAGTATTCCGACACAATCGAAAGAATACTTTATAACGGCTTTTTGTCATCGTTTTCGCTAAGTGGAGATGAGTTCTTTTACTGCAACCCCTTGGAGATTTTACCATATATGCTAACCAAGGATAGATGTGTAAAAAACAAAAACCCACTTTGGCTACCCGTCACAAGACGCCAAAAGGAATTTTCCTGCTCCTGCTGTCCACCAAACATTACACGCTTTGTGCCATCAATAGGTGGACTTATCTATACCTCTGATGAAAGCACCATATATCTCCATCAATATATGCAGAGCAAGGCTAAAATCACCCTAAACGACAAGACAGTAGAAATCGAGCAAAAAACCAACTACCCATACGACGGCAGAGTGGAAATAAAGGTAAACGCCCCTTGTACCCTCGCAGTAAGAATACCATACTATTGCAGAGAGGAAAGCGAGCAAAACGGATATAGATATTACGAAATAACCGACACATCAACGCCAATAATCCTTGATTTCGATATGACACCACGCTTTGTTAGTGCCTGCTCCGAGGTCTTGGCTGATGCCGATAAGTGCGCTCTTATGAGAGGACCTATTGTCTACTGCTCTGAGGGTGTTGATAACGAGGGACACCTACGCTCCCTTGTGCTTGATACCTCATCTGCCATAGAGGAGGGCATAAGTGACACTCTCGGTGTGCCAACGCTCACCCTTGACGCATACCAGAAAAACCCAAGCAAGTCGCTATATGTGTCTAAAATAAACGATAATTACAAAACAAAAGCAACTCTAATCCCGTTCTTTGCCTTTGCAAATAGAGAAGAGTGCGAAATGCAGGTTTGGCATAATTATAGATAACAAACGGAGGTGATAATATGCAAATGTGGAGTCCTTGGCACGGATGCACAAAAATATCCGAGGGCTGTCAAAATTGCTATATGTATTACCTCGACAAAATAAGAGGCAATGACGGAAGCGTAGTCTATAAAACCCAAAGCTTTTACCTACCAATCGAAACAGGACGCAGAGGCGAGTATGTTGTGCCCTCTGGCTCAACGCTTAGTACCTGTATGTCCTCGGACTTTTTCCTTGAGGACGCCGATAAATGGCGTGGCGAGGCTTGGCAAATGATGAGAGAGCGTAGCGATGTTCGCTTCTTTATCATAACCAAGCGAGTAGACCGAATAAAAGACACTCTCCCGCCCGATTGGGGAGATGGCTATGATAATGTCGATATAAATATCACCTGCGAAAACCAAAAAAGAGCAGATGAGAGAATACCAATTCTCTTATCCCTGCCCTTAAAGCACAAGGGTATTGCAGTTTCACCAATTCTTGAAAAAATCTCACTTGGTAAATACCTCAAATCAGGCGAAATAGAGTATGTAACCTGTGGTGGTGAAAACTACGAGGGTGCTCGCCCCTGTGATTACGAATGGATAAAATCCATACACGAGGAGTGTGTTGAGCACGGCGTTAGCTTTTGCTTCTTTGAAACGGGCACACACTTTATAAAGGACGGCAAAAAATACTTCCTGCCTAAAAAAGCTATTCAAAGCAAAATGGCACGCAAGAGTGGACTTAGCTTTGAGGCGAAAAAGCGAGATTTTAACCTTCACGATAAAATGGGCATCTTGGTAGAGCCAATGATTGCAAAATTCCGTAAGGAGTGCGATGAGTGTGGCTCACGGGCAATTTGTGGAGGATGCTCAAATTGTGGAAAATGTGAAAAATAAAACGCACATCAGCCGATGTGCGTTCTTTTATTTAAGCTTGCTTATAAGACTTGGGATACAGCTCTCAAACATAGTTCCGTAGGAATGCTCCTTGGCGTGTGGAACAGTAGCCTTTATGCACTCAACAGTAAACTCGACAGCGAGCCTTAATGCGTCCTTATCGCTTAGCCCACGACAAAGCCCACCTGCAAATACACTTGCAAAGGTGTCACCCGTGCCGTGAAAGCTCATAGGAACATTTTCCTCAAAGTAGTAATAAAGCTCATCAGTCTCCGAATTGTATAGAGCAGCACCCTGTGTGTTCTTTTCGTAGGAAACGCCAGTCAAAATAGCCCTTTTTGGACCCATTTTGCAAAGCCTCTTCAAAATATCTCTTATGTAATCCTCATCATACTCGCTCTTGTACTCTATACCGAGCATAAATGATGCCTCGGTAATGTTAGGAACGATAATGTCAGCCACAGAGCAAAGCCTTGCCATATGAGAGGGAAAATCCTTGTCAAAGCCGGTATATAGCCTGCCGTGATCTCCCATCGCAGGGTCTACGAACAAAAGCGATTTTTCTGTTCTAAACTCCTTAGCAAAATCAATAACGGAATCAATCTGCTCAACCGAGCCAAGATAACCGGTATATATCATATCAAATTTGAGCTCGTATTTTTTCCAATGCTCCTTAATCTTGGGAATATCCTCGCTAAGGTCACGGAAGGTAAAGCCCTCAAATCCGCCAGTATGAGTAGATAGCACAGAGGTAGGAATAATAGCACACTCAACACCCATCGCTGAAATTATAGGCAGAGCAACTGTAATTGAGCACTTCCCAAAGCAGGAAATATCCTGAATAGTAACTATTCTTTTCATAAAATCACCTCACGCAAAAATTATACAACCGTGTACAAAAAAAGTCAAGTGCTTTGATAAAAAAACAAAATATCGTAAAAATTTCCAATATTCTTATTTACAATTTTGAAAAACTGTGTTAATATATATACGATAAAAAATTCAAGGAGATACATATTATGGAAAACAAAGTAATCGTTGAAACAAGTGCACGCCATGTTCACCTTTCAAAGGAGCATGTAGAAATCCTTTTTGGTGCAGGCCATCAGCTCACCTTCAAGAAGGATCTTAGCCAGCCTGGTCAGTTCGCATGCGAGGAAAGAGTAACAGTAGTAGGTGCAAAGAACAAGATTGATAGAGTAATCGTTCTTGGCCCAGAGAGAAAGGCATCACAGGTTGAGGTTTCACTCACCGACGCTCGTAACCTTGGCGTTGTTGCTCCCGTTCGTGAGAGTGGAGACATCGCAGGCTCAGGTGCATGCAAGCTCGTAGGACCATGTGGCGAGGTAGAGCTTACCGAGGGCGTTATCGCAGCAAAGAGACACATTCACTTCACCCCTGACGAGGCTGCCGCAGCAGGCGTTAGCGATAAAGAGGTTGTTAAGGTTAAGATTGTTTCAGAGAGAACAACAATCTTTGATGATGTAGTAGTAAGAGTAAGCCCTGCATTCAGCGCTGCTATGCACATTGATACAGATGAGTCAAACGCATCCTGCGCATTTGGCGAAATCTATGGCGAAATCATTAAATAATAATTCCAAAACCAAGAAAAAAGGCACAGTATCGTGCCTTTTTTTGTATTTAAAACCACATTTTTCAACCATTAGTTGACAAATCACCGATTTTATGATAAAATGTACATAACTATATCTACATGCAAAAGCAGTAGCAACGGGAGAGAAAATGGTACAATATCTAAAAGATGATTTTTCAAGAGAGCAAAGCTCCTTGAAATACATTCTAACAACACCTACCGACTTTGATAAAAGCGAGAGCTTGCCCCTTATGGTATTCCTGCACGGTGCAGGCGAGAGGGGAGAGGACCTTGACGCCTTGAAGCGTTATTGTATTCCAAAGCTTTTCACTCAAAATCAAGACTATAACGGCATAAGAGCCATCACCCTGTCTCCATTGTGCCCAATTGAACGCACATGGTACGACTATAAATGGGAGGTTATTTCTCTCATAGAGAAAATTGCAAGCGAATATAATGTTGACAGACATAGAATTTCTCTTAGTGGAATTTCAATGGGTGGCTTTGGCACATGGGAAATCGCAATGCAAGCCCCCGAGCTGTTTTCTGCAATCGCTCCTATATGTGGCGGTGGAATGAACTGGCGTGCTTGGTATGTAAGAAATCTTCCAATAAGAGTATATCACGGGCGACTTGATGATGTAGTTCCTCTAACACAGTCAGAGGCTATGGTGAACTCTGTTCGTGTTCAAGGTGGAAATGTAGAATTTACAATATATGATGATTTAGGACATTGCTGTTGGGATAGAGCTTTTGAACAAACCGATTTGATTTCTTGGCTTGCAAGTGTCGAAAAGCAATAAAGGAGCTAATATGGAAAACACAACCGGAGCAAAAAGAAAGATCAAAAAGATCCTTCACATTCTCAACCCCTTTGCAGGAAAGGGAAAGGCAACAGAAATAGAGAATACCATTGAGGAAAAGGACGATGTATATATGTCAAAGTCCTCTGATGATGCAGCAGAGTTTATTATTAACTCCTGTAAGGAAAATCCCGACACATGCTTCACCGTTTATGGTGGAGACGGAACGGTTTTTAGAGCAGTAAACGCACTTATGAATAGTGGTTGCTCAGACACAGCCTCGCTCAAAATTGTACCTGTAGGTAGCGGAAACGACTTCGTACGCTCCTTCGAGGGTGAAAAGGGCGAACAGCTTGTCGATGTAATGAAATTTAACGACAGATACGCAATAAATGTTGTAAATGTTGGCTTTGACTGTGAGGTTGTACGCCGTGCATCATCATTAAAGAAAAAGCCACTTATCTCAGGAAAAATGGCGTATATCTTTGGCGTTGTTGGAGAGCTTGTATCTAAAAAACCAATAGATGCAGTGATAACCCTTACCTATCCAGACGGAAGCCAAGAGGTTATCGAGGAAAAGATACTTCTTGCCGCAATTTGTAATGGTAAGTGGTATGGTGGTGGCTTCCAGCTTGCCCCAGATGCAAACACAGGTGACGGTATTTTGGAGGTTGAGATTGTTCGTAACATCAGCCGTTCTAAGTTCATAAGCCTTGTCGGCGACTACCGAAAGGGAACACATATCGACAAGGAAAAGGGCGTTGTCAAGGATAAATTCAAGGACATTGTCTACTACAAAAAGTGTGTCGCAGTTAAAATCGAGGGCGTGTGTAGCGTATGTGCAGACGGAGAAATCTTCGAGGAGAGCGTTGTCGATGTCAAGGTAATCCCAGGCGCACTTAACTACATAATCGACTAAAAATCACAATTGGGAGCATCATTTTTGGTGCTCCCTTTTCGTTATTTTTTACAAAAACCACCTAAAAATTTTGTGCAATATGCGAATTGACACGCACTCGCATATATGATATACCATTTTTAGTAAAATACCCTAATTATAACTTAGAGAGGAAAAAACTATGAAAAAGAAACTTTTAGTAATTGTAGCAATAATGGCTATGCTTATAGCTGTATTTGCAATTACCGCAAGCGCTGAGGCCGTTTATGTAAACGCAAATGGCGAGCAGGTAGAGGCAGGTAGCTCAGATATCGCATACGAACTCGAAATCCAAAATCCATTTGAAAAAGGTGGAAATTGTAGAGTAAAATACATCTACCTTTATGACACATCAATTAAGAAAATCATAATCCCTGCATTCGAGCTTACCCATTCAAACGGTACAGTGTATAAGGCAGCAGAGTATGACTACATTAGACTTTCAACAGGCTGGGATGGAACTCTTTCCATTTACACCCTTGATGACAGAGACACTAAGACAACAAGCCTACATGCACAAATGACAGAGCTTGAATTCCATATTCCAATTCTTGCTGATGGTGCTAGTGGTAAGGGTAACCTTGCTGGCTGGAGTAGCCTTGAAAAAATTAGCTATTATTCAAGGGCATATGAGCCACAAGACAAGGGTGGCTTCCTAAGTGGCTGTACCTCTCTTAAAGAGGTTCACTTCTACGGACAGAACAACCTGCTTTCGGGAAACTTCTTCTGTAGCACAATAGAAAAGGTTGTATTCCACGAGGGTGCGACAGGAACAATTCGTAACTGCGCTTTGCAAAGTCTCAATGGTACAACTGTTACAACTGTTGTGTATATGAATGACACAATGCAACCGCAAGACGCTACCGACCCACGCTTGACCTGGAATAAAAACACAGCAGGATTGAGCTTTGTATACCTCGTTTCTAAGACCATAGGCGTTTACGATGATGCTCAAATTGAGTCATATGCAATGCCTTGGCTTGGTGGAAATAATAAGAGCGACTCTAACCCTGCTTGGACAGCGTCAATTATGACCTACTGTCAGTTCTATAATCAGCACGAAATCGCAGATGATGACCATATGTGCACAACAGGTGCAACCTGTTCAAAATGCCTTGTAAGCGAGGCTGGAAAGACACACGAGGTAACAATTACTTGGACCTACGAAAACGGCTACTCAGCTGAGGGAACAAAGGTTATAACCTGTAAGAACGAAAAGGGCTGTCTTGTTGGTACTGCTGGTATCGACAAGGAAGGCACAACAAAAACCCCTGCACTCGTAGTTGGACTTGGCTACTCAACAAGACTAAATGGTAAGGGTGGACTTAAAGCAGGCTACAATGTAAACAACACACTAATTGAGGAATATGTAGCATACACAGGCGTTGATATCCAAATCGGCTTGCTTATCGCTGATGCAGCTTCTCTAAGCGATACAATCCTCACCGCTGAGGGCGAGCTTGCAGTAGCAGGAATCAATGTTAAGAGCATTAACCTTAATTACACAAGCCTAAATATCTCACTTGACGGCTTTACAGTTTCATCAGCCAAGGACCTTGAGCTTGCAATGATGCTCTATGTTGTTGAGGGCGGACAATATAAATATGTTCAATCTCCACACGATAGCACAGCATATCAATCAAAAACAGTTTCAGGCGTAGAGGTAGAGTATGTAACCTTTGAACAGGTTGCAAAGGCAAAGGGCTTTACAAGTCTTGATCTCGCTGACGGAACACTCCAAATTCAATAACAAAAAAGCAGGCAAATCGCCTGCTTTTTGCTTTGCTTGCTAAAAGAAAAATCCCCGAAAAATCGGGGATTTTATTATTCAAATTACTTTGAAAGTCTTGCTTCAAGAGCAGCGAGCTGATCCTTAAGCTCAGCAGGAACTCTATCGCCAACCTGCTCGTAGAATGCCTTAATATTCTCAACATCCTCAAGCCAAGAAGCGCTATCAACAGTAAGAAGCTCCTTAATTGTATCAACTGTAATATCAAGACCATCAATATTGATGTCCTCAGCGTAAGGAACATAACCGATAGCAGTCTTAACAGCGTCAACCTTATCCTCGCAACGAGCAAGAATCCAATCAAGAACTCTCATATTATCGCCAAATCCTGGCCAAATGAAGTGACCTTCATCATCTGTTCTAAACCAGTTAACATGGAAAATCTTTGGAGCGTTAGGAATCTTGTCACCCATCTTGAGCCAATGAGCGAAGTAGTCACCCATATTGTAGCCAACGAATGGACGCATAGCCATAGGATCACGACGAACAACGCCAACAGCACCAGCCGCAGCGGCAGTAGTCTCAGATGCCATTATAGAACCAACGAATGTACCGTGCTTCCAGTCAAATGATTGATATACAAGTGGAGCAGTCTTTGCACGACGGCCACCGAATACGATAGCAGAAATAGGAACACCGGCAGGATTGTCAAACTCCTTGGAGATACAAGGACAGTTCTTAGCCATAGCTGTAAATCTTGAGTTAGGATGAGCAGCAGAGGTGTTAACCTTATCCTTCTTGTCATACTTAGCCTTATCCCACTTTTCGCCCTTCCAGTTGATGCAGTTGTCAGGAGCGTTGTCATTAAGACCCTCCCACCAAACTGTGTTATCATCAAGGTTAAGACCAACATTGGTAAAGATTGTATCTCTCATTGTTGTAGCAAGAGCATTTGGGTTAGACTTATCGTTAGTTCCAGGAGCAACACCGAAGAAGCCGTTTTCAGGGTTGATAGCCCATAGACGACCGTCCTTGCCGACTCTAAGCCAAGCAATATCGTCACCTACGCACCAAACCTTGTAGCCCTTCTTTGAGTAGCACTCTGGTGGAATAAGCATAGCAAGGTTAGTCTTGCCACAAGCAGATGGGAATGCAGCAGAGATGTACTTTGTATCGCCATTAGGATACTCAACACCGAGAATGAGCATATGCTCAGCCATCCAGCCCTCATTTCTTCCAAGGTAGGAAGCAATTCTAAGAGCAAAGCACTTCTTTCCAAGAAGAACATTTCCACCGTAACCGGAGTTTACAGACCAAATTGTGTTATCCTCTGGGAAGTGACAGATATATCTGTTCTCCTCATCAATATCCTTTCTTGCGTGAAGACCCTTAATAAAGCCCTCGCCATCGCCCATAGCCTTAGCAACATGAGCGCCAGCTCTTGTCATAATAAGCATGTTAAGTACAACATAGATAGAGTCTGTAAGCTCAATACCATACTTAGCAAAATCAGAGCCAACCTGACCCATAGCGTAAGGGATAACATACATTGTGCGTCCCTTCATAGAGCCCTTGTAGAGCTTACCGAGCTTCTCGTAGCACTCCTTAGGATCCATCCAGTTGTTAATGTTTCCCGCATCCTCCTTTGTTCTTGTACAAATGAAGGTTCTGCCCTCTACACGAGCAACATCGTTAATAGCTGTTCTGTGGAGATAGCAGTTAGGAAGAATTTCCTCATTAAGCTTTTCGAGCTCGCCAGTAGAGCAAGCCTCATCCTTCAAAGCCTGTGTTTGCTCCTCGCTACCATCAATCCAAACGATCTTGTCAGGAGTGGTAAGAGCAGCCATTTCTTCGATCCAGTCAAGTATAAGCTTGCTGTCGGTAAGAGCCTTGTTTTCAAATTTCATTTCGAAATACCTCTTTCTTAATTAAAATTTTATTCTATTTTATTATATCAAAAAAGCGAAAGCTTTGCAATAGTTTTACAAATAAAAATACTCCATAATATTAAAAAAACATAGAATTTTTAGAAAAAATATGCTATGATATAGGCGAGGTGATATTATGGAGATAGAAAGAAAGTTTTTAGTCGATAAAATCCCAAGCCTTAACGAGCTTAAAAGCGATGAAATTATCCAAGCCTACCTAAGCATAGAGCCAGAGATAAGAGTAAGAAAAAGAGGCGAAAAATACTATCGCACCGAAAAGGGCGAGGGCACTCTTGTAAGAGAGGAAATCGAGAGGGAGATATCAAGGAGCGAGTTCGATGAGGGCTATGCGAAATCGCAGGGCAGAGTAATCGAAAAGACAAGATACCTAATTCCCTATATGAATGTAACAATAGAGCTTGATATATACAAGGGCAAGCACGAGGGACTTGTCGTAGCAGAGATAGAATTTGAGAGCGAGAGCGACGCAGAGGCGTTTGTTATCCCCTCTTGGCTCGGCAAAGAAATCACCTATGAGGTGGCGTTTAGAAATAAAATATTATCTTGCACTTGACAAAGTAAAAAAGATATGTTAAAATGGCATAAATGCAAGGAATGAGAGAAGTAGCTAAGGTACGCTTGGTACAGAAAGTGGTCGGTTGATGAAAGACGCACAAGAGCCTTTGTGAATACACTCAGGAGCAGCATACCGAAGTACAGTAGGCTATGTCGGGTACTCCCGTTACAGAGGTAGACCAAAATGGTCGCAGAGGCGCTTGTGGTAACATAAGCGTAAAACAAGGTGGTAACACGATTGATTCGTCCTTGCAGATTTTTCTGCAAGGATTTTTATTTTATACAAAGGATGGTATTAAAAATGCAAATTTACGAAGAGCTTGTTGCTCGTGGACTTATCGCACAGGTAACAAACGAGCCTGAAATCAGAGAAATGGTAAACAACGGAAAGGCTGTATTCTATATTGGCTTTGACCCAACAGCTGATAGCCTTCATGTAGGACACTTTATGGCACTCTGCCTTATGAAAAGACTTCAAATGGCAGGAAACAAGCCAATTGCCCTAATCGGTGGAGGAACTGCATATATTGGCGACCCATCAGGTAGAACCGATATGCGTTCAATGATGACCAAGGAAACAATCGAGCATAACTGCGAGTGCTTTAAAAAGCAAATGTCACGCTTTATCGACTTTGGCGAGGGTAAGGCAATGATGGTAAATAACGCGGATTGGCTACTCGGTCTTAACTATGTAGAGCTTTTGCGTGAGGTTGGAGCGTGCTTTAGCGTTAATAGAATGCTCACAGCAGAATGCTATAAGCAGAGAATGGAAAAGGGACTTTCCTTCCTTGAATTTAACTATATGATAATGCAAAGCTATGACTTCTTGGAGCTTTACAGAAGATATGGCTGTAATATGCAATTTGGTGGTGACGACCAATGGAGCAATATGCTCGGTGGTACAGAGCTTATAAGAAGAAAGCTCGGCAAGGACGCACACGCTATGACAATCACCCTTCTTCTCAACTCCGAGGGAAAGAAGATGGGCAAGACACAATCAGGAGCAGTGTGGCTTGACCCCGAAAAGACAACACCATACGACTTTTACCAATATTGGAGAAATGTTGGCGATGCCGATGTTCTCAAATGTATAAGAATGCTCACCTTCCTACCACTTGAAGAAATCGACGCTATGGATAAATGGGAGGGTAGTCAGCTTAATAAGGCTAAGGAAATCCTTGCATACGAGCTTACAAAGCTTGTTCACGGAGAAGAAGAGGCAGAAAAGGCTCAAAACGCCGCAAGAGCAGTATTCTCATCAGGCGATAGTGCAAATATGCCTACCGCACAGCTTAGCGAAGAGGACTTTATTGATAATAAGGTAGACATTCTTACAATGCTTGTTAAGGGTGGACTTGTTCCATCAAGGAGCGAGGCAAGACGAGCAGTTGAGCAGGGTGGAGTAACAGTAGACAACGAAAAGGTTACAGATATAAGAGCCACCTACTCAAAGGATATGGTTGCAAACGGAATTGTCCTTCGCCGTGGCAAAAAGGCATTCAAAAAAATCACACTCTAAAAACAAAAATCCCAACCCACACGGTTGGGATTTTTTCTGCCTTAGCTATGCTAAAAGCCAAATTTTTCGTAAAATTAACCAAAAACACCCCCTTTCAAAAAAACAAACCACCCACTTTTTGTGCAAGTCAACGAAAATTCTTAAATTCTCACCCACCCTTGCCTAAATATGATAAAATAAAAATAGAGGATAGAAAAGGAGGTAATTTATGAAAAAACTAATATCACTAATACTTTGCTTACTTCTTTGCTTTACATTTATTGTATCGTGTGAAAAAGAGGAAGAGCCGACAAGCGAGCAATCGTTTTCAACGCAGGGTTCTTCTTACATTGTAGATTATGACAAGGATGGAGTATTTCCAGTTTTCAAGCGACCTGAGGCTGAATATAGCTTCTATAATGTTAAAATCAAGGAAAATCTTGAACGAAAATTTGATTATTTTGATAGAATTATAATTAATGATTATTCAAGCTTTTTGAACTTCCTTTCAAGCAACACAAATGCTGCAAGCCTTTCCAAAATCACCGAGCAAACCTTTATTGAGAGCTTTGTTATAGCCGTGTATAGAGGAGACCTTCGCAAGACCGAAAATTACTCATATAGCAGGTTTACGCACTCGCAAGAGGATGAATGGAGATTGGTGCTTGAATATTCAAGCATAGAACAAACCTACGAGTCAATGGTCTATCCAGACAGCTTTGATTTTGTAGTAATTCCAAGAAGCGAATGCACAAGCGATGCTTCCAAAATCAGCGTTTCACTTCATCTTTATATCCATAAGTATAGCTTTGATGCAAACACTGTATATAAATAACCCTAAGCTATCCTGTTGTAGAGTGAACAAGCAACGGATATTGTTATGCCACTAAGCAAGACAGAAAGGAGAGCTGACTATGAAAAAACTAATATCACTAATACTGTGCTTACTTCTTTGCTTTACATTTATTGTATCGTGTGAAAAAGAGGAAGAGCCGACAAGCTCAGTAAGTAACTCGGTGCCATCAAGTAGCTCATCAACCGAGGGGGAGCCAAAGGAGCAGAGCACCTACAAGGGCATAGAGCCGGACGGAAAAGTCTTAATGGCGCCTAATCAGCCTCATTACTACTATATGACACCACTATTTGCATGCTCAGGTACTAATATAAAAGGTGGAAATTTTATAATTGATGATTTAGAGGAGCTTGAAAGCGAATTTTCAAGGCTTGGTGTTGAGTTGGGAACATCTTTTGAATCGTTCTATATAACCGAAAAAGTGTTTGAAACCCACTATATCCTTCTCTTGATAAATTACGATTTAAGTGTTAAAAGCAATCCTGCAAAAACAATAGGATATAGAGATGCCTTCAAGATGAATGGCAAGTATGCAGTATATGCTGATGTTTTAGCTCCAACAACTGGACATATTGGAATGGATAATGACGGAATGGCGTTATATAGCATTATGGACAATTCAGGTGTAATTTTTCCCGAAACAACTGAAAGAACTGGCTCCTGCCGTTTGCTCTTTGTTCCAAAGGGAGATATAGAGGGCGAGCTGTTTGACGGTGACCTTTTGGTTTACTACACAGTTTATCCGGATTAATAAAAAAGCCGAGAATTTTCTCGGCTTTTTCTTTTTCACTTGCAATTTTTAACTTGTTGGTATATACTGTAATTACAGACTTTATTTTAAGGAGGACTTATGCTCGAATTTATCAAAAATAATATAGGGCTATCAATAGTCCTTCTTTGCCTTTTCTTAGGACTTGTCGCTTTTATAGCGTGGATTTTGTGGTCTAATAAGGCAATCAAGCTAAGTGAAGTGTCGATAAAAGCACCACTTGACTTGAAAATAATTCAAATAAGCGACTACCACAACGCCTATTTTAAAAATAATCTTGAAAAGCCCTTGGCACTTATAAGAGATGCCGAGCCGGATATTATAGTAATAACGGGAGATTTTATCGACTCTCGCCACACAAATCTAAAACGCTCAATAGCCTTTGCAACCGAGCTTGCGAAAATCGCCCCCTGCTACTACACCCCTGGAAATCACGAGAGCAGAATGCCAAGAGAATACACAGCCTTGGTTGACACTCTTGAAGAGCTTGGCGTGTGCGTGCTTTGCGATAGCTCAATCACACTCGACGCACACGGAGTGCCATATACTCTGATCGGAGTAGAGGATCCGATGTTTGAAATTAAGAAAAACGATAGCGTCGAAAAGGTAAAGGTTGTTGTTAGAAATAAGCTCCAAGAGCTAATAAAAAATGACGACACCTATAAAATAGTCCTCTGCCATCGCCCTGAGGCATTTTCGATATATGTGCAGGCAGGAGTAGACTTGGCATTCACAGGACACGCACACGGCGGACAGGTGCAAATTCCATTTGTCGGTGGACTTATCGCACCTAACCAAGGCTTTTTCCCAAAATACACCCAAGGCACGCATACCTCGGGCAAAACAACTATGATAATAAGCCGAGGCATAGGCAATAGCCTTTGCCCAATCAGAGTGAACAATCGCCCTGAAATTATCCTTGCTAACTTAAACAAATAAAAAAGCTGTCGAATAACGACAGCCTTTTTTATTTGAAGGTTTGTTTTTGAAGTTAAATTATTTAACCTCTGCCTTTGCACCAGCCTCAGTAAGCTGCTTAGCAACATCGTCAGCAGTTTCCTTAGAAACAGCCTCCTTGATTGTCTTAGGAGCGCTCTCAACAAGCTCCTTAGCCTCTTTAAGACCAAGACCTGTGAGCTCACGAACAACCTTAATAACATTGAGCTTGCTTGCACCTGCATCAACAAGTACAACATCAAACTCTGTCTTCTCCTCAGCAGGAGCAGCTGCAACAGCAGCGCCAGCAACTGCAACAGGAGCAGCAGATACGCCGAACTCTTCCTCAACTGCCTTTACAAGGTCAGCGAGCTCGAGAAGTGTGAGTGATTTGATTTCGTCAAGAATTTGTGTAATCTTTTCGTTAGCCATGATTAATAATCCTCCATTAAAAGATAAATATTTTTTAATTAATTTAAATTGTGCTTTACGCTATGCGCAGGCGAGCACTTGCCTTACTGAGCAACAGCAGCCTCGTTGCCCTGATCGATAACTGCCTGGATAGCACGAGCAAATCCTGAGATAGGACCTTGGATGCTTCCCAAAAATCTTGCAAGAAGAACTTCCTTAGAGGGAATTTCAGCAAGAGCCATAACAGCAGCTGCATCAACAACTCCGTTGTCGATAAATCCACCCTTGATTTCAAAGGTTTCTACCTTGTCTGCATACTCCTTAGCAATCTTAGCGGGAGCAATAGGATCGTCATAGCTGATAGCAATAGCGCTCATACCATTGAGCTTATCCTTCATTGCACCGTAGCCAACCTCGTCACATGCACGGCCGATAAGAGTATTCTTAAGAACCATGTAGTCAACGCCAGCCTTACGGAAAGCAGCACGCATCTTAGTATCGTTTTCAACTGTGATACCTTGATATTGAACGAGAACGCCTGATTGAGCCTGCTTCATCTTAGCAACGAGATCAGCAACAATGGCTTTCTTTTGTTCAAGAACTGAATTACTTGGCATAAAATAAACCTCCTTATTAATTTCCCTTCGACATAGGGAAAAGAAAAAATCTTTTTCCTTGCACAGAAATACAAAATGCGCACCGAAAAAAGATTTAAATTCATATTTAAGTCTTCCTCGGCAGGGAGCATAAAGCAATTACTGTGACCTGCTGTCTTTGGATTAACGACAAGATTATACCACAAGGCTTAATCTTTGTCAATAGCTTTTTGAAAATTATTTTTTTAATTTTTGTCTTCTAACATCTGTACCCGAAAACTGCTTAACACAAAACTCTCCAAGGAGTCTGCTTGTTATACGGTCATTGTAGATTTTTCTAATCTCCTGACCTGTAAGATTTGTGCTTGCAATAATAGGAAGCCCCTTGTTAAGTCTTGTATTTATGATATTATAAAGGCAAGAAATAGTAAAGGCACTAATCATTTCCGTTCCAAGGTCATCTATAATAAGAAGCTCACATTCGAGATACTTGTCAGCTAAAAGCTCGGTTGGAGTAGCGTTATAGTCAAAGCGACTTCTTGAAAGCTCAACCCTATCCTTTTCAAAATCATAGAAGATATTTTGAGCAGTTTCGTAAATGACATCATAGCCATTGTCAAGTAGTCGCTTAGCAACAGCAGTAGAAAGATGCGTCTTTCCAAGACCTGTACCACCGAATAAAAGGAACGAACGCTTATCTGTGCTAAAATTATCGGCAAAGCTCATAAGATCATCAAAATTAGCCCTCATAAGCTCCTTATCAGCACCCGTGTAGTAATCGAGCGAAAAGCTCTCAAAGCTCTGCTTTTCAAGTAGAGAGCCAATTCCCGAATGCTCATAGCTTTTAATTCTAAGAGCATTGCGATAGCAGGAGCACAAAAATCCGTTTACATAGCCCGTATCACGACACTTGTCGCACTCATATTTAAAGTCAGTATAATCAGCAGAGAAGCCGTTTTCAACAAGAAGCTCGGCTCTTTTCTTTTGCAAGGACATATTTCTTTCTCTTATTTGAGCAATTTTTTCCTGACAAGCGTCCTTGCCAAGAGAAATAGCAGAGAGAATTTCAAGGCTAACACCCTGAAGCTCCTCATCAATAGCTCTTAAAAGAGGGCATACAGCGTATACCTCGCTAAGGCGAGCATCACGAGAACGCTCACTTGACGCCTCTTTTCTTGCGTAATCCTCTGCAACAGCGTCAATAACACTTTTAGAATAACCCATTATTTGTTCTCCTTTTTATTTGAATAGGAACGATTGAGAGCAGCCTCTAAGAAATCACTCGTATCAAACGAGGTAGTGCCTGCCCACTTTTTCCTGCCTTCCTCACTTGCCCTTGCCTCATCAATGGTCTTAATGCCCGATGAGAGCCAATTCTCAATAACCTTAGAGCAGTAGGAAAGAGGAGCCTTTTCCGTTTTCTCAACGGCAATATCATAAGCAAGCCTTATAAATTCCTTGTCGAGCTTAAGGCTAATCCAACGCCCAAAATGCTCCCTCTCAGGCTTCAAAAGCTCTCTTTGACCAATATCAAAAAGCTCACGAAGCTCAATTTCACTTGCAATATAGCGACTAAGCTCGGTGTATGTATCAATTCCCTCATCATAAAGAGCCTGCGCACTCTTTTTAATGTAATGCCACGACGCCTTGCCGTAGTCCTTACAATGCGACAAGAGAAGCATTATATACTCATTACTAAAATGGAAGGTGGACTTTAAGAAAACGATATTGTTGTGGTCGTAGGAATTAAAGTCCTTTTCGAGAATTTTTTGACAAGCATCAAATAGAGAATGAATATTCTCGCTCTTTTCGACAAATTTTGCAATTTGAGTGCCAGAATAAATAGGCTTGTCACTTGACGCAGAAACCATAGCACTATCATCAACCCTGCCCTCAACGGAGATAACTCCACGAGCAGACCAAAAATCAAGTGCCTTGTAAATTCTATCAACGCCAATTCCTATATCCTCGGAAAATTTAACGATATATTTATCAAACGAGTCAAGCATATCCCCATTTGCATAAAGTCCAATAATAACTGCAAGCTCCTCGTATGAGGTATCACCCATAAATTTAGCCACAGAGGACGGTAAATTTATGATTTTTCCAGAATAATTAACATTAATTCTCACATTGTCCTCCTTAGCTTGGATAGGCGTTTAGCGACTCACTCGCACGCTTGCCGTCCAAAAATTCATAATAGCCCTGTGAGGCAATCATAACTGCATTGTCACCACATAGGCAAAGCTCAGGTGCATAAAACTCCGCACCAAATTTCTCGCACTCCTCTAAAATACCCTTGCGTAGATGCGAGTTTGCACTCACTCCCCCTGCCAAAACGACCTTATTGTAGCCTGTTTCACTAAGGGCAGAGCCAATCTTTGAGCGAATAGCGTCAACAATAGTCTTAGTGACCGAGGACGCCACATCCTCACGACAAAATTCAACACCCCTTTGATTTTGAGTGTTTATGTAGTTTATAACAGCGGTTTTAAGACCACTAAACGACAAATTGAGTGAATTGTTAATAGACGGAGAGGGGAATTTTATAGCGTTACAATCGCCATTTTTCGCAAGCATATCCATAGCGTGTCCACCGGGATAAGGAAGCCCCATAACCCTTCCAATCTTATCAAAGCACTCGCCAGCCGCATCATCAAGCGTCGAGCCAATCTCCTCAAGCTCGGTATATGAGCGAACATTAAAGAACGAGGTGTGACCACCCGACACAACAAGAGCCAAAAAGGGTGGCTCAAGTGTCTTGCTTGTCATATAATTTGAGGCAATATGCCCCTTGATATGGTCAACGGGAACAAGAGGAATGTTGTTCGCAAACGCAAGCGACTTGGCAAAGTTCACCGCAACCAAAAGTGCGCCAATAAGACCAGGTCCTTGGGTAACTGCAATAGCTCCAATATCACTTAGCGTAACCCCTGCCACATCAAGCGCCTCGTAGGTGATTTTAGAAATAACCTCAATATGAGCACGGCTTGCGATTTCAGGAACAACACCACCGTAAAGGGCGTGCGTATCGACCTGCGACGCAATAATATTCGATTTTATTTCACGCTTGCCCTCTGCCATTTCGCACACAGAGCAGGCTGTTTCGTCACAAGATGACTCAAACGCTAAGATATACATAAGCTCCCTCTTAATTAAGTGATTTATCCATTAAAATTGCGTCCTCGACAGGATTTGAATAGAAATTAGGACGCTCTCCAACAGCAACAAAGCCATAGGATTTATAAAGTGCTCCTGCAACACTATTTGATTTTCTTAGCTCAAGAGTGATTTTTTCACACTCCATCGAGCGACAATACGAGCCAATCTCATCTAAAATCGCACGCCCAATGCCCTTGCCACGAAAGGCAGGCAAAACGGCAATATTTGAGATTTGTCCCTCATCAAGTATTAAATAAACGCCACCATAGCCGACAATTTTTCTATCACATACTGCCACAAAAAAGCTCCAAGGCTCGTGTGACATTGATTCTGCAATAGATTTCCTTGACCAAGGAGTAGAGAAGCACTCCTCCTCGATATACGCTATATCATCAATATCAGCTTTGGTTGCTCTGCGCACAGAAAAGTCCATATCAGTAGCCAAAAACTCCACTTAGACTATCATCGTCAGTAATCCAATCGCTTACATTGATTTCTGTATATTCGAGCTTGTTGTTGCGAATAATTACCTTTTCAATGCCTGCATTTATAACCTGACGCTTGCACATCATACAGCAGTTCATTCCACCGATAACCTCACCAGTCTTTGGGTCAGTACAGCAAAGATAGAGAGTAGCACCAAGCATCTGCTCACGAGATGCAGAGATAATAGCGTTAGCCTCTGCGTGAATGCTTCTGCAAAGCTCATATCTTTCGCCCCTTGGAATACCGAGATTATCTCTTGTGCACGAGCCAATGTCACAGCAGTTCTTGCGTCCTCTTGGAGCACCATTGTAGCCTGTTGAAACAATTGTATCGTTTTTAACGATAATAGCACCAAAGCGTCTTCTAAGACAGGTGCTTCTTTGTGATACGGTTTGTGCAATATCAAGATAATAATTGATTTTAGAAACTCTTTCCATAATAACTCCTTAAATTTGTTTAGTTAGGGGTGCTTGGGTTAGAATCAGCGTCTGTAAAGTCAAATACAGCCTTTCCGTCCTCAAGCCTCAAATACGCATCAAACATTTTTCCGTTTTTAGATACAAAGCCCTGTATCTTGCTCGTTTTACCGGTTTCCAAAAGAAGTCTAACATTAGATGCCGATATAGCTCGAGAGCAAATCGATTTAGATATAGTGAACTTACAGCCCTCACGATATTTTGAACAGCCGTAGCCAATCATCGTACGAGCAACCTCGCCACCACAAAGGGGACAAGTGCCCACAACCTCACCGAACAAGCCAATATCCGTGTCCTGCTCAATAGGAAGCCCCCTTGACTTGTTAAATACGCTTGTAATCTCATCACGAGCAAGCCTTACGCTATCCTCAATGGTGAACTCGCCACGAAATACCTTTTTAAGTGCTTGACCAAGCTCTGAGGTCTTATACTTATCCATTATAATACCGAGCTGTGATAGCGACTCTATAAGATATTCACCGGTTGGCAAAATATAGTATGTGTCCTTTTTAAGAGAAATATAGGAGCTCTTTCGTGCATTTTCGATAATACCCGTTCTTGTCGCCTCAGTTCCAAGCTCAAGTCCCTCAAAGATAGCACGATACTCATCGTCGTCGCTCTCCTCGGCATCAGCCTTTTCCTCTTTAAATGGATTTTTAAGATACTTGTTTAGCGTTTCAATTGTGTAATGCTTAGGAGGAGTGGTTTTCTTTTCAACGGGAACAAAATTAATCTTAACCTTATCACCCTTTTCGAGCATCGGTAGAATTTTGTCCTTTTGAGACGGCTCCTCAAATTTTGTCCAGCCTGGCTCAACAATAACAGTTCCGCTCAGCGTAAACTCCTCAAGCTCGCCAAGCTTAATCTTTATCTCGTGCTTTTCAACAACGCACTCTTGCTCGCAGAATACTGCAACAAAGCGTCTTAAAATAGCAGTATAAACAGTTTTCTCCCTGTCGCTTAGTGTCTTTGGATCGGGGATTTTATAGGTTGGAGTTAGAGCAGAGTGAGACTCAATCTTTGAGTCATCAAAAATACTCTTAGAGAAGCGAAAGGCAACAGGATAGCCAAGCTTCTTTACATTCGTAATAATGCTCTTTATCTTGCCCTGCTCGGCAGTAGCGAGATATTCAGAGTTTGTACGAGGATAAGTCACATAGCCGTCCTCGTAAAGCTTTTGGACAGTCGAGAGCGTGTCATCCATAGAAAGCTTAAACTTCTTTCCAAGATAGCTTTGTAGCTGTGAAAGAGAAAATAGCTTTGGTGGGTTCATAGTAGAACGCTTTTTCTTTACCGAGGTAACAATGGCCTCGCACGCATTGTATTTTACACACTCATCAATAGCCTTTTGCTCTTCATCCTTTGTAAACTTTGTTTTAGAGGTAAGGTCTACAAACTCGTTATTTGTCAGCTCGTGTGAGGAGATAACAAAGTATTTTTCTGGCACAAAGCTCTTAATTTCCTTATCCCTATCATATATCGCCTTTACAATAGGCACAATAACTCTACCAACCCTAAGTAGCTTGCCCATTTTAAGGGTTGCAAAGCGAGTTAGGTTCACTCCATAAAGCCAATCTATATAGGTTCTTGCAAAGCCCTCATTGGCAAGAGAATCATACTCACTCTCATCCTTCATTTCTTCAAGTGCCTGCTTGATTGTTTCGGGCGTCTGGTCTGGTAGCCATAGACGGCAAAAACGCTTTTTTCCTTCCTCAATAGCGTGAGAAACGCAAAGGCGGACAATAATCTCACCCTCACGGTCAGCATCTCCTGCATTTACAATGGCATCAACATCTGCACGATTGCAAAGCCTCTTTATAATGTCAAATTGCTTTTGCACGCCAGAGTCAACCTTCTTGTCCGAGCCACGCTTCAAGGTAAACTTAAAGCTCTCGGGAAAGCAGGGAATGTTGTCCATAGACCATCTTGGATTTTCCGTAGGAGAGTAATCCTCAATATCCGCTAAGGAGAACAAATGGCCAAAGCCCCAGGTAACAAGGTAATTGCCACCCTCATAATAGCCCGAACGCTTTTTCATTTCGCCACCCTGTGCCTTGTCAATTCCTGCAACGATATTTCTTGCAAGCGATGGCTTCTCGGCAATGATAAGATACATAGACCAAGCTCTCCTTTCATAAAGTGATACTGATTTATTGTAGCATATATAAAGGCTCATTTCAAGCAAAAGTCAAAAAATTTAAAATAATTGTAATATATTATATACCAAAGTCAAGCTCAAAAAATCCCTTTCACCCTTTATACAAAAGGGGAGTGGCATACCCACTCCCTGAAAATTATTTTTTCTGCTCGACCTTTTTCTTAGAGCCGTCAGGATATTGAATATAGGTGTTGTCGAGCGTTCCCCTAAGAGAGGCACGAAACTCTGCAACATATTCCTGTCTTAGTAGCTGTTGCTCCATTTTTTCCGCATCAGTAAGACCAATCTCTCTTTGCTTTTTAGCAAGAGCGTTTATTCTGTCAAGCTTTTTCTTCTCCATATCAACTTCCTTCTAACTTGTGATAAAATTACATTTTTGAGGTGATTTAAGAGTAGGAGAGCCTTTTAGATTATTATTCCGCCACCGATTACAATATCACCATCATATAGCACAACGCTCTGCCCCTTGCATATTGCACGCACAGGCTCATCAAATACAATGTGCAAAAGCCCATTTTCAATGCTTGCATAGGCATTTTGCTCCGTGTGCTTGTAGCGAACCTTAGCCTTAACCCTCATAGGTGCAGAAATATCATCAACTGCAATAAGATTTACATTCGAGGCGTAAAGCTCCCTTGAAAATAGGTCGCTATCATCTCCAATAACAACCTCGTTAGTATCAAGCCTTTTTTCGCAAACATACATTCTGTGAGGCAACGCAAGACCAAGCCCCTTGCCCTGACCAATAGTGTATCTTATAATACCCTTGTGCTGACCTAATACCTTGCCGTCAAGGGTGATAAAATTGCCCGAGGGATATGTTCTTTTTGTATATCTCTCAATGAAGCCAGCATAATCCCCGTCGGGAATAAAGCAAATATCCTGACTGTCCCTTTTTGCACTAACATCAAGTCCCGCACGCTCGGCAAGAGCACGCACCTCTGGCTTGGATAACGAGCCGAGAGGGAAAATAGTGTGCTCAATTTGCTCACGAGTTAAGCGAAATAGCACATAGCTTTGGTCCTTAGAGGCATCAACACCCTTTTTAAGCACCCTGCGAGCATATTTTTCGTCATATTCAATTCGAGCATAATGCCCAGTTGCAATAGCATCACAGCCAAGCTCCCTTGCGTGCTCAAAAAGCTTTTTAAACTTTAAGTGAAAGTTACACTCAATACACGGATTTGGAGTCGAGCCATTTTCGTAAGCCTCAATAAAGCTCCTAATTACATATTTGTCAAAGTCCTCGGAAAAATCAACAACAGAAAAGTCAATTCCAAGCTCCCTGCATACCTCACGGGCATCATCAATATCACGGCTTGTCACACAGCCCTCAGTAGCAATATCCTTGCTTGAATGGAGCCTCATTGTAACACCAGTGCACAAATACCCCTTGTCCCTCATAAGAAGGGCAGTAGCAGAGGAATCGACACCGCCACTCATAGCGATTAATACCTTTTTCATAAAAGCCCCTTGTATATACAATGTGAATATACAATAATTCTAACACAGTATTAAAAAAATCTCAACAATTTTCCAAAAAAATATTGACAAAGCAATTTTGTAGTAATATAATGAATGTATGAGCAATCGTTCATATAAAATTTTCGAGGAGAATAAAAATGTCAAACGAGAATGTATCAAAAATTAAAGAAGCGATTTTAAGAAACAACGAGCTTTTCGACGCTCTTGCAGACCTTTATAAGGTCTTTGGCGACGGAACAAGAGTAAGAATACTCTGCGCCCTTACCCAAAGCGAGATGAATGTTAGCGAAATCTCGGAATTTCTTGACATAACCCAATCAGCAGTATCACATCAGCTAAGAGTGCTTAAAACAAGCTCACTTGTTAAGTCAAAGAGAAAGGGCAAGACAATGATATATTCTCTTGCAGATGAGCATGTAAGAGCAATCATCGACTGTGGAATGGAGCACATAGCTGAATAAAAATGAAAAACATAATTAAGGAACATAGAATAGGCATAATAAGGATACTTATCTCTGTGCTATTGCTTGTAGAGGCGACAATCCTTAGTTATTTTGACAAGGGACTCATGTCGCTTATATGTAATCTTGTAGCATATGTAATAATAGCCTATGACATTATAATTGACGCAATAAAGGAATTGTTCAAGGAAAAGAGAATAGATGAAACTATGCTTATGACCGTAGCCTCGATAGGAGCTATGATAATAGGCGAGTATTTTGAGGGAATATTGGTCCTCGTGCTTTATACGGTAGGAGAAATCTTTGAGAATGTGGCGAGTAGCTCATCACGCCAAAGCATAGAGGCTCTTGGAGAAATCCGTCCCGATAAGGCGAGAATTTACGGAGCAGAGATGGTAAATGCCTCGTCGGTTAAGGTAGGCGATATAATCGAGGTTCTACCAGGCGAGAGAATACCACTTGATGGCGATGTAATTGATAGTACAGGAATGGTTGATACCTCAATTATGACAGGCGAGAGCGTGCCAGTTAGCGTAAGAGATGGAAGCGAGGTGCTCTCGGGCTATCTAAACTGTGACACCGTTCTTAAAATCAAGGTAAAAAGAACCCTTGAACGCAGTGCCGCACAACGCATAATCGACCTTTCGACCGAAGCACTCGAAAGAAAAACCAAGAGCGAGAAATTTATAAGCACATTCGCAAAAATATATACCCCTGTGGTTATAATCTTGGCTCTTATTGTAGCACTTGTGCCACCGTTCTTTGACGGCTATCAATTTGCTCCTTGGGCATACAAGGCATTTTCAATGCTTGCTGTGTCGTGCCCGTGTGCAATAGTAATATCAGTTCCGCTTGCATACTTCTGTGGAATAGCATATGCCTCACGAAAGGGCATTTTGATAAAGGGCTCGTGCGTAATAGACGCTCTTTGCAAAATAAAAGCAATAGCCTTTGATAAGACAGGAACACTCACAAAATCACAGCTTCATGTAACAAAGATAGAGCCTGTGTCAGGAGTTGGCAAAACCGAGCTTTTGAAATACGCCTGCATCGCAGAGCAAAAATCAACTCACCCAATAGCACTCGCAGTTATAACTGAGGCTATGAAGGTAAACATAGGCATAGAACAGGGCGAGAGCTATCACGAGAGCGTGGGCTGTGGCGTCGAATGTGATTCGAAATACGGACACATCAAGGCAGGAAATAGAGAATTTGTTAACCCACCAAGTGATGTTCACGCAAACATTTATGTATCGATAAACGATAGATATGTAGGCTCAATCTCACTCGGAGATGAATTAAAGCCAAATAGCAAGATAGCCTTTGAAAGGCTTACCGAAATGGGTATTAAGAATAAGGTTATCATAAGTGGCGATAAAAAGGCAAAGGTAAAGGCAATCGCTCGCTCACTCCATGCAGATAGGGCGTTTGCAGAGCTAACCCCAGAGGGTAAGCTTGAAACACTTGAAAAGCTAATTATCGAAACCAAAAAGGGTAAGGTGGCATACTGTGGCGACGGAATAAACGACACTCCCTCGCTTGCAAGAGCAGATATAGGAATAGCAATGGGGGCACTTGGCTCCGATAGTGCAGTAGAGAGTAGCGATGTCGTGGTAATGGACGACGATATAGAAAAGGTCGCAGGTGCAATTAAAATAGCGAGAAGCACAAAAAGAACAGTAATCTCAAACATAATAATCTCGCTTGCAATAAAGGGCATTGTGCTTGTTCTTTCAGCACTTGGACTTGTACCAATGCTCCTTGCAGTGCTTGCCGATGTTGGCGTTTTAATCCTTGCAGTTACACTTTCTATTTTCGCAGGCAGATAAACAAAAATCGAGGCGTTTGCCTCGATTTTTTGCTTGATAAATTATTTTATCTCCACCTTGTAGGAGTTTGTAAACGAATAGCCACAGGGAAGGTGTATCATCTCACGCTTAGCTGAAAGGTCACCAATTCCACCGTCATCATCAGGAATACCACACCAAGGCTCTATGCACAAATACGGAGCGTCGCTCTTTGGCTTGTGCCACAGACCAAGATACTTAAAGTCGTTAAAGGACATACAAACACCCCTCTTGCCCTTTTCTGAGGCGAGAGTGATTTTCTTTGAGGTGTTGTAAAGGAAGATAGCATCATCATCGAACAGGTCGTGTCTAAGAGATATACGCTTTGTGCCACCCTGTGTGAAAACAGGATCTCTTTTGTCGCAAAGGCAAGCCTCTGAGAAGGTTAGCCTTACAGCGTCGCATATTCTATCAAACTCAACATAGTAGTCCTCAAACGCCTCACCCTGTGAGAGAGGAACATTAAACGCAGGATGTCCGCCAACGCTAAAAATAAGCTCCTTAGTGTCGGTATTAACAACCTTATGCTTTACAGTAAGCACCCTACCATTAAGTGAAAAGGTTATATTGAATATAAATTCAAAGGGATAGCATTCCCTTGTCTTGTCGTTCGATTTCAAGGTTAGAGTAATCTCATCACCCCTTGCAGAGATTAGCTCAAACTCGCTATGCCTTGCAAAGCCGTGACCACCCATTTCGTATTCCTTGCCCTGATATGTGTACTTAGCTTGGCTAAGTCTACCACAAATAGGGAACATAACAGGAGCGTGACCTGTCCAATATTTCTCATCACCCTGCCATATGTACTCAGTGCCGTCAGCCTTGCTAATAAGAGAAACAAGCTCAGCGCCAAGGCTTGAAATTTCAGCCCTTAAAAAATCATTCTCAATAGTGTATTTCATAAAGAACCCCCTTAATATGCTACATATATTTTACCATACATTAGAAATAAAATCAAGAACAAAAGCAGACGCATTTTGCGTCTGCTTTAAAATTATTCCTCATCTGTCGATTCAACAGGCACAAGGCTCTCGCTTGGAGCAATCTTGCTTTCGAGGCTTTCGGTTCTTTTTTGAGTTTTCTCAACGAGCTTTTCTTGCTTTTTAAGCTCCTTTTCCTGCTTTTTGAGCTTTTGTTGCTCTCTTTTAAGAGCAAGCTGAGCCTTGTCAACCTTTGGCTTGCTTATAAAGCCAAGGAATAGGAAAACAAGAGAAATCAAAATAAGAGTGCACGAAACAATCCAAATAACATGCTCGGTTGTAAATATATCATTTGCAATCATTATAGAGCCAAGGGTTATAAGACCGATTGACAAAATAAGAGTCCAAAGAGGATACTTGTCACCCTCCTCGTGCTTGCAGAGATACGCCTTTACAACATAAACAAAGCCCCTTGACCAAAATGCGATACCAACAATAGTGCCAGGACCACCAATGCTTGCAGAATCAAAGTATTGTAAAATAGAGCCAATAGCAATAGCGAAGAAAAATCCCGCCTCAAAAACCGTAAGGATTTTTATTGCAGTTTTGCTTTCTCTTACAATTTGCTTTATTAAATATCCTACAATATAAATAAGAATAACAGCAAAGAAAATAAGGCTGAAAAACTCATTTCCAAAATTCTTCCACGGAACATTAGTGCTTTCCCAAACGGGTAAAATTGCTCCACCTAAAACAAGGAACAACGCACTAAGAACGAAAAACATCCAAAAGAATTTCTTGTTTCTTGGCAAATGAGCCTTTTTCTTTATCTTATCAGTGGTAGGTGTAGATGGTGTAGTAGTGCTCATAATAGCTCTCCCTTCATAAGTTATTTGTGAGACTTGGCATACGACATAACATTTTTCTTAACCCGACCTAAGGCGTCAAGGAATACGGAAATTTCACCCTCGGAAAAGCCGTCAAGCATAGTGCGAGCGAAAAGCTCCCTTGCTTCAAGCCCGTCAGCGACTATTTGTGAGGCAGATGGTGTCATTTTCAAATAAATTGTGCGTCTGTTACCACCTGCAAACTCACCAATAACTAAGCCACGCTCTTCAAGTGCTCTTAGAGAAACAGAAACATGAGACTTAGAAAGATTTAGCTTTCTAACAATATCAGTCGCTGTATTTTCATCGGGATAATCATTAAGATAAATGAGAATATCAAATTCTCTATGTGCCAAGCCATATTTTTTGCATACATCATTCGTAAATCGGTCATAAGCCGTCTCTAACGCTGAAATATGCTCCCAAAGCGTCATCATAAATAGTTACCTCTTTAAACTGTTTGTTTTTGAACATTTTATCATATAGTAGACGCTTTGTCAATATTCTTTTATAAAATAAATTTACGCCTTGAATTTAAGGGTTACAATCTCAAAGCCCTTAATATCGACCTCTACACAGCCGTCAACAATAGCAAGGGGCTCAAGCTCGTTCTCCAAAAGGTCGCAAAGATAGCATTTGCTTGCATTAAGAGCGGTGCTAACCTTAACCCTTGTGCGAGTGTTCTTGCTCTCATAAAGACGGACAATAGTGTCGAGAGTATCCTCAGCCTCTTTAACAGTTTCACAAATAACATTTTCCTTGTCAAGTGTAACAATAGAGTAGCTTGTAGGAAGCTCATTGGTATTACCACTTGCCTTGATAGCGGTCATAGGATAGTTGATAAAGTAAGCCTTCTTAGCGATATCATTTTCAGCAAATGTACCACTGTGAGGACAAATAGAATATGTAAACTCGTGAACACCCTTGTCGGATCTCTTAGATGGGTGAACACCACACTTTATAAGTGAAAGCTGAATAACTCCGTCGTGAATATCGTGACCATATTTGCAATCGTTAATAAGGCTCACGCCATATCCACCCTCGGATATATCAGCGTACTTGTGAGCACAAACCTCAAACTTAGCGCTATCCCAGCTTGTGTTCATATGTGTAGGACGCTCGAGCGTACCAAATTGAATTTCATATGTTGCCTTGTCGGTGTTAATATCAACATCAAATGCACATTTGAGCATTTGATTGTTTTGATGCCAATCAAGTCTTGTGTCAAAGTCAATTTGAAGCTTATCATCGTAGAACCAGAGTATTTGCTCAATTGTAGATTCAAGGAATGGACGAACAATCTTGATACCAAGCCTTGCACCGTCATCAACAATATCAACCAAGCTGTAATCGGTAATAACCTTATACTTTTCAGTTTCGTAGCTTTGCCACTCCCAGCAGTCATAGCAGTCAGGGAAGTCCTCGTAAATTCTAAGCTCATTACCACGACAGCCATTTTTAAGAAGCTCACGATCATTTATCTTGTCGTAAATAGAGCTGATAATCCAATTGTCATCAAAGCAAACTCTAAGAGCATTAGTTTCAACGCACTTTGAGGTAACTATGATAGAGTTGGTATCCTTAAAGCCTCTAACACAGGAGTAGCCCTTAGGAGCGATGCCCTCTACAAGAGCACTCTTGCCATCAATCTTAACAATACCCTCGCCAATAAACGAGTGTGGATTGAAGACTACATAGCCCTCGCTCCTTGCGATTTTTGAAGCGATTTCAGAGCGAACAGCGTCGATTTGCTCTCTTGCAATGCCTTGGAGCCAAGCGTAATCAATATCACTTTGGTCGTAAACCTCATCAATAGATGAGCCAGGAATAATATCGTGGAACTGATTTGACAAAATCATCTCCCAGCCCTTGTGTAGAGATGCCTTGTCAAAGCTCTTGCCAAGAAGCGCCTTACCAACAGAGCCAAGAAGCTCAGCATCAAGATACAAAAACTCGCTCTTACGATTGTTTTTCTTGTTCTTTGCAACAGAGGTATATGTACCACGGTGAAATTCAAGATAAAGCTCGCCCTTCCACTTAGGAAGATACTTGCTACCCTCAATCTTGCCCTCAAGGCGTTTGAGGAAGTCACCGGCAAACTCCATCTTAGCAGTAGGAATACCAGGCACGCCCTTGCATTGGCGTCTGTAATATTCAAGATATTCGATGGTAGGACCGCCACCACCATCACCAAAGCCAAAGGTATTAATAGCCTCGTTTGAAAGTAGCTTTTGCTGATATCTATAACGAGTTCCCTTAATCATATCAGGGAAGGTGCAGGCATTATATGTTGTTCCACATTGGAAGCCATTTGAGTAGTTTTGAGCAGTAAGGAAGTAGGTGTTTATCTTAGTGCCGTCAATACCATACCATTCAAAGGTATCATATGGCATAAGGTTAGAGTCATTCCAGCTAATCTTTGAGGTAACAAACCAATCAACGCCACTCTTTTTAAGGATTTGTGGCAACGAAGCAGAATAGCCAAACACATCGGGGAGCCAAAGCACACGGCTATTAACTCCAAACTCATTCTTGAAGAAGCGTTTTCCATAGAGCACCTGTCTTACAAGGCTCTCACCAGAGGAGAGGTTACAGTCAGCCTCAACCCACATAGCACCCTCGCACTCCCAGCGTCCCTCGGCGATTCTTTTCTTAATCTCCTCAAACTTCTCGGGGGCTTCCTCTTTAAGGTCCCTATAAAGGTGAGCCTGCGAGGACATAAACTTATATTCAGGATATTTCTTCATAAGGTCAAGCACAGTGCAGAATGAGCGCTGAACCTTTTCACGAGTCTGCTTAAGCGTCCAAACCCAAGCACAGTCAATATGAGTATGACCAATACAAACAACAGTCTCGGGCTGCTCTACACAGTATTTACCATAGAACTCATCGCTTATGTAGTCACTTGCACGCTTAACCGACTCCATAAAATCTGCAGAGCCAATGCTATATAGGTCAAGCATAGATACTGCCTCGTTTAGATAGTAGAGAATGCTTGCGTATTCGTGTGATCTATTATCAAGCACCTCAAGAGCCTCAAAAGGCACACGAAGGTCATACCACAATTGCTCAACCTCACGGCAAACGCTTCTAATGGTGAGGAAAAGCCTTGATTTTTCAACCCTTGCACCGGTATAAGCATAGAGGAAAATATCATTTTGAGCATTAGGGTCAAGCTCAATATATGTGTGATTTATATCCATACCCTGACGCAAAACGCCATCAATATAGATAAGAAATTGAGGGTTGTTAGGGTCCCAGCCGTCGCAGGTGTCAGTTCCAATATGGAGCTGAACAGCAACATGCCCGTCCTTCATATCCTCGGGAATTTCAGGCTTGAAATGGAACCAAGCGTGAGTATCCCAGCCCTGTCCCCAATACTCACCCTCGCCAAAGGGCTTAAAGAGGTCAAGAGAGGGAAGAGCGTTTCCTGACTTGTAATCACAATGGAAAAACTCAATATTTTTAACAGTAATAGCCTTGGGATATCTTGCATCGTTCAAAAGCTCAATATACCTTTTAACTTTTTTAAATTTTGCTTGCATAGCTAAATCTCCTAAATATAATATATAAATTAAGTGTATCATAAATGCACGATTAAATCAATAGAAATAACAAAAAAAGCAAGGTAAACCTTGCTTTAATTTATTTTTTTATCTTGCCCGAGATGACGATATTTATCTCTGCAATTAAAATGAGCAGAGCCGAAATTGCACCACCTATAACGGTAAAGTGATTTGAAATAAGAGGCATAAGCGAGAACGCAAGCCCCACCCAAGAGAAGATAGAAATCATCTTGTAATACCACGCCCCTTGATTTTTTAGGAAAAGGGACAAGACACTAAGAATTAAAATGAAAACGGAAATGATAGAGCAAATAAACGGACTATAATCGCCATCGGCACTCACCATAATCGTTTCAAAATAGGAGTAGTAAAGCGTGGTGCTTAGCCCTTGACTAAGGTCCATTTTTACCATAACGCCAAAGGGAATAGCTTCCAAAATTAAGATAATAGCACAGGCAATAATGCCTAAAATTTTCAGCTTTTTCAACCACACCACCGCCCATTTTTTTGAATAAGTTTTTGATTTTATATTGACAATCAAATAAAAATGCGATATAATACACACGAGATTGAGATTAGTCCTTTGGACAGATTGCGTTAACCAAACGCGTGCTCAATCTCTTTTGTTTTTATACGGACTTTTTTGCCCTTCTTTTTGCAATCAAGAAATATACATAGTAGAAAACGGATATGTATATGAGGAATAGAGCAATAACTATCATAGGATAGATAACCTTGTTACCGTTTACAAGATTAAAGAATATATCGTATGGAGTGCCATCTCCACGCATTAAGAACATATAGTTGTAATCAATGGTAATATTTGCAATTAACGCCATAATACAGAACGAGCCGAGAATACCAAATGTAATAGGAATATTCTTACGCTTCATGCTCGCCATACCGGAAATGGCTATATAAAGAGATGCAAAGCCCGATATTGCGTGCGTAATTCCCGACACAACATTGTCAAAGGAAAGCACAGGGTAGGAGGAGTAATTGTTGCCAGCCGCATATGTTCCAAGCACCGCACCCAGTATTCCAAAAATGAACACAAAATCGAGTGACGCCTCACGAACAATGCCCTTAGAAAACGCCGCAAGAGGAATAGTAATAAGCTGAATACTGCAAAGGAACAAGGGGAGCAAATAAAGCCAGCCAAGAGGGTCCTTACCTCTTATACAAAGTAAAACAATTTTGAAAAGCTCAAGGCCGTCAATCAAAATAGCAGATACAATAAGCACCTTGTTCTTTACTGCATACTCACAGCCACGATTTTTTCGCCCAAGCCAAATGGCAAGCGATACCATAATTGCCATAAGAATAGTAACGAATAAAAGGTGTTGCCACGACATGTAGCCCTCAGCCTCACGCTCGTAGCCACCAAATCCAAAAAACTCTCTCATCTTTCTCTCCAAATGCACAAATTTTTACTTGAACTCAAACTGCGTCGCAAAAAAGCCTAAAATGTCGAATATCACATATCTTTATAATATCATATAAAGTGCAAAATGTAAAGAGAAAAAATAAGCCTTGCAAAAAAATAAAAAGGCACTCGTTAAAGTGCCTTTTTGAAATTGATTATCTTGAATATTTACAAAGAGCAATATCGCCAAGGATTCCGCTCGGTGGAATTTGAATAAAGCTTGATAGCTCATCACGACGCTTATGTGCGAGGTTAGAGCGTACGATAATTTCAAGCTTGTTTTCACCATCGACAAGAGCGTGTGCAAGGCTAAACTTGTATGGTGCATTAATTCTTGCACCCAAATATTTCCCATTTAGCCACACCTCGGCAAGCTCGCCAACCTGACCTAAATCAAGCACGGTGAAGCAGTCCATTCCTTTAAAGCTCGATGTATAGCGTATGCTACCCGAGAAGTAAGGATAATGCTTTGGCGAGGAAATATCGAAGCAGGGTGAGTCCTTTGCAATCAAGCGAAAATCCTTATCCCCCTCATCCATAATAGAAATGTCAAAGAGAAGGGGAAGTGTCTTTCTTTCGGCTTCATAGGTAAGGTAAGGGGTACCCTTAGGAATATCCTCACCAAGGATAACAAGGAGCATATTTCCACGCTCAATTTGCAAGTGTAGCACGCCATCTACTATATCACGGCGATAGAGCTTGTTATCCCAAGGCTCGTAAATTAAGCACTCGGTATTCTGCCCAATATTGATTTGAGCGTCTAATGTGTCGTTAATTGCCTCGTTTGAGAATAAATAAATGTCCTTTTTATCTCTTGTAATGTGGTAGAAGCGTAGCTCCTCAATGCCCTTGCCCTCGCCACTAAGCTGACAAAGCCCACGGGCACGAAGCTCGTTAACAAGCAAGCCCTCTGCAATCGCCTCGAATAATGGAAGCATACCTGAAATATCGTGCCCCTCTGCCGATTTTACGGGTAGAGAGTCTGTAAATATAATAGGCAAGCCACACTCTGCAAGACGCTTGAAGCAATCAAGACGGTCAAACGGCAAAATCTCACTTTGTGAAATGATAAGAGCACCATAGTCCTCACCATTTATGTAAAGCCTATTTTCCTTGACCTCGGCATTGGATAGAGCATCATAGGGAATAATATCAAAATCTATAAGTCCACGACCAAGAGTGCGACAGGTGTCGAAGAAAAGCTGATTTTTGCCACCAGTCCACTCGCCCTCTGCATTGTAAAACACAGCCACATCAGCACGGTGAGTGCCACCGCTAAGAGCGTGAGAGCATCTGCTCATATAGCTCATAAGATTTTTGAATAGTGGATATTGAATGTTTCTGCCACCATTGTAAAAGTGAGGTGGACAATCGGTATCCTCATCCTTAGGTGAGAAGGCGTGAGGAACAAAATAGTTTATACCACCAGCGAGCATAATGTCGGCAAGCCCCTTCATATAGCCAAGCCCCTCAGCCCAACCAAAAGCACCGAAAATCTCACACATAGCACGCCCTTTTTTAAGAGGCTGAATGTGAGAATGAGATGAGGCAAGCTTTGGCAGAGTATAACGGAAGAACGCAGGCTCAGCACGCCCACCATCAGCAAGAGGCGAACGATGAACCACGCTTGAAATACCAGGAATGTCCTGCATAAGAACAATATCAATTCCTGCCATATCCTGACCATCAAGAGCACGAAAATAGTGACCACTTCCGTAGGCAAGACGCATATGAGCGCCCATATCCTCGATTATATGACCTATATACATTACACCATGCTCACGGCACCAATTGCCGAGTAGGTATCCAAAATTCTCACTATAAAGCCTTGTCACAACCTCCATATAGTGCATACGAATAAGCGAGGTAATCTCCCCAAGGTCCTCCCAAAGGGCAGGTAGGCAAAGCCTAACTGTTTTTTCATCAATTCCAGCACTTTTAGCAATCAAGGATGGCAAATCATCACGCCAAGGGTAAGGGGAAAACATAACGCCAAGACGGTTATAGTAGGTATCACAAAGATTTAAAAAGCCTGGCTCATCAGAGAAAAAGCCTGCAAAGGTGTTTCCGAAATACTCGGCAAAATGCTCATAATGTGGCTGATAAATCGCATCAATCATCGCATGGCACGAGTCCTTATTCAGCATATCAATATAATAGAAGAAGCGAGAATCCTTGTATTCATATGGAGCACTTTCAATTGTAACACACACTCTCCAAACGCCACTTGGAATATCAAAATAAACCATTTTGTCATCAAGAGTGTCTGTTAAATCAATTGCAGTGCGATAATCAAGCCCCTCGTCGGAGTCGCTGTGGCGATATGCAATTACGCTTAGAATTTTCTCCTCGTTATGCACTCTGCCACCAACAAAGAGCTTTGCACCCTTCATAGGACCAACTGCATCAATTTGTAGCTCTCGAATTAAACGCTTGCGTAGATGTGCGTTTTCCTCACGCTCCAAGTATCCGTTTGCATAGCCTGTTGGAAATTTTTTGTCATCAAGAAGCCAAACACGCATGCCAAGCTCCCTTGCAGTTTCAAGAATAAAGCCAAAATCATCCCACCACTCATCACAGCAAAAACGCTCGTACGGTCTGCTTTCGGCACAAAACTCGTTTATACCACTATTTTTAATGGCAAGTATTTCCTCACGCACCCTTTCCTTGGGCTCACCATGTAGCCAAAGAAACGGCAAAATATAATCTCCGTGCTTGCCTAAGATACATTCTTCAATTCTCTTGTCCATAATTAACTCCTTAAAAGACAATTACCTTAGATTCATTTTATCATATAGATAGAAAATTCACAATATCCAAATCGTAAAAAAATAATTTTTTTAAAAAGAAAAGAGGCTCTCAAAAGAGAACCCCTTAAAGAATTTAATTTAGTCCAAATGAAAAACCTCATTGATTTTGCGACACACAGGGCTGTTGTCAGGATTGGTTTCCATAATGTCAGCCATATAGTCCCACCATTTTTGAGTTGTTTCATCTCCACCACGCTTAGCCCAACGCTCCTCATCCTCAATCTCAATGTATTCAAACAAAAGATTAGTTTCGGGATCGTGAAAGATAGTGTAGTTTTTGCCACCATCACGGCGAATAGCCTCAATAAGCTCAGGCCAAAGCTTAGCGTGTCTTTCTTCATATTCCTTTTCCATGCCGGAAAAAAGCTTCATTATCGAGCCCTTTCGTACCATAAGGTCCTCCTTAATCATTCCTCAAATAAATTTTTCAACATTCTATCCTTGTCCAATAAAAACCTTTTTGTAACCACATAGCTTAGCGTTTCCTCGTATTTGCAGGGAGCGATTCTTCCGTCGTCAAACGAAAATATCTCTGCATCAGGGCAACCTAAAAGAATAGGAGAGTGCGTAGCAATAATAAATTGAGCACCCTGCTTAGCCATTGTGTGAATGTGCCTTAATAAGATTAACTGTCTTTGCGCAGAGAGTGCAGCCTCTGGCTCATCCATCAAAAATAGCCCAGGCTCATCAAACGCTAAAAAGCTAAGCGTCCCTTCTCCATGAGAGCTATCATGATAGGTGGCACCCTGATATGCCACCTCTGAGGTGGTTGCAACATTAAAAAAGGTTTCTGCTCTGAAAAAATATCCAAATTTAGGTCGATTAATACCTTTTATTAGGGTTATTGCCTCGTGTAGAGCAGAGGAGTCATCGTATGTGCTAAAACAATAATTTCGAGTACCGCCCTCTGGATTGTATCCAAATTCTATCGCCATAGCCTCAAGCAAGGTTGATTTACCAGAGCCGTTTTCGCCAACAAAGAAAATGATATTCTTGTCAAATTCAAGCCCCGATATGCTTTTTATAGCAGATATGCCGTGTACATATGAATTTTTAGGAACTGCATCCCAATCTATGCGTAATCCTCGTATAAAAAGATTCTTCAAGCCCTCACCCCTATAATAGCTGCGTTTTCTTTATTGTAGCATATTGAAAAATCAAAATCAACTATTAGATGTCTTAATATAGTGACACACCTTAGTTTGCAAGAGGGAATTTTCTTTGCTTGCCTGACAAAATTTTCTCGGCAAGGCAGAGAGTTTGTAGCCACTCATCAACTACAATTGACTCAAAGGGAGTATGCTCCTTGTAGTAGCCAACGCATAGGTTTACAGCGCAAATGTCTCTTGCTAAAACAACTATATCAGTACCCGAGTTTTTGCCTGAATCGTAATAGCCTGTGTTATCCTCAATAAAGCGTACAAACTCATCGGTTACGGGTAGATTGTAAACCTTGTAATTTTCGCTTTCTCTGCGGTCGAATTGTATCATATAACAGTGGTCATTTAGCTCATCATATAGCTCGGGATATGTGTCCCTTATATGCCTTGAAGCAACACAGCCAATTTCCTCACCGTCAGTTATAAGAAGACTATGTCCGCTATTTTTAAGTAGCCAAAGAATGGCACAGCCGGCTCTGTCATCAGCACCTATACCACATTCCTCGTTTTCTCCAAAAAGCTTGCCATCTTGTTCAAGCAATGTCTGCTCATAAGCATAGCTATTGTAGCTCTTGTCCCATACCGTATCAGCGTGAGCAATCAAAAGAACCCTGTCCTCTCTTGTTCCGGGTATGTAAACAAAATTGCCCTTGCCGTTTTCATCATAAGAGCACCTTGCGTTAGGTAGCTCTGCAAAGGTGTCTAAAATTTCCTTGCTCGAGCCAATAGGGAAGGAGCAAAACCTTTTAAGAGTGTCCTTCGCTAATTTCTTATCCATTTTATATCTCCTTTTGTGTGAATTTCGTTCTAAATTCATTATATCATGCTTTTGGTAAAAAAACAACAGTATTTCAGCATACGATTTAGTCTATCGCTTCCACCCCACACAACAAAATCAAAACAAAAAAAGCAGTCCGATTGGATTGCTTTCGTTTTGGTGTAAGGGCTATGAAAAAGATATTTTCGAGGGAGCGCTTACGGAATTTGGTTTAACAAATACTTATATCCAAAGCATTTATCATTTCTTACTATTTATGACTTGCTTTCGTCATTAATATTTAATTTTGCGCAGAGCTTATCCTCGGTTTTTTGATACCATGAAAATATTTTGCCCCATATCTTATTCCACAGGACAAAGAATGGATTTTCTATAAATTTGATGCGCATAATATCTATAACTGTACAGATTATGTATATAGTAATTACGCTTCCTACGGCGTGTAACACGAGATATGGTGAGTAATAGGCCTCGACATTGTTCAAAAAATCGCACCACAGCCATTGTCTCATAGCATCACTGTTTGCGTGTATAAGTAGCACCCCAAATGCGGAAGCGGCAACAGTATTTATGAATCGGTTAGGCTTTATTTTTAAGTTTTTAAAAAACATAAACGAGCATATACCAGTAGAAACCGCCAACAGCGTATTAGAATCAGTTACGAAGAAATATGCCATGTTGCGTCCAAGCTTTGTTCCTATCCATGCACACGCAACGACGCTTACCGCAGAGAGAAGCAACGAAGCCAATGTCAAAAATCCCCACAGTTTAGTTTTGTCAAAAAGCTTTTTAGGATAAAGGCGTATGTACGAGCCAATGAAATATATAACGATGAACCACGATACATAATTCATGTTTACGGAAACTAATGGAAGTGTGCCGAACAAAATATAAATAAATGAGGCCAATAACAAAAGTCTAATATGTTGCTTTTCATTCATATTATGCACTAAAATATTTAAAAACGGAATACAAAGGAAAAACAACAAATAACAACCTACAAATCCCGTTGCAATATTCGTAAATGGCAATATTGCCTTGAGCAGGGATTTGATAGAGAAAGTTGTGTGTCCACTTATCAAAAACACAATATAGAAAATTATTTTATAAAATTCAACCTCAAACAAAAGCTTGAAAAATTTTCTTGCAGTTATCTGTGACTTGCACATAAAATATCCTGTTATCAGAACAAAACAGTTTATTCCGGTTTTTCCCCAAGCTCCAAAGAGCAAAAGGAAAATCGAAGAAAAAGATAGTGGGTTTTGATAAATAGGACCAGCGATGTCAGTAAGTCCAGAATTCACCACATAGTGGTGCGCAACTATGAGTATCATAGTTATAATTCTGTATAGCTCCAAGCTTGAGTTGCGAATTTTCATATTAACTCCGTCATTTATTGGAGACTTGATTTTAGTTTGACTCATAGTAACCCCTTGATTTGTAAAAAATCTTTGTTTTAGGATGTTTCACCTTTTTGCAATATGATTATATCATACTTTCAATTGAAAATCAATATTTTTTAACTAACGAAACGAACAGACGCTTTCTTTTGGATTTGAACTACACGACCTTGGGATTATCGCTACGCCCCTC
>JAZNYH010000011.1:0-13060 GCA_045594305.1 Eubacteriales bacterium | reverse complement strand
AGATTTAGTGACTCTCGAAAACTTGTTTTCGTTAGCGTCACATATACAAGGGAGCGTAGCGAGTCGTAACACGAGCGAGAGCGAAGTGCGATTGGTTAGTGGAAGCTATACAGGGAGCGTAGCGAGTCGGATGCTACTCGTAGCCGACCTCGGAGTACGCCATGTACACCGTCGTCCGTCTGCTTGCCGTTGCGCCTTGTCTAACTTGTTTCTCACTTTTTAGACGCTAAACGGCGTTATAAAGTGCGGAATGCGAAGTGCGAAGTGCGGAATCGCAACCAAGGTGGGTGTGTGTCCCATATTGCCTCGGACGCTTGTCCGTGCGCCTTGTCTTTCTTGCTTACTACCGCTTAGATACTCTAAAAAGCGATAAACGGCGACAAAACAAAAGAAATCTAATTAGAATATAAAATCAAAGGAGAAATAAAATGATTTTTGAACACGGAGACAGAATTGTTTTTGCAGGTGATTCAGTTACAGACTGCGGAAGAAAAAGACCTTATGGAGAGGGACTTTGGGAAGGACTTGGAAACGGCTATGTAAGACAAATTGACAGTATGCTTAGCGTTTTGTATCCCGAAAAAATTCTTCACATTACCAATGTAGGTGAGAGTGGTGCGACAAGTACTGATATGCTCAACCATTGGGAAAACAATGTAGAGGCTTTAAATCCTGATTGGGTATTCTTTATGATTGGAGCAAACGATGTTTGGCGTCAATTTGATGAGCCTGGTCAGTACGAAGAAAGATACACCCCCGAGCGTTATAGAGCAAACCTTGAAGCCGTATGTGAAAGAACAGTTGGCAAGGTAAAGGGACTTTTCATTCTCAGCCCATTCTATATGGAGTCAAATAACGAGGATGCGATGAAAAAGAGAATGGTTGAATACGCAACCATCGCAAGCGAGGTAGCCGAGAAGTACGGCGTGCCCTTCGTAAACCTTCAAAAGGACTTTGATGAGCACCTCAAATACCGTTATCCTGCATACATATCCTGGGATAGAGTTCACCCCAACTGGGTTGGTGGAATGCTCATTGCTCGTAGGATAATGAAGGATATTATAAAGGCAGACCCACTTTTCTAAAAAGCGATAAACTGCGTTATACGGCGTTGCTACTCGTAGCCGACCTCGGAGTACGCTATGTACACCGTCGTCCGTCTACTTGCCGTTGCGCCTTGTCTAACTTGTTTCTCACTTTTTAGACGCTAAACGGCGTTGCTCCTGCATTGTGACCTTGCCGTACACCAAGTACGCCATCGCCTGTCGGCTTCTAAACAACAAAAAGCACCTCAAAGCGAGGTGCTTTTTATGTTAGCGAGAGGCTTTATTAGCTTCTTTTCTTTTTCGGTTCGTTTTTCTTTTCGGCAAAGAAAAAGGAAGTGCCTTACTCTAAGCCGAGCAGTAGGGCGAAGGGAGTGTTTAAAACCTTTGAGAGAGCCAAAAGCTCATAATCGGTGACAAAGCGAGTGCCGATTTCGATTCGGCTAATGCTATCTCTTTCTATGATGACGCCCTCAATTTGAAGTCGTGCAGCGAGGTCAGCCTGCGAAAGCCCGAGTTTTTTGCGAGCCTGCTTTACTCTCTGACCACAAATGTTTTTCTTTCCGTTAAAATCGTAAATTTTCATAATGCCCCCGTTTGAATTAAAGCGTGGAATTTACTTGACATTAACACATTTTTTCGCTATAATTGTGTTAAAGATAAGAATTTGACAATTTAGAGCGAAAAGGAGCCGATTTTTATGGAGAAAATAGGAATTATAAAGGAGCTTGATGGTCTTGGCAGACTTGTCATTCCAAAGGAGCTAAGAGAACGCTTTGGGATAAGCAAAAGAGTAGAGCTTGTAGTCACAAAGGACGGCATTCTATTAAAAAGTCCCGAGTACGAGCTTGTAAAGAAAAATAAACAAAAGGGAGCCACTTAGCTTTGAGAGGCTTCTTTTTTGTTTTGTTAGCTTCTTTTCTTTTTTTCTTTGTTAGCTTCTTTTCTTTTTCGCTTCGTTTTTCTTTTCAGCAAAGAAAAAACAAGAGCCCTCATAAGAGCCGATTTCGGACTGGACGCCTTGGCTTTCGGCATTGACCTCGGTATTGGGCGAGGAAGAGCCACCGCTTGGCTTGTAGTCACGAAGCCCGCTTTTGCTGTGCTCTGGTGGGATAGCGATAGTATTTTCGCAGGAAAGCTCCTCTTTTACAATGCCCCGTGCAGGGAATATCTCAGATGGCAAGCCAATCATATCTCGCAGGCGTTGCTCATTTGTTTTGTCAAATCTTTTTATTTTCATAAGCACCTCTAATAACAAATAATCAATAGTAGTATGTACAAAACAGATACAATTATTCTAAATGCGAGCGATGCGAGAGGGAGAATCGAGCGTGCTTTTTGCTTGAAAATATGAATTTTTTGTAAACAACCAAAAATCACTTTTGAAACAAATTTTCACTAAAAAGTGCCAAAAAGTGAAAATTTTTTTAATTTTGACACCTTGCAGTAAAGGCGTGATTATTCGGCTTGCATATATAAGTAATTGGTTTTTAAATGATTTTTAAAAAATTTTCCACGGAAAATGTTGACAAGAGGGTATTTTTATGCTAAAATCCAAATAGTGAAAGAAATTTTCACGCTTTTCGGAAAAAGTTTTCACAAATTGCAAAAGATTTTAAAAAATTGCTTGAAAAGTGAAAATAATTTTCAAAACAAGGAAAAATCTGCAAAAAACAGAAAGGAGGCAAAAAGTGAACAGGACTTTGTTACAGGCACAGCTCATGTATAACGACATGGGTAGGTCCGAAAAGAAGGTCGCTGATTGGTTGTTTTCTCACTCCGGTGAGGTTCTCCCCTATTCCATAACAGATTTTGCCTCCAAATGTGAGAGCAGTGAGGCAACGATAGTTCGTTTTTCAAAGCGACTTGGATGCAGGGGATATCAAGAATTAAAGCTAACCCTTGCTAAGGAGCACGAAAAGAAGGTTATCGCTCCTATGATAACCAGCGAGGACGATTGCTTTGCCATCTTTGAAAAGGTATGTAACGATGCCTATATGTCCCTTGAAAGAACAAAGAAAACGCTTTCGGCAGAGAGCATGACAAGGGCAGTTGAGGCAATCTCGAACGCAGGAAGGGTAGTGCTTATTGGACTTGGAGCCTCGGCACAGGTTGCAGAGGACGCAAGCAACAAGCTCCTTCGAGCAGGCTGTAACTCAAATTCGTATGCAGATACTCATATGCAGGCGATAGCGGTTTCGCAGTTAAAGGCAGGCGATGTGGTTATTGGAATTTCACAATCCGGCTCATCCAAGGACATAGTTGAGTCTATGAAGAGGGCGAGGGCGCACGGAGCGACGACAATTTCGATTACCTCAAAGGAGCGCTCACCGATTGCAAGGCAAAGTGACATATTGATTTTGACCGATACGGAGGAAATCAGACATAGCACGCTGGGACTTAATTCCCACATTTCAAGGCTTATAGTAATAGATGCCTTGTGCTACAAAATCGTTTATCAAAACTCTGCAAGAGCTTATAGCGTAGGCGAGAGCGAGGCAGAGCTAAAATCAAAGCGAATAATTGAATAAAAAATAAATATAAGGAGAAGGGAAAATGAAAATTCTCGTTGTAAATGCCGGTAGCTCATCTCTTAAATATCAGCTTTTCGATATGGATACTGGTAATGTTCTCGCAAAGGGCATATGCGAGAGAATAGGCATCGACGGAGTTATCACTCACAAGCGACCTAAGAAGGAAACCTATAAGGCGAGCGCAAGCCTTGGTGACCATAAGGCAGCGATTGAGCTTGTTCTTAGTATTCTTACCGACGCCGAGCTCGGAGTTATCTCAGGAGTAGATGAAATCGGCGCAGTTGGACACAGAGTTGCCCACGGTGGAGAAAGACTTCGCAAATCAAGCATAATTGGTGATGACGAAATCGAGTACCTTGAAAGCATAGTGGAGATAAATCCACTTCACGGCCCACCCGCAATAAGTGGAATCAAGGCTTGTAAGAGCGTTATGCCAAATGTAAAGCATGTTGGCGTATTTGATACCTCTTATTATTCAACCATGGAGGAAAAGGCGTATATCTATCCTATTCCTTACGAGCTTTACGAAAAATATAAAATCCGTCGCTACGGCTTCCACGGAACCTCGCACAGATTTGTGTGTGCAAGGGCGATGGAGGCTCTTGGCAAGAAGGACGCAAAAATAATCACCTGCCATCTTGGAAACGGTTCATCAATTACTGCAAGCATTGGCGGTAAGGCTGTTGATACCTCAATGGGCTTCACTCCTCAGGAGGGAGTTCCAATGGGAACAAGAAGCGGTACGGTAGATCCAACTATTGTAACCTATATAATGAAAAAGGAAGGACTTTCACCCGACGAGATGGAAACGCTTCTTAATTCAAAATCAGGACTTGTTGGAGTTTCTGGCGTATCAAGTGATTGCCGAGATGTTCTTGAAGCACAAAACGCAGGAGATAAAAGATCGGCTCTTGCAATGGACATTCTTATCCACTACATAAAAAAGATAATCGGCTCATATGTAGCTGAGATGAACGGACTTGACGCACTCGTATTTACTGCGGGCATTGGCGAAAACGACGGAATTGTAAGAGATTTAATATGTAGAGATTTGTCCTACCTTGGAATTGAAATCGACAATGATATCAACCTTAGCCTTCCAAGAGGAGTGCAGGCTGAAATCACAAAGGCGGGTGCGAGGGTTAGAACCTTCTCAATCCCAACAAACGAGGAGTATATGATAGCCCTCGACACATATGAATTAGTAAAATAAAAAATAAAATATATAATTGAAAGGAAAAAAAGAAAATGAAATCAGCTTACGAAATTAAAAAGGAAATCTGTGAGGTTGGCCACGCACTTTATCATCTTGGATTTGTTGCAGCAAACGACGGTAATATCTCAGTTAAGGTTAGCGATAACGAGTATTACTGCACACCAACAGGCGTATCAAAGGGAGCACTTACCCCTGATATGATTATCAAGGTTGACAGAAACGGAAACAAGATTGAGGGAAAGCTTAATCCTTCATCTGAAATTAAGATGCATATGCGTGTATATCAAAAGCGTCCTGATGTTGGAGCAGTAGTTCACGCACATCCACCAATAGCAACTGCATTTACAATTGCAGGCATCGACCTTGACCAATACATTCTCCCAGAGGCAGTTCTTACAATCGGTGAGGTTCCAACCTGTGCTTACGGAACACCATCTACAATGGAAATTCCTGACTCACTCGAGCCATACATCGAGAACCACGATGCGTTCCTTCTCCAAAACCACGGCGCTCTTACAGTAGGCTTTAACCTTCAAAAGGCAATGTTCGTAATGGAAGAGGTTGAGTTCAACGCAAAGATTTGTAAGTACGCTATGGAGCTTGGCGCAGTTCACGAAATTCCTAACGACCAGCTCAAAAAGCTTATGGACCTTCGCAAGAAGATGAACCTTCCTGGCCGTCACCCTGGTATTGATTACGGAGAGAGCGAGTGCAAGTGTGGCGCAAGCGAGGAGCTTGTTTCCGAAATCACACGCAGAGTTATCGCAGCTCTCAACAAATAATTTCTCCAAAGGAGATATATTATGGCTATAAATTGGACAGAAGCGCAAATTGAGCAAATAGTGGCATCAGTTATGAGTCAGCTCAAGGGCGAGGCTCCTGCTCCTAAGGGCGAATATTGTGGCGCTGGCTATAATGGTAAGCGATATATTGGCGTTTATGAGGATATGAACGAGGCAATAGACGCTGCCGAGCAGGGCTACAAGGCAATTCGTGCAATGTCACTTGATGAAAGAGAAAGAATTATTGATATAATTCGTGACCTTTGTCGCAAGGAGGCTCCAATAATGGCAGCCCTTGGCGTTGACGAAACTAAAATGGGTAGAGTTGACCACAAGAGCGCAAAGCATATGCTTGTTGCAGACAAAACCCCCGGCACAGCCGACATTGTCGCACAGGTAAAGACAGGCGACTATGGTCTTACCCTTACCGAAATGGCTCCCTTTGGAGTTGTAGGAAGCATAACCCCAAGCACAAACCCATCTGAAACAGTTATTTGTAATAGTATAGGAATGATAGCTGCGGGAAATGGAGTTGTATTCAACCCACACCCTAACGCTATTGCGACCTCTAACTATGCAGTAGACCTTGTAAACCGTGCAAGCGCTATGGGCGGTGGCCCACGAGTTCTTGTTGCATCAGTTGTAAAGCCAACTCTTGATACAGCAAGCATTATGTATAAGGACCCAAGAATAAGGCTCCTTGTTTGCACAGGTGGACCTGGTGTAGTTAAGAGCGTGCTTTCAAGCGGAAAGAAGGCAATCGGAGCAGGTGCGGGAAATCCCCCTGTTATCGTTGATGATACCGCTGATGTAAGAAAGGCGGGCAAGGACATTATCGACGGAGCAACCTTTGATAACAACCTTCCCTGTATCGCTGAAAAGGAGGTATTCGCATTTGCTAACATAGCTGACGAGCTTATTGACGCTATGAAGGCAAACGGAGCATATCTTATCAGCCAAGCAGACGCAGACAGGCTTGCTCGTGTGGTTCTTGTCGAAAAGACAAACCCAAAAACAGGCATCACCTCAAAAATCGTTAATCGTGATTGTGTTGGTAGAGATGCCAAGGTGTTGCTTGAAAAAATAGGTATTCGTGTAGGCGATGAGGTTCGATGCGTAATCTGCGAAACGGGCTTTGAGCACGATTTCGTTCAGCACGAGCTTATGATGCCTATTCTCCCAATAGTAAGGGTTAAGGACATTGATCAGGCTATTGACCTTGCTGTAAGGGCAGAGCACGGAAACCGTCATACAGCACATATGCATTCAAAAAATATCGACAATCTTACAAGATTTGCAAGAGCAGTTGAAACGACCATCTTTGTAAAGAACGCACCATCCTATGCAGGTATAGGCTTTGGTGGAGAGGGACACACCACCTTTACAATAGCAGGTCCAACAGGTGAGGGCATTACAAGCGCAAAGAGCTTTACAAGACTCCGTCGCTGTGTTCTTGCAGAATCATTTAGAATAATTTAAGAAAGGAAGAAAGGAATGAACATTTCATCATCACAGGTAGAGAGCATAGTTCGTAAAATCCTTGGCGAGGTAACAGGAGCAAAGCCTGCTACAAGCGCTAAGATTCCAGCAACTGCTAAGGTTGCAATGCTCACAGCACCTAAGAGAATTGAGGTTAAGGAATTTGCAATTCCTACCGTTGGCGATAACGACATTCTCGTTAAGGTTGAGGGCTGTGGCGTTTGTGGAACTGATGTTCACGAGTGGAAGGGCGACCCCTTCGGCATTATCCCTGTAACTCTCGGTCACGAGGGAACAGGAGAAATCGTTGCTCTCGGTAAAAACATAAAGGCTGACACAGCAGGAAATCCTATCAAGGTTGGCGATAAAATCGTTACCTCTGTTATCAGCTGTGGCGAATGCTTTGTTTGCCGTAATAAGCCCGCAAACACTAACCTTTGCGATAAGCAGGGCGTATTTGGACTTATTCCTCATAATGACGCAAACCCACTTACAGGCTGGTTTGCAACCCACCTTCTCATCAGTGGCAAGGGCTCGACCTACTTTGTAGTAAACGACCTTGACTTGAAGGAGAGAATGCTCCTTGAGCTTGCGTGCGTTTGTGTGCATGCACTTAAAAGAGCAAACACAACAGGTCTTATCAATTTCAACTCAAAGGTTCTCGTTCAAGGACTTGGACCGGTTGGACTTGTTATGATAAGCGTGCTAAGAGCAGCAGGCGTAAACCATATCATAGCTATCGACGGAACTCCAAAGCGTCTTGAAATGGCAAAGAGGCTCGGCGCAAAGACCGTTATTAGCTTCAAGGAGATAACCTCTCTTGAAGAAAGAGTTAACCTCGTTAAGAGCGTTGCAAACGGCGTAGGCGTTGACTTTGCGTTCCAATGCACAGGAGCGCCAATGGCTGCAAAGGACATTTATGAGTATATTCGTCGTGGAGGCGGAATGTGCGAAATGGGCTTCTTCGTAAATAACGGAGAATACACCGTTAATCCACACTTTGCTATGTGTAACAAGGAAATCAACATAGTTGGCTCTTGGGATTACAGTGCAGACGATTATCCAACCACTATGGCGTTCCTTCGTCAGGCAAGAGAGATGAATATTCCAATTAAGGAGCTTATTACTCACACATTCCCTCTTGACAAGCTTAACGAGGCTATGGAGGTTAATGTTTCTCAGCAGGGCATTAAAATCTGCTATGTTGCAGAATAAGGAGTAAGGCTATGGCTCTTGGAATGATAGAGGTTTATGGCTTTGCTACTGCAATAGTAGTAGCTGATGCTATGGCTAAGGCTGCCGACATTAAGGTTGTTGGCATTGACAAAAACAAGCCTGCGGGCGGAGATTCTGCAAGAGTTCCTCTCGTTATGGCTATAAAAATCGAGGGCTCTGCTGCCGCAGTTGAAGCATCAATAATGGCAGGAAAGGCAGAGGCTGAGAAGAGAGAATTGTATATCACACACAAGGTGATTGCAAGACAGAGCGAGGACATTGAGTGGTTTGCTCACCTTAGCGCTCTTGGAAAAGACAAATTAAGATAAAAAATAATTTATAAAGGAGAAAAAAACAATGATGGAAGCACTCGGAATGGTAGAAACAAGAGGTCTCGTAGCTGCAATTGAGGCGGCAGATGCTATGGTAAAGGCTGCAAATGTAGTTCTTTTGGGTAGCGAGAAGATCGGTAGCGGACTCGTAAGCGTTATGGTTCGTGGAGATGTTGGAGCTGTTAAGGCAGCAGTTGAGGCAGGAAGTGCAGCAGCAACCTCACTTGGCGAGGTTATTGCAACACATGTAATTCCAAGACCTCACGCAGATGTTGAAAAGCTTCTTCCTATTATCAAATAATTTAAAGGATTTGAGATATGAAGGCAATAGCGTTACTTGAGGTGCAGGCTATGGTAGCCGCAATTGCAGGACTTGACGCTATGGTAAAGGCTGCCGATGTCAAGCTTATTCATGTGGAAAAGCGCCTTGGGGGACGATTGGTAACGGTTGTCGTCGAGGGCGAGGTTTCCGCAGTGAAGGCTGCTCTTGAAGCAGGAAGTGTAGCGGCAAGCGAGGTAGGAAAGGTCAAGTGCTGCGAGGTTATCGCACGCCCACACCCCGATGTTATGAGATTTTTAACAACGGGCTAATATGCCAAAGGCATACAAAATAGCTTTTAAAGCTTAGGCTTTGAAATAAAAAAGGCAAAACAAAAAAATAAAAATTCTTACAGGAGGATTAAAAAATGGAAGCACTCGGAATGGTTGAGACAAGAGGTCTCGTAGCTGCAATTGAGGCTGCTGATGCTATGGTAAAGGCTGCAAATGTAGTTCTTGTTGGTAGCGAGAAGATCGGTAGCGGACTCGTAAGCGTTATGGTTCGTGGCGATGTTGGAGCAGTTAAGGCAGCAGTTGAGGCAGGAAGTGCAGCAGCAACCTCACTTGGCGAGGTTATTGCAACACATGTAATTCCAAGACCTCACGCAGATGTTGAAAAGCTTCTCCCATCTATTAAATAAGAGGACACAAAAAACAAGGGCAGAGGGCATTTTGCCCCTCTGCGTGTCACTCGAACGAATAGACGGTTGGGCTTTCACAGTACCAAAGGGCGTTTTGCCCTTTGGTTACTGCAAAAGAGCTTAAAGAGCAAAAAAGCGTTGAGTTTTTTTGCAGTAAATGGAGAACGAAAGGAAGAGGAAAATGGATATTTCAAAGGAGAAAATAGCCGAGCTTGTAAAGCGTGCGCTTCTTGAAATTGATGGCGAGTCAAGCAAGGCGAGCACAGATGGGGGTATCCCTATTGGCGTTTCAAACAGACATATACACCTTTCACAGCAGGACCTTGAAACGCTTTTCGGTAAGGGCTATGAGCTAACACCGATAAAGGAGCTGTCACAGCCTGGTCAATATGCCTGCAAGGAGCTACTTACAATTATAGGTCCTTCAATGCGACCAATAGAGAATGTAAGAGTTTTAGGCCCTGTAAGAGGAGCCTCTCAGGTTGAGATATCGGCAACTGACTCTTATATTTTAAAGGTAAAGCCACCTGTAAGAGAGTCGGGCAAGATAAAGGGCTCAGCACCAATAAGAATAGTAGGACCGAAGGGAATAGTAGAGCTTAGCGAGGGCTGTATAATAGCGAACAGACATATTCATATGTCACCCTCAGAGGCGAGGTCCTTTGGTGTTGCTGATGGCGATTATGTGGACATTGATGTTGACGGAGCACGCAAAACAAGATGGTTCGATGTTCAAATAAGAGTTCACAAGGATTTTAGATTAGAGATGCATGTTGACACAGATGATGCAAATGCAGCGGGAATAGGAAACGGATTTAAGGTAAGGATTGTGAGGCGATAAAAATGTTAAAGGGAATTATTAGAGGAAACATAGTTTCAACAAGAAAGCAGGAGTCCTTGATAGGAAGCAAATTTATGGAGGTTCAGCTTGTAAAGAATGGCGTTCTCACAGATGAGTTCATAATCGCCATTGATTCAGTTGGTGCAGGCATTGGTGAAACAGTGCTTATCACAACAGGAAGCTCAGCAAGGCTTGCCCTTCACAACCAAAGTAGCCCAGCGGATGCGGTTATCGTTGGTATTATTGACTAATTGCTAAAAAACGCCCAGCGTCGTGTTGGGCACAGGAGTAAAGATGCAGAACCTAAAAAAATTAATGCAGAAATTCGGCATTTTAGGTGCCGGAGGAGCAGGGTTCCCCTCTTACGCTAAGCTTGCGGAGGGGGCTGACCTCCTCCTCATTAACGGCTCTGAATGTGAGCCACTTTTATACACAGATTACATACTTTTAAGAGATGAGATGTCCTTAGTTCTATGTGGCATCTCGGAGGTGCTTTCCCACACGGGCATACCAAGGGCACTTATAGCCATAAAGGAGCATACAGCCAAGAGGCTTGGTATCGAGGACGGCGAGAGGCTTGCAGATAAGATATTTGTAAAGACCTTGCCAGATGTCTATCCAATAGGCGATGAGATTAGCCTTATATATGAAGCGACAAAAAGACTTGTAAAGCCAGGAAAGCTACCAATCACACAGGGTGTTATAGTATACAATGTAGAAACAATGTATAATCTTGCACGAGCTGTGAAATTCTCCGAGCCTGTGACTAAAACATGGCTCACAATCGGTGGATGTGTCGAAAATCCAACCGTAATAAGAGTGCCTGTTGGCACAAGAGTAGCTGATATCTTTAAAAGACTCGGCATAAGCGTCGAGGACGGATATTCAGTAATTGATGGTGGTCCATCAATGGGAAAAATCATAAACCACCAAGCATATTCGGTAAAAAAGACGACGAAGGGAATATTAATTCTTCCCGACGACTCAGAGGCTGTGCGTTCAAAGAAAATGAATACAAAAATGGCAATTGCAAGGGCAGAAACAGCCTGCTGTCAATGCACAAGATGTACCGATATGTGTCCAAGAAACCTACTTGGCTATCCGCTTGAGCCACACAAGATGGTAAGAACGGCTATGGGAGCGTGCGAGGCTATGCCAGAGATGGTTATTAGTGCAACTCTATGCTGTGGCTGTGGAATTTGCGAGAGCCTTGCTTGTAGTCAGGGCATTTCTCCAAGAGCGGTTATTGAAAATTACAAGGGACTATTAGCCAAAAATAAGCTTCGCTTTGATTTGCCTGGCGAATATAGTGTTGCTCCCGAGAGGGAATACCGAATGATACCATACGAGAGATGGATGAGCGCACTCGGTGTTGCAGGGCTTGACAGAGTAGCTGATTTTGGTGGAGAAATAAACGATTTTGACAGAGTGGAAATTCCACTTTCAGGTCACATAGGAGCACCAAGCGTTATAGCGATAGAAAACGGAGCTATGGTTGGCGAGGGCGAGCTGATTGCCTCACCTGCCGAGGGCTTGTCCCTACCACAGCACGCATCAATATCGGGTGTTGCGACGCTTGGAGATAACAAAATAATTATTAATAGGGTAAGATAAAATGTATAAGGCGATAGGCGTTATTGAATTAAAAAGCATACCAAAGGGCGTTGAGGCTGCCGACTCTGCATTAAAGAGTGCAGGGATTGAGATGGTGTCCTCTCACCCCTCGTGCCCAGGAAAATATGAAATTATTTTAACAGGCTCAATATCTGATGTTACTGTTGCAGTAGAGCATGTAAGAAAAAGATTTGAGGGCTATGTTATAGATTCCTCCGTTATGGGAAGGATAGATGAGCAGGTTATAAGGGCTCTATTTAGCACAAATGTTGGAGAGCAAGGGGGCTCCCTTGGTCTAATTGAAACCTTTTCCGCATCAAGTGCAATTAAGGCTGCCGATATTGCAGTTAAGACATCAAGGGTAGAGATATACGACCTAAGAGTGTCAAGAGGTATGGGTGGCAAGGGCGTAGTAATGCTCACAGGAGAGGTAGGAGATGTTACTGCCGCAGTAGAGGCAGGAGCAAATTATGCAAAGGGCATATCAACCCTTTCCTCATTCACAGTAATCCCAGCTCCACATAAAGAGCTATGGAAGCAAATGTAGTAGACGGTATTGAAGGCAGAGGAGATTTATGGAGAACATTAAATTCATAATTGAAAAAAGCCCAAGAATACAGAGGCTTATAGATGATCTTTACGAGAATATGCCCGAGATTGAGTCGGCAAGAGGTAGACTTGTAACTGAGAGCTATCAAGCGACAGAGGATTTGCCTATAATCAAGCGTAGAAGCGCTGCGTTTGCTCATATTCTTAGAAATATTCCAATCGTTATAAGAGATGGCGAGCTTGTTGTTGGAAGTGCAACGATAGCTCCTCGTGGCTGTCAGGTTTTCCCTGAATATTCCTACGAGTGGCTCCTTTCCGAGCTTGATACTGTTTCAACAAGAAAGGCAGATCCGTTTTACATAAGCGAGAAAACAAAGGCAGAGCTTCGAGAGATTTACCCTTGGTGGAAGGGCAAGACAACAAGTGACCTTGCAAGGGCAAATATGTCGCAAAAGGCATACGAGGCGTTCACCGAGCACTCAATTTTCACCCCTGG
>JAZNYH010000010.1:0-25719 GCA_045594305.1 Eubacteriales bacterium | reverse complement strand
AAAAATATAATGAATGGAATTGAATTTTCTTCTGGATACGGTATTCTTATCAAAAGAAATCCGCACAAAATCACAACGCAACAGAAGATAAGCAAAAACCACCACATTTTAAGATCGTACCTCTTAGCGTTTATTACGGTTTGTAGCTTGAAAGCACCATCTATAACGATAAGAAGACCTATTATCATTGGATATGTGGAAGCTGTAAAGCTTGGAAAAATAAATGCCATTATTCCACAAATCAAGGTGCAAATCGAAAAGATGATGGAAATAGCAAATGCAAAGCCTCTTTTTCTATTTGATAGAACCTTAACCAAATAAACGATTGCAAATATTATACATGAGACGCCTATTATATAGGCAGTAATATTGACGCTTTGAGTTGGATAAATCATAAATAGAACGCCCATAATCATGAGAAATAGAGCAATCAGCAAATATCCCCATCTAAAGCTTTTAATAGCACTGACAAAGCCCATGTTAATCCTCCAAAAATTCAAATTGACTGCTATAAAGCTTGCAGTAAAAGCCTTTCTTTTCGAGAAGCTCCTTATGAGAGCCCTGCTCGATAATTTTTCCGGACCTCATAACGAGAATTATATCTGCCTCACGAATAGTGGATAAGCGATGTGCTACAATAAATGAGGTTCTGCCCTTCATCATAGTAGCGAACGCATCTTGAATTTTCATCTCTGTACGAGTATCAATCGATGATGTAGCCTCGTCAAGAATAAGCATAGGGGGCAGACAAAGCATAATTCTTGAAATGCAAAGTAACTGCTTTTGTCCCTGCGAGAGAAGAGAGCTTTCCTCGGAAACAATGGTATCATATCCTTGGGGCAAGCGTTTTATGAAGCTGTGAGCGTGAGAACGCTTTGCAGCCTCGATAATTTCCTCATCGGTGGCATTTGGATTTCCAATTGCTATATTGTCCCTTATTGAGGCGTTTCTTATCCAGGTCTCCTGTAATACCATTCCGTAGCTTTCACGCAAGGAAGCACGGGTTAAGGACCTTATATCGTGTCCATCAACGCATATTGAACCACTGTTTACATCATAAAAACGCATAAGTAGGTTTATAATGGTAGTTTTTCCACAGCCAGTTGGGCCAACAATAGCAATTCTTTGACCGCTTTTTACTGCTAAGCTAAGATTTTCTATAAGCTTTTTATCGGCAGAATATGAGAAGCAAGCGTCTTTAATTTCTATATTACCATTTGTATCACTAAGCACGAGAGCATCAGGAGCATCTGGAGCTTCGCTTTGCTCGTTTATTAGCTCGAAAACTCTATCCGCACAGGCAAGAGCATTTTGAAGCTCGCTTACAACACCAGAAATCTCGTTAAATGGCTTGGCAAATTGGGTAGCATAGCTAAGAACGCTCATAAGAGCACCAACGCTAAGAGCAACACCTAAGGAATTAACAACCATATATGCACCAGTAAAGGCAACAGCCGCATAAACAAGGGCGTTTACAAATCTTGTAGTAGGATTTACAAGAGAGGAGAAGAAAATTGCCTTAACAGAGCATTTTTGAAGTCTTGTGTTTATTTCGTCAAAGCGTTCAATGGCATCATCCTCATAAGAAAACGCCTTTACAACCTTCAAATTTCCAACCATTTCATCAATAATTGCGGTTTGCTCAGCACGAACGCTTGATTGCGTGTGGAACATAGAATATGTTTTCTTAGCAATAAAGCTTGCTATGAATAACGATAAAGGAGTTAAAAGAACGACAACAAGGGCGATTATTGGGCTTATAACTATAAGAAACACAAATGTTCCAAGAATAGTAACAACACCCGTAAAAAGCTGTGTAAATCCCATTAAAAGACCATCAGCAAATTGATCAACATCTGCTACAACACGGCTAACCACCTCGCCATAGGGATGGGAATCAATATATTTTAACGGAAGAGACTCTATTTTGTTAAATGCTTCCTCACGAACATCCTTTATAATGTTAAAGGTGATTTTATTGTTGATAATATTCATTATCCATTGGAGAATAGCGATTATTATAGCTATCACACCAACTCGGGCAAGTAGCTCTAAAACCTTGTCAAAATTAACAGTATCCTTGCCACCTGCAAGAAGATCAATTGTTTGACCGAGAACAATAGGAATATAAAGGGTTAAAGCAACAGTAATTGTGGCAAAAATTATTGATAATAGAAGTGATAGCTTATATCTTTTAATGTAATGCCAAACCTGCTTTATTGTGGAGAGCTTGAATGCAGTTTTTTTCATATCAATCATTCTCCCCCTTGAACTGTGAATTATATATCTCAGAATAAACAAGACAGCTATCTAAAAGCTCATCGTGCTTGCCTATACCAACAATAGCACCATCATCAAGAACGACAATTTTGTCAGCATGAGCAATAGATGCAGTTCTTTGAGAAACTATAAATATGGTAGGCTTGTAGTCAAGAGATGCAAGAGAAGCACGCAGTGCTGAATCTGTTGCATAATCAAGCGCAGAGGCACTATCATCAAGAATGAGTATTTCAGGCCTTTTTACCAAGGCTCTTGCTATTGTGAAGCGTTGCCTTTGTCCGCCCGAAAGATTTCTTCCCCCTTGCTCAATAATATAGTCAAGACCACCATCCTTGCCATCAAGCACATCCTTTGCCTGAGCAAGAGTAATAGCCTCTATTATTTCCTCATCAGTTGCATTTTCGTTTCCCCATTTCATATTATCACGAATGGAGCCACTAAATAAAACAGCCTTTTGAGGAACAACACCAATTTTTTGGCGTAAAAGCTCGGTAGGGTAGTCCTTTACATTAATACCATCTACAAGCACCTCGCCGTCACGAGCATCATAAAATCTCGAAATAAGATTGATAAGAGAGGTTTTACCAGAGCCAGTTCCACCAATTATACCGACAACCTCGCCTCGCCTTACGGAGAAGTTAATATCTTCAAGAGAAGGCTCGGAGGCTGATGCATATTGGAGAAAGGCGTGCTTAAATTCAACGGCATTATCGCAATCAATAGCCTCAACGGAGTCGCTTTTGTCCTCTATTGAGGGCTTTATTTGGAATACCGCCTCAACTCTGTTTCCACAGGCAAACGCCTTGGTTAAGGTAATTATAAGGCTTGCAAGCTTTATAAGCTCTACAAGAATTTGTGACATATAGTTGTAAAGAGCAATAACCTGTCCTTGTGTCAAATCACCGAGATTTACTCTTATAGCACCCTGCCAAATAAGAACTGTAATAGCGATATTTACAATAGCATAGGTAGCAGGATTCATTATTGCTGAAATCTTACCAGAAAAGCGTTGCATAGCGTTTAGAGCAGAGGTAGCATTTTTAAAATCTGCCTTTTCCTTTTCCTCGTTTGCAAACGCTCTAATTACTCTTGCACCAGTAAGATTTTCACGAGTGATTTTAAGAACACCATCTAATTTTTCTTGAACTCTTTGGTGTAAAGGAATGGTTGCACACATAATTCCAAAAACAACAAGAGCAAGGACGGGAATTGCAACCGCAAAAACCAAAGCACTCTTTACGTCTATTGTAAATGCCATAATCATAGCACCAAATACAATAAATGGGGAGCGAAGAAGTAGTCTTAATGTGAGGTTAACGCCTGATTGCACCTGATTCATATCACTTGTCATACGGGTTATAAGAGTAGATGTACCAAGGGTATCTATCTCTGTGTATGAGAGCGTTTGAATGTGAGCAAACAATGAGTGCTTAACCTTAGTAGAGAAGCCAACTGCTGCCTTTGCAGCATAGTATTGTGCAAGCAATGTACAGCAAAGACCTACAACAGCAAGAGCGACCATAATAAGACAGGACCTGAGAATATGTCCCTTGTCGCCGTTTGCAATTCCTATATCAATTATGCTTGCTACAACTAACGGAACAAGCAATTCAAAGCTTGCTTCAAGGAGCTTAAAGAATGGACTTATAATGCATTCCTTGACATAGCCCTTCATAAATCTAAGTAGCTTAAACAAAATATCCCTCCAAAAATAAACAGAATATTCATAATAAGTATAGCATAAGCACAAAAATATTACAAGAAAAAAACAAAATTATAGAAAAAGAACACGCATTTTGCGTGTTCTTTTTGGTTATATATTCATTATAATTGGTAAAATTAGAGGTCTACGCTTGGTTTTGTTGAAAATGTATTTTGAAATTGAGTTTTTCATAATCGCTTTAAGATCAACCCAATCATGAGAGCCATTCGCAAGAGCCTCTACCAACGCCTCGGTTACAGCCTCCTTGGCACCATTCATAAGTGGTTCATTTTCTCTTACATAAACAAAGCCTCTTGAAATAATTTCAGGACCTGCAAGCAGAATACCCTCATCGCTTGAAATTGTCGCAACTGCAATTATAACTCCGCTTTCGGAGAGGTTTTTTCTGTCCCTTAGAACGATATTTCCAACATCTCCAATGCCACTTCCATCAATAAGAACCTTTCCAGCAGGAACGGGACTTGGTAAAAATCTTGCACCATCCTCATCAATTTCAATAACCTTACCAATATCGGAAACAAAGATGTTTTCACTTGGCATTCCCATGCTTTCAGCAAGCTCCTTGTGCTGTATAAGATGCCTAAATTCACCGTGAATAGGCATAAAATACTTAGGCTTAACAAGTGAGTGCATAAGCTTCAATTCCTCTTGGCAGGCGTGTCCCGAAACATGCACCTCAACGCTTGAATCGTGGTATACATTTACGCCACGGCGATAAAGCTCATTTATAATCTTTCCAACTAATGGCTCATTACCAGGAATAGCGCTTGAGCTGAGCACAACGAGGTCCTTGTCAGTAAGTGAAATCTTATCGTGGTCGGAAAACGCCATACGATAAAGTGCACTCATTGGCTCACCTTGGCTTCCAGTTGTAACAACAGTTATTTTTTCGGGTGGATATTTGTTAATTTCAGTAATATCAATAAGTGTTCCATTAGGAACATTCATATATCCAAGCCTTACAGCAGCGCTGACTACATTGACCATGCTACGGCCAACAACGGCAACCTTTCTTGAATATCTAACACTCGAATTTATGATTTGCTGAACACGATGAACATTCGACGCAAAGGTTGCAATTATAATACGCTTATCGGTAGCTTGTGAGAAGATACGATCAAGAGAGAAGCCAACCTTACTTTCTGATGGAGTATATCCGGGACGCTCAACATTTGTAGATTCGCAAAGGAGCATAAGAACTCCGTCATTTCCAAGATCTCCCAATCGAGCGATATCCATTGGCTTGCTTTCAACAGGAGTTAGGTCAAGCTTGAAATCTCCCGTGTGAATAACAACGCCCTGAGGGGTTGTAATAGCAAGAGCACACGCATCAGCAATAGAGTGGTTAACTCTTATGAACTCAACCTTGAAGGCGCCTGCATTTATTTTGTCACCTGCATTAACGGTATTTAGCTTAGCACTTTGCAGTAGCTTGTGCTCAATAAGCTTGTTTTCCAAAATTCCAAGCGTGAGCTTGGTTGCATATACAGGAACATTCATTGAGCGTAGAAAATAGGGAACAGCACCAATATGGTCCTCGTGACCATGAGTTATAAAAATTCCACGAATTTTCTCTACATTAGCTTCAAGATAGCTAAGGTTGGGAACAACAAGGTCAACACCGAGCATATCATCATCAGGAAATCCTATTCCACAGTCAACAACAATGATATCGTTATCACATTCTAAAACAGTTATGTTTTTTCCTATTTCATTAAGACCACCAAGAGAGAATATACGGAGCTTAGGAGCAAGCTTTTTAGGTGTCTTTTTCATAGCTCTTTTGCCAGTGGAATTTGGTCTCTTTTTTGTGGTCTTAGCAGATACCTTAACGGTTGATCTTACGGTAGCCTTGGTTGTTGATTTTTTTGATGTAGTTTTTGATTTTGTAGCCTTTGCTGTTTTCTTAGCAGGGGCTTTTTGCCACTTCTTTGAAGTGGACTTGGATTTTTCAGTATCCTTTGACATAAAAATTCCTTTCATAAAAGCAGACAGAAAAACCGTCTGCTGACGGTAAATATGGAGTAAAGGCGATTGTGTGTATAACGGCCCCACACAAGGACTTTACAGCTTAAAAACGATTTCTTACCCTATTATTTTATCATATTTTAGTCTTGTAGTCAATAGAAACTTATACCACAAGACAAAAAACAAGCATAAATATAGCACTTGCAAATGCAACGCCTAATAAGAAAGGGATAACTCCACCCCTTTTTTGCCTTCTTTTAGGTGCAGATTGCCTTAAAAAGCCACTTTGATTTATTATTGCTGTCGCAGCTCGTACAATGTTGCCGTCAAGCTCGCTGTTTGATGGAACATCATCCTTTAAGATAAAGTAAGCCTCATCAAACAAATCAGAGCCTGTATTTTTTACAAAAATCATTCTTTTTTGGCATCCCTTAATCATTATAAAAACTCCTAATTTTTTAGAAATTATTGTCAATAAAAATGCCTTTTATTCTAAGAAAATTAGAAAAATATCCTTGCTAAAATACAAGAAAGAAAAACACTTATTGCAGATACGAAAATAGCACAGGGAAGAGCGTGAGCGGTTTTCTTGATTTTAGAGGTTGAAAAATAGACGCTTATTACATATATTGCAGTATCAGAGGATGCCATTATGATAGAGGCACAGAGTCCTTCATAAGAATCAACACCACATTTTTGCAAAATATCCTCAAAGGTAGCAATAGAGGCACCTCCCGAAATAGGCCGAGTAATTATAAGAGGGAAAAGCTCTGGTGGAATATGTAAAAATGAGAATATTGGAGCAAGGACAGAGGATAAAAAATCACCTGCTCCTGAGGCGGTAAAAAGGCTAACACTAACGATCAATGCACATAGCGTTGGAAGAAGCTTTATAGCACTTATTGCACCCTGCTTAGCACCGTCAAGAAAAAACGAAAAATAGTCCCTTTTCCCAAATAAAATTATTAGCGAAACGCCGAGGATTATTATGGGTATAATGAAAGATGATATTGAGTTAATTTTTTCCATTTATTTTGTTAATTATAAGTGAAAGAAAAACGCCAATAGCACAGCAAATCCCAGAGCAAATCCAAACAGGAAAAATGAGCTCATAGGTTATACTTGCCCCAAGTGCAGAGCGAATAGCAATTATGGTGGTAGGAATGAGATTAAAGCAACAGCACCCTAAGATTGCAAGCGTTATCATATCGCCACTTGCACTGTCGCTACCATCACTCATTTTTTCGATGGCTGATATAGCAAGTGGAGTAGCAGCATTGGCAATTCCAAGCATATTTGCACTTATGCACGCAGTGATCTCCTCGGTTGCAATGTTTTCCTTGAAGGACTTTGGAAAAATAAGTTTTAAAATCGGTCTTAAAAGGCGAGAAATTCGTTCGATAATTCCAGCACCCTTTAACAAATTCATAATACCATTCCAAAATGCCATTATACCAATGAGAGATATAACTAAGCTTACGCTTTTTGATGCTCCATTTAACACGGCTGAGCTTATATCAGCCGTGCTTGATGTGAATATTGCAAAAACAATTGAAATGGTGCAAAGCACACCAAAGCATTTTCCAAGCATTATTGTCACCTCATTTCGATAGATTTCGACAAATATTTTGTTGACATATATATAAAAATGTGATAAAATTTAAGTGTATATTTTTTGAAAGGCGTATGTTATGAAAAAAACAGGTATTTATAGACATGTAGACGCATTGGGCAGAGTTGTTTTGCCTATGGAGATTAGAAATCAGCTTGATATTCAAACTGGTGATTGCCTTGATATTTCAGTAGAGGGCGAAAAAATCGTATTGAAAAAGCAGAGTGCAAGATGTGCCTTTTGTGGTACAGAGAAAAGGCTTACAAGCTTCTGTGAAAAATATGTTTGCCTTGATTGTATAGAAAAGCTCAAGGAAAATCATTAAAAATCTATTCATTCATTTGAAAAAAAGAACTTAGGAGCTTGCATTATGGAAAAATTGTTGAAATATATTAAGCCAGCAGAGGCTTTTGAAGAGGCATTGCCACTTGGAAATGGCTCTCTTGGTGCTATGGTGTACGGAGGAGTTAGTGAGGAAAAAATTTCCTTGAACCACGATACTCTTTGGTCAGGCAAGCCAGGGCAAAAAATAGAGCCTAACGCAAAGGAATCCTTTGAAAGAGCGCAAAAGCTCGTTTTAGAGGGTAAGCTATACGAGGCACAAAAGGATTTAGAGGAAAGCTTTACTGGTCGTTGGCTCAATTCATATATGATGCTTGGAACGCTTTACATAAAGCGTGAGGGCTCAAATGGTGATTTTTCAAGCTATACTCGCACCTTGGATCTTGAAAATTCAATGGTAAAGGTTTCTTACGCTGAGGACGGAATAGACTTTGAAAGAGAATACTTCGTTTCTTATCCCGACAATTGTATGGTAATTAGGCTTAAATCCTCTAAGCCCGTTTCCTATGTATTGAATGGCGATTGTGTTGGAAAGAGTGCGGTTACAGCAGGACCGAGCACCTTATATATGTCTGGCGAATGTCCAACCTCTATACCACCAAGCTACGACAGAAGTGCTTATCCAGTTGTTTATGATGGCGACGGAGTTAAGGTAAGCGCTATGGCAAGAATTGTAGCCGACGGAAAAGCCGAAAATGACCTTTTATCAGTAAAGGTGATAGATACAACAGATGTAGTAATTTATTTTTGTGCAGAAACAAGCTTTGTTTCATTTGATAAGCTGCCAAATAAGCCAACCTTCAATCCTTGTCTTGATAGACTTAATGCAGTTTCGCAAAAAGCCTTTGATACAGTAAAAGGATCTCACATAGCAGATGTATCCTCACTTTTCAATAGAATAGAAACAGATTTTGGTGGAGAGAGTACAAATTTACCTACCGATGAAAGACTCCGTTCTGAGCACAAGGATCCATCGCTTTGCGAGCTACTTTATAACTTCGGCAGATATCTTATTATCGCATCATCAAGAGCAGGCTCGAGAGCAACAAACCTTCAAGGAATATGGAATGATAAGTTCTTTGCTCCTTGGTCCTCGAACTATACCGTAAACATAAATACAGAAATGAACTATTGGCCCGTTTTGATGTCCAATCTTGTTGAGAGCAATGCTCCTGTTATAGACTTAATTAAGGGAGTTAGCATAAACGGTAGAGAAACTGCTGAGAAATATTATGGCGCAAGAGGCTTTGTATCTCATCATAATATCGATTTGTGGGCAAATACCACCCCTGTTGGAAATAAGGTTGAGAATAGCTCAAGATATGCTTTTTGGAATATGTCCTCGGGCTGGCTTTGCAGACATCTATTTGAGCAGTATGAATATACACTCGACAAGAATTTCTTGGCAAGCACCGCATATCCAATAATGAAGGAAAGTGCAAGATTTTATCTTGACATTATGATAAATCATAATGGAAAATGGATAGTTTCCCCATCTACATCTCCTGAAAACGGAGTTGTAGTTGATGGAAAAGTAGTTTTCCCAACTCTTTATACCACAATGACACAATCAATTGTTGAGGACTTGTTCACCAACATTTTAAAGAGTGCACAAATCCTTGGGATTGAGGATGAATTTGTTGCTGAAATAAGAGAAAAGCTACCTAATATTGGCATTTACAAAATCGGCTCAAAGGGACAGCTTCTTGAATATAACGAGGAGTATGAGGAGGAGGATGTACATCATAGACATGTATCTCACCTTTACGCCCTTTATCCTGCAAGCATCATAACTACTGAATCGAATAAGGCTCTTGCAGACGCTTGCCGTCAAACCCTTGAAATAAGAGGAGATGAAAGCACAGGCTGGAGCATGGGCTGGAAGGTAAATCTTTGGGCTAAATTAAAGGATGGAGATAGAGCATATAAGCTTGTTAAAAATCAGCTTACCTTTGTTGAGCCTGAGGCAGAGCTAAAATATAGTCAGGGTGGAGGAACATACGCAAATATGTTTGATGCTCATCCGCCATTCCAAATAGATGGTAACTTTGGCGTTACTGCAGGAATTACACAAATGTTTATGCAATGCGAGGACGGAAAGATTAAGATATTGCCAGCACTTCCAAGCGAAATGAAAAATGGTAAAATTAAGGGCATTTTGGCGAAGGGCGGAATAAAGGTCGATATAGAGTGGAAAAACTCGAAGCTTTCTCGCCTTGAGCTTGTAACACCTACCGAGCAAACAGCTATAATAAATATTGAGGGCGTTGATAGAGCAGTAGCTCTTAGACCCAATGAAAAATTTGTTTTGGCTTAATCGGAGGTACATATGAAAAACTTGGGATATTATAACGGTAAAAAGGGACCCATAGAGCAAATGAGTGTTCCTATGACTGATAGAGCATTTTACTTTGGTGACGGAGTATATGATGCAGTTATGTGCCGTAATAATATCCCTTATCTTTTGTTTGAGCATATAGAACGCTTTTTTAAAAACTGCGAAAGGCTTGCCATTATACCACCTATAACCAAAACAGGACTTTTTGAGCTTATATATGAGCTTGTGCCAGAGGTTGATGCGAGTGAAAAATTCGTTTATTTTCATGCATCTCGTGGAAGTGCATTAAGAGAGCATTCTACACCATGTAAAAAGGGAAATTTGTGCATTATGATAATGCCGAGAAGCATTGGTGATTTAAAAGAGAAAATGAGTGCTAAAATAGTGCCTGATAATAGGTATAGCTTATGTGACATAAAAACTCTAAATCTATTGCCCAATGTATTGGCGGCAAGAGATGCAGATGAGGCAGGAGCAGATGAGGCGATTTTTTGCCGAGAGGGAATAATTACCGAGGGCTCTCATTCTAATGTTTTTATCATCAAAGGAGGAAGGCTGATTACTGCACCGAAAAGCCATTACATTCTTCCTGGTGTTACAAGAGAGCATTTGATTCAAAGAGCTCACCGAGAGGGAATAATGGTAGAGGAGCGAGAGTATGGTGAGGATGAGCTAATGAGTGCGGATGAGATATTAATAACAAGCTCAAGCAAGCTCGTAAGAGGCGTAAAAATGATAAACGGGAAAGAGGTTGGGGGCAAAGCTCAAAGACTCCTTGAATTTTTGCAAAATGGGGCGTTAAGAGCCTATTTTGATGCTACAATCACCAATGCTTAGGGCGTTTTTGCCACCAGTTGGTCAAAATGACAAAAAAAGCTTTCAAAAAATAATACTTTTTATGCTATTTTTAAATAGTAAATCTATTGACAAAATAACACATAATGTGTTAAAATATAAGTCGGTAAGGTTTTTGCAACTGACGGGAAGCGGATTAAACCGCATGGGAGCAAAGATCATAAGTGTCGACCGTCTGGGCAATTCTACCTTTAAGCAGGGTGGGATTGCCCTGTTTTGTTTGAATGTAAAAAAAGGAGATAGATTATGAAGAAAGTAGCAATCATTATGGGTAGCGATAGCGATTTGCCAATCGTTGAAAAGGGAATTAATGTGCTCAAGGAATATTCTGTACCATTTGAGGTGCATGTTTACTCGGCTCATAGAACACCAGAGGAAACAGCACAGTTTGTAAAGGGTGCAAAGGATAATGGCTTTGGCGTTATTATAGCTGCCGCAGGAATGGCAGCTCATTTGGCAGGCGCAATTGCCGCAAATACAGTTCTTCCTGTCATAGGAATTCCTGTTTCATGTAAAAATACTGGTGGTGTTGACGCACTATGGTCAACTGTACAAATGCCCTCTGGAATTCCAGTTGCAACAGTTGCTATTGATGGTGCTGCCAATGCCGCTTTGCTTTCTATTCAAATGTTAGCTCTTTCTGATGATGAGCTTTATGCTAAGCTTGTATCAGCAAGAGAGGTAGGAAAAAATACCGTTCTTGCTAAGAACAAGGCTATTGAGGATGAATTTAATAAATAATGCAATTGCAGGAGAGAATATATGGGAATTTTTGCAATTATAGGTAAAGAAAAAACAGATGTTGCTTCAAGCGTTTATTATGGACTTTATGCACTTCAGCATAGAGGACAGGAGAGTGCGGGAATTGTTGTAAACGATGATGGCGTTTTCAATACGCACAAGGATTCAGGACTTGTGAACGAGGTGTTCTCATCTGAAAATCTTGCGAAGCTCGGCACTGGCAATATGGCACTTGGTCATGTTCGCTATGGAACTCTTAGAACAAAGGAAAGAGTAAATGCTGAGCCAATCGTTGTAAATCATGTAAAGGGAAGAATGGCGATAGCAACAAACGGAAAGCTTGCAAACGCTACTGAGCTTAGAAGAGAGCTTGAGCTCCAAGGACTTATATTTCACACAAATAGCGATGCTGAAATAATTTCTTGTATGATTACAAAGGAGCGTCTTGCAGTTCCATCTATTGAGGAAGCAGTTAACAAGGCAATGGACAAGCTCGAGGGAGGATATACCTTTGTTGTTATGTCACCTCAAAAGCTCGTTGCAGCAAGAGATGAAAACGGCTTTCATCCTCTTTGCTATGGTAAAAGAGAAAACGGTGAGTATGTAATCGCAAGTGAAAGCTGTGCACTTGATTCAGTGGGAGCTACCTTTGTAAGAGATATAGAGCCTGGTGAAATCTTGACCTTCTCCAAGGATGGAATCAAATCAATAAAGGACCATTGTGGCAAAAGACCTGAAAGCCTTTGCGTTTTCGAGTACATATACACAGCTCGTCCTGACTCAACAATTAGCGGATGCTCGGTTCAAAAAGCAAGGAAGCGTGCAGGTGCATATCTTGCAAAGGCACATCCAGTTGAGGCTGATGTTGTAGTAGGAGTTCCAGATTCTGGACTTGAAGCGGCACTTGGCTATGCCGAGGAGTCGGGAATCCCATACGGAATAGGACTCATAAAGAACAAATACATTGGAAGAACCTTTATCGCTCCAGGACAAAATGTAAGAGAGGATAAGGTAAGGATAAAGCTTAACCCAGTTGTAAATACAGTTAAGGGAAAAAGAGTGGTTCTTGTAGATGACTCTATTGTTCGTGGCACAACCTGTGCAAGAATAGTTAAGCTTCTTAGAACTGCGGGAGCAAAGGAGGTTCACCTCCGTTCATCTGCACCAGCATATTTATTCCCTTGCTATTACGGAACTGATATCGAATCTAAGGAATCTCTCATTGCGTGCAACCATTCAATCGAGGAGATGAAAAAGATATTTGATGTTGACTCACTTGGATATTTACCGATTGAAGATGCATCAAAGCTCGGCGAGGGTGGAAGCTGTAAGGGATATTGCTCAGCTTGCTTTGATGGCAAGTATCCAACAAAAACCCCAACACTCGTAGAAAATAAATTTGATTTCAAAATATCTGAAAATAAATGATGAAAGAGAGAGAAGAACAGTGAAAAATTCAAGATCTGAAAGCTATGCAGCAGCTGGTGTTGATATCACCGCAGGCTATAAGGCTGTAGAGTTAATGAAAAAACACATAGCACGCACAAAAAATGAAGGCTGTGTTGATGATGTTGGTGGATTCGGAGGCTGCTTTGGATTGCAGCTTGCTGGAATGGAAGAGCCAGTTCTCGTTTCTGGAACAGACGGATGTGGAACTAAGGTTAAAATGGCAATACTCATGGATAAGCATGATACAATTGGTATTGACGCAGTTGCAATGTGTGTAAATGATATAATTTGCTGTGGAGCTAAGCCATTGTTTTTCCTTGATTATATCGCTTGTGGAAAGAACATTCCAGAAAAGATAGCAGATATAGTCGGTGGTGTAGCTGAGGGCTGTGTACAGTCTGGAGCTGCTCTTATAGGTGGAGAAACAGCAGAGCACCCTGGTATGATGCCTGTTGAAGAGTACGATCTTGCTGGTTTTGCTGTTGGTATTGTTGATAAGAAAAAGATTCTTGACAATACAAAGATGGTTGAGGGCGATATCGTTATCGCACTTGCTTCAAGTGGAGTTCACTCTAACGGTTTTTCACTTGTTCGTAAGGTATTTGATATAGATAATAACCCTGCATCACTTTATACACCATGTGATGCATTAGGTGGAGCTTCAATCGCAGAAACATTGTTGACTCCTACCAAAATTTATGTAAAATCCATTCTTTCATTAATTGAGAAGGTTAATGTTAAGGGAATATCACATATCACTGGTGGTGGATTTTACGAGAATATTCCAAGATCTATTCCTAAGGGACTTTCTGCAAAGATTGATAAGTCTGCAGTTAAGGTGCTTCCTATTTTTGATCTCATTCAAAAGACGGGCAACATTCCTGAAAGAGATATGTACAATACATACAATATGGGCGTTGGTATGAGTGTAGTTGTTTCCAAAGAGGACGCAGACAAGGCACTTGAAATCCTTAAAGCTAATGGCGAGGACGCTTATATCATTGGTGAAATCATAAAGTCCGAGGACGGAGTAGTATTATGCTAAAAAAAATAGCAGTGCTTGTATCTGGAGGAGGTACTAACCTACAAGCTCTTATAGATGCAGAAAAAAGAGGAGAGCTTGGAAACGGAAAAATTTCTTTGGTTATTGCTTCGAAGCCAGGAGTTTATGCTCTTGAACGAGCTAAAAACAATTCTATAAAATCGCTCGTGCTCAATCGTAAGGAATATGAAAGCATAGCAGATTATTCAAAGGCACTCGCCGACACAATGGAGAGTGAGAATATAGATCTTGTTGTGCTCGCAGGCTTTCTTACAATCATAGATGAGCAGGTATACGAGAGATTTCCTAACAAAATAATAAATGTTCACCCAGCATTAATTCCGTCATTTTGTGGAAAGGGCTTTTATGGACTTTATGTTCATGAGGCTGCACTTAAAAAGGGCGTAAAGGTATCAGGAGCAACCGTGCATATCGTAACTCCTGAATGTGATGCAGGTCCTATAATTTTACAAAAGGCAGTTGAGGTGAAGCAGGACGACACTCCCGAAACGCTACAAAAGCGTATTATGGAGGAGGCTGAATGGAAATTACTTCCTGAGGCTGTAAGGCTTTTCTGCGACGGAAGAATAACAGTGAAAGATAATAAGGTTTACATAGAAGGAGAAAGAAAATGAAGGTATCATCTATCGCAAACGAATTGAATTCCTTGGCTTATCATGGTAGAGGAATTATCATTGGAAAAAGTGCGGATTCTAAGAAGGCTGTAACAGCTTACTTCATTATGGGAAGAAGCGTTAACAGCAGAAACAGAGTATTCGTACCAGAGGGAGACGCAATGCGTACAAAGGCATTTGATGAGTCAAAGATGGTAGACCCACACCTCATCATATACTACCCAGTAAGAGTTCTTGGAAATAAGACAATCGTTACAAATGGTGACCAAACCGATACAATTTATGAGCTTATGGACAAGCAAATGACCTTTGAACAAGCTCTTAGAACAAGAGAGTTTGAGGACGATAAGCCAAACTTCACACCAAGAATATCTGGAATCATTCATCGTGAAAATGGTGATATGAACTACGCTATGTCTATTCTTAAAAGTGCAGAGGGAGATGACTCCTCTTGTGAAAGATTTACATATGCTTACTCAAATCCAGTAGCTGGTAAGGCAAAGTTTATTCATACATACAATGGCGACGGAAATCCACTTCCATCATTCGAGGGTGAGCCTAAGACACTTGAGCTTCCTGATATGGATATAGACGCTCTCACAGATCTTATTTGGACAAACCTTAATGAGGATAACAAGGTTTCACTTTTCGTAAGATATATCGACATTGAAACTGGTGCAGCAGAAACAAGAATCGTAAATAAAAATATTTGAGGTGTAATATGAGAGAATTTGAATTGAAATACGGCTGTAACCCTAACCAAAAGCCATCTAAAATTTATATGCATGACGGCTCCGAGCTTCCAATCGAAATTCTTTGTGGTCGTCCAGGCTACATAAACTTCCTTGACGCTTTTAACTCATGGCAGCTTGTTAAGGAGCTTAAGGAGGCAACAGGACTTCCTTGTGCTACATCCTTTAAGCATGTAAGCCCTACATCAGCAGCAGTTGGAATTAAGCTTCCTGAAAAGCTTAAGAAGGCTTGCTTTGTTGACGACATTGAGGGACTTGATGATTCTCCCTTGGCTTGTGCATATGCAAGAGCAAGAGGAACTGATAGAATGTCATCATTTGGTGACTGGATTGCACTTTCTGATGTTTGCGATGCGACAACAGCAACTCTTATAAAGCGTGAAATTTCAGACGGAGTTATTGCTCCTGGCTATACTGATGAGGCTCTTGAAATCTTGAAAACCAAGAGAAAGGGTAATTACAACATCGTAAAAATTGATCCTAACTTTGTTCCTGATCCTGTTGAGCGTAAGCAGGTTTATGGTATTACATTTGAGCAGGGAAGAAACAACTTCGAAATTAACGAGGAGCTTTTGTCTGACATTGTTACTGAAAACAAGAATCTTCCTAAGGAAGCAGTAACAGACCTTATCATAGCTCTTATTACATTGAAATATACACAGTCCAACTCTGTTTGCTATGCATATAATGGACAAGCAATCGGCGTAGGAGCTGGACAACAGTCAAGAATCCACTGTACTCGTCTTGCTGGAACAAAGGCAGATACATGGCACCTTCGTCAGCACGACAAGGTTCTTAACCTTCCTTTCCGTGCAGATATTGCAAGACCTGACAGAGATAATGTAATTGATGGATATATAAACAAGAACGAAGAGGATGTTTGTGCTGATGGAGTATGGCAAAAGTACTTCACAAGACAGCCTGAGCCTCTTACAGCTGAGGAAGCAAGAGAATATCTTGATACAATTACTGGTGTTAGCGTTGGATCTGACGCATTCTTCCCATTCAGCGATAATATAGAAAGAGCAAGAAAGAGCGGAGTTTCTTATATCGCAGAGCCTGGTGGATCTATTAGAGATGATGTTGTAATTGATTGCTGTAACAAGTACGGAATTGTAATGTCATTTACTAAGATGAGATTGTTCCACCATTAATGAGGTATCGAATGAAGGTAATGGTTGTAGGTGGCGGTGGAAGAGAACACGCCATCATAAAAAAGCTTAAAGAAAGTAAGCAAATAACTGAGCTTTATGCACTCCCTGGAAACGGTGGAATTGCTAAAGATGCAACCTGTGTTGCCATTGGAGCAAAGGACATTAAAGCAATAGTTGATTTTGCTAAGGAAAACAAAATAGATTATGCAGTTGTAGCACCTGATGATCCATTGGTGCTTGGCTGTGTTGATGCCTTAAACGAGGTTGGGATTCCTTGCTTCGGTCCTACTAAGGCAGCTGCAATCATTGAGGGTAGTAAGGTGTTTTCTAAGAACCTTATGAAAAAATACGGAATACCAACAGCAGGCTACGAGGTATTCTCAAACCCCGATGATGCACTCAAATTCCTTGAAACTGCACCAATTCCTACAGTTATAAAGGCTGATGGCTTGGCACTTGGAAAGGGAGTAGTAATTGCATTTACCAAGGAAGAGGCAATTGATGCTGTAAAATCCATAATGGAGGACAAAAAATTCGGCGATAGCGGAAATAATATAGTTATCGAGGAGTTTTTGACAGGCCCTGAGGTTTCAGTTCTTGCGTTTACTGATGGAAAAACCGTAAAGCCTATGGTTTCCTCTATGGACCATAAGAGAGCACTTGACTTTGACAAGGGTCTCAACACTGGTGGAATGGGTACAATTGCTCCAAATCCATACTATACAGATGAGATAGCAGATGAGTGTATGGAAAAAATCTTTTTGCCCACAATTGATGCAATGAACAAAGAGGGCAGAACCTTTAAGGGTTGCTTGTATTTTGGACTTATGCTTACTCCAAATGGTCCAAAGGTTATTGAGTACAACTGTCGCTTTGGAGATCCTGAAACACAGGTCGTTTTGCCACTTCTTGAAAGTGACCTTTTCGAAATTATGCAAAGCGTAACTAACGAAACCTTAGCAGATTGTGAGGTTAAGTTTGCAGACAAGAGTGCTTGCTGTGTAATTATGGCATCTAAGGGATATCCTGAAAAGTATGAAAACGGCTTTGAAATAGTTATTCCTGAGGAAATTTCAAATAGTGTTTATGTAGCTGGTGCAAAAATCAATGACGGAAAGCTTCTTAGTGCGGGTGGCCGTGTTCTTGGTGTTACCGCAATTGCAGATACGCTTAATAAGGCTATTGATTTGGCATACGAAAAGGTAAATGCTATAAAATTTGACAATGCTTTTTATAGAAAAGACATTGGACAAAGAGCACTAAAAGCAACGGAGGGAAAATAATGGTTTATCGTATTTATGTAGAAAAGAAAAAGGGACTTGAAAATGAGGCAAATGCACTTTTCTCAGAAATAAAGACCTTTTTGGGAATTACTGGAATTGAGAAGGTAAGGCTTATTAATAGATATGATGTTGAGAATATAACAAAAGAGCTTTTCGATTACGCTGTAAAAACCGTATTTTCCGAGCCACAGCTTGATAATGCGTTTGAAAGCATCGAAAACGATGGCTCTGTAGTATTCGCTACAGAATATCTCCCAGGTCAGTTCGACCAAAGAGCAGATTCTGCTGCTCAATGTATTCAGCTTATTTCACAAGCAGATAAGCCAAGCGTTCAAAGTGCAAAGGTTTATATGCTTTACGGAAAGCTTGATGAAAACGACATTGCAAGAATAAAGAAGCATGTTATAAACCCTGTTGAGGCAAGAGAAGCATCTCTTGAAGAGAAGGAAACACTTAAAACAGAGCACGAAATTCCTGCTGATGTAAAAACAATCGAGGGATTTTGCGAGCTTGATAGTGCAGGACTTGCTGATTTCGTAAAGTCATATGCTCTTGCTATGGATAATGATGACATTAAGTTCTGTCAGGATTATTTTAAATCTGAGGGTAGAAATCCTACCGTGACAGAAATAAGAATGATTGATACATATTGGTCAGACCACTGTCGTCATACAACATTCCTTACAACAATAGATAATGTAAGCTTTGAAGATGCACTTCTTCAAAAAACATACGATGAATATATCGAAACAAGAAAACAGCTTAACAGAACAAAGCCTGTAAATCTTATGGATATCGCAACCATCGCTGTTAGACATCTTAAAAAGGCTGGAAAGCTTGAAAAGCTCGATGAGAGTGAGGAAATCAACGCTTGTACTGTTAAGATAAATGTTGAGGTTGATGGAAAGGTTGAGCCTTGGCTCTTGCTTTTCAAAAACGAAACACATAACCATCCTACTGAAATTGAGCCATTTGGTGGAGCTGCTACCTGTATAGGTGGAGCTATTAGAGACCCACTTTCAGGAAGATCTTATGTATATGGTGCTATGCGTCTTACAGGTGCTGCTGATCCTCTTCGCCCACTTGATCAAACAATCGAGGGTAAGCTACCACAAAGAAAAATAGTTACAACAGCCGCTGCTGGTTATTCCTCATATGGTAACCAAATTGGTCTTGCGACTGGTATAGTAGATGAAATTTATCACGATGGATACGCTGCAAAGCATCTTGAGGTTGGTGCAGTAATCGCTGCTGCTCCTCAGAAAAATGTTCGCAGAGAAAGACCTGAGGACGGAGATGTAGTAATCCTTCTTGGTGGTAGAACCGGTCGTGATGGCTGTGGTGGTGCTACTGGATCATCAAAATCTCATACTGTAAAATCACTTGAGCTTTGTGGTGCAGAGGTTCAAAAGGGTAATGCCCCTGAGGAAAGAAAGCTACAAAGACTCTTTAGAAATTACGATGCTTGTAGAATGATAAAGCGTTGTAACGACTTTGGTGCAGGTGGCGTTTCAGTTGCTATTGGTGAGCTTGCTGATGGTCTTGAAATAGACCTTAATGCAGTTCCAAAGAAATATGACGGACTTGATGGTACAGAGCTTGCTATTAGTGAGTCACAAGAGAGAATGGCAGTTGTTGTCGAAAAGGAAAATGTAGACGCATTCTTAGAGCTTGCTCATTCTGAAAACCTTGAAGCAACCGTTGTTGCAAGGGTTAAGGCTGAGCCTCGTCTTACAATGTTCCATAACGGCAAGGCAATTGTTGATATTAGTCGTGAGTTCCTTAACTCAAATGGTGCTGAAAAGCATGTTGATATTGCTCCTGCAAAGATAGAGAGCTACGCTAAGGCTATTCCTGCTGATTTTGAGGAGGGAATGAAGGCTCTTGTATCAGATCTTAACATCTGCTCAAAGAGAGGACTTAGCGAGCGCTTTGACAGCACAATTGGTGCAGGAACAGTGCTTATGCCTTTCGGTGGAAACTATCAAAGAACACCTATTCAGGCAATGGTTCAAAAGATTTCCGTTGAAAAGGAGCACACAAGCGATTGCTCGTTTATGTCATGGGGCTATAACCCATTTATCTCTGAAAAAAGCCCATATCACGGGGCGTATTTGGCAGTAATTGAGTCTGTATCTAAGCTTATTGCAACTGGTGCAAAGTTTGAGGATGTATATCTTACATTCCAAGAGTATTTTGAAAAGCCTCTTAAGGATCCAAAGAGATGGGGCAAGCCACTTGCAGCACTTCTTGGCTCATTTAAGGCTCAAATGGAGCTTGGCATAGGCTCAATTGGTGGAAAGGACTCAATGAGTGGATCCTTTGAAAAGCTTGATGTTCCACCTACACTAATTTCATTTGCAGTAACAACAGGCAAAACAGATGATGTTATTTCTCCTGAATTTAAGAAGGCAGGAAGTACAGTCGTTCTTTTGAAGCCTGAATACGATGAAAATAATCTTCCTAAGACAGAGTCACTTTTGAAGGTGTATGACAAGGTAACCACTCTCGCAAGAGAAGGAAAGGTGCTTAGTGCTTATACTCCTACAATTGGTGGCGTTGCTGAGGCTGTTTATAAGATGGCAATCGGTAACGGCTTTGGCTTTGAATTTGATTCAAGCGTATCAATGCAAGAGCTCTTTGGCTATAACTACGGAGCCTTTGTTCTTGAGCTTAGCGAGGATGTTGAGGTTGGTTCTATCATAGGTAAGGTAACAAACGAAAAAGCCATTGTATATAATGGCAAGAGAGCTTGTATGACCTCACTTACCGACCTTTATGAGGATAAGCTTGAGGGCGTTTACTCCTGCAATATTGGCTTCAATACAGAAAAGCCAGAAACTATTTCATACACAACAGATAAGAAATTTGCTTCAAGCATCAAGGTTGCTAAGCCAAAGGTGCTAATTCCTGTATTCCCAGGCACTAACTGCGAGTTTGATAGTGCAAAGGCTGTTGAGGACGCAGGCGCAGAGGCAGAAATCTTTGTAATTAATAACCTTAGTGCAGATGACATTAAGAGGAGCGCAGAGCAGTTTGTAGCGAAGCTTAAGGCTTCACAAATTGTCTTTATTCCTGGTGGATTCTCTGGTGGTGACGAGCCTGACGGATCAGGTAAGTTTATAACCGCATTCTTTAGAGGAGCTGCTGTAAAGGAAGAGGTAACAAAGCTTCTTGAGGCTCGTGACGGACTTATGTGTGGTATCTGTAATGGATTCCAAGCACTTATAAAGCTCGGACTCGTTCCGTTTGGCAAAATAATTGATACCGACGAAACCTGCCCAACTCTTACATTTAACAATATTGCTCGCCATCAATCAAAGATTGTAAGAACGAGAATTGCAACAAATAATTCTCCATGGCTTGCTGATTGTAATGTTGGAGATGTTTATAATGTTCCAATTTCACACGGCGAAGGAAAGTTCCTTGCAAATGATGAAACAATTGCAAGACTTATCGCTAATGGTCAAATCGCTACACAGTATGTTGATTTGAACGGCGAGGCAACCTATGATATCGATTATAACCCCAATGGCTCAACACTTGCAATTGAGGGTATTATCTCACCTGATGGTAGAGTAATCGGTAAAATGGGCCACTCTGAGCGTGTTGGAAATGGACTTTATAAGAATGTTTACGGCGATTATGATATTAAGATGTTCAAATCTGCTGTAAAATATTTCAAATAATCACTTATTGTGCGATGCCTTGATGGTATCAGGGCATCGCAATACCTTAATGATTAAATAAAAATTTATATATATGGAGGTTTCAATTATGGAACGCGTTTACAATTTTTCAGCAGGACCATCTATGCTTCCTCTCGAGGTTCTTGAGAAGGCAGCAGCGGAAATGCTTTGCTACAAGGACAGCGGAATGTCAGTTATGGAAATGAGCCACCGCTCTCCTGTATACGAGGAAATCATCTCTGATGCAGAGAAGCTTCTTCGTAAAATCATGAATATCCCTGACAACTACAAGGTTCTTTTCCTTCAAGGTGGAGCATCAACTCAGTTTGCTGCAGTTCCTCTTAACCTTATGAACAAGAACAAGAAGGCTGATTACATCGTATCTGGTCAGTTCTCAGGAAAGGCTTTCAAGGAGGCTCAAAAATACGGAGATGTAGTATGTGTTGCTACCTCTAAGGATGCAAACTTTGCATTTATTCCTCAAACAACTCGTGAGTCATTCCGTCCTGATGCAGACTATGTTCACATCTGCTTCAATAACACTATTTACGGAACAAAGTTTAACTATATCCCTGATACTGGAGATATTCCACTTGTTGCTGATATGTCATCTTGCATCATCAGTGAGCCAGTAGATGTAACAAAGTTTGGTATGATTTATGCTGGAGCTCAAAAGAATATGGCTCCTGCTGGCCTTACAATTGTTATCGTAAGAGAGGATCTTATTGGTAACGCTCGTGAGGATATTCCTACAATGCTTGATTACAAGATCATGGCTGATAATGATTCTATGTACAACACACCACCTTGCTACTGCATTTATATAGCTAAGCTTGTTTACGAGTGGATCGAAAGCCTTGGTGGTCTTGAAAAGATGAAGGAAATGAACGAGAAGAAGGCAAAGGTTCTTTATGACTATCTTGATAGCCAGGATTATTATATTGCACCTGTTCAAAAGGAGAGCCGTTCTCTTATGAATGTTACTTTCGTAACAGGCGATGCAGATCTTGATAAGAAGTTTGCTTCAGAGGCTGCAAAGGCAGGACTTAAGAATCTTAAGGGACACCGTTCAGTTGGTGGTATGAGAGCTTCTATCTATAACGCTATGCCATATGATGGTGTTGTTAAGCTCGTTGAGTTTATGAAGAAGTTCGCACAGGAAAATCCTAAAGCATAAAAGAGGAAAAAGAAATGAAAAAGATTAAGCTTATGAATAAAATAGCAGCTGTTGGAACTGATAATTTCGACCGTGCTATATATGAGGTATCTGATAGTGTAGAAAATCCTGATGCAATCATGGTTCGTTCTGCCGCTCTTCATGATATGGAAATGCCTGAAAGCCTCAAAGCAATTGCTCGTTGTGGTGCAGGTGTAAACAATATTCCAGTTGAAAAATGCACAGAAAAGGGAATCGTTGTATTCAACACTCCTGGTGCTAATGCAAATGGAGTAAAGGAGCTTGCAGTATGCGCACTCGTTCTTGCAGCAAGAGATGTTATTGGTGGTATTGAGTGGGTAAAAACACTTGAAGGAACTACTGATATTGCAAAGGCTGTTGAAAAGGGAAAGGGCGCTTATGTTGGTACAGAGCTCGCTGGAAAGAAGCTTGGTGTAATTGGACTTGGTGCAATTGGTGGTATGGTAGCAAACGCTGCTAATGCTCTTGGTATGACAGTTGTGGGATGCGACCCATTTATTACACCTGCAGCAGCTTGGAGCCTTGCTCCAACAGTTAAGCAGGCTGCATCATATGAGGAAATCTTCAAGACATGTGATTATATTTCACTCCATGTTCCTGCAACACCTCAAACAAAGAATATGATTAATGAAAAGTCTATCGCTATGATGAAGGACGGAGTAAGAATCATAAACCTTGCAAGAGCAGATCTTGTTTGTGCTGAGGATGTTAAGAAGGCGCTTGCTGACAAGAAGATTGCTAAGTATGTAACTGATTTCCCAACCGATGCAACAGTTGGAGCAGAGGGTATTCTTAATATCCCTCACCTTGGAGCATCTACTGTTGAGTCTGAGGATCATTGTGCAGTTATGGCTGCAAGACAGCTTGATGAATATCTTACAAATGGTAACATCAAGAATAGCGTAAACTTCCCAAATGTTTCACTTGCTCACAATTCACTTGCAAGAGTATGTGTAATGCACAAGAATGTTCCTAACACTATTTCACAAATTACTGCTGCATTTGCATCAGTTAATGTAAATATTGAGAATATGGCAAACGGCTCAAAGGGCGAGGTTGCTTATACAATTATCGAAACCAATGAAAAGGTATGCGATGATGTTGTAAAGGCAGTAATGGCTGTTGAGGGCGTTTCAAAGGTTCTTTGCTACTAATTGAGGATTTGAAATGATAACAGTAAAGCCTTTTAAGGCGTTAAGACCAAGCGTTGAGCTTGCTGATAAGTGCGCAGCTCTTCCATACGATGTTATGTCAAGTGATGAAGCCAGAGAAATGGTAAAGGGTAATCCTTATTCCTTCTTGCACATTGACAAGGCAGAGATTGACCTTGACAAGTCAATTGATATTTATGATGAAAGAGTGTATGCAAAGGCAAGAAAAAACCTTGTAGAGCTTGAAAAAAATGGTGTTTATATCAATGATACTGATGATAGATACTATTTTTATCGCCAAATTATGGACGGAAGAGCTCAAACAGGAATAGTTGGCTGTGCATCTATTGACGATTATATCGAAAATAGAATTAAAAAGCATGAATTTACTCGTGCCGACAAGGAAATTGACCGTATTAAGCATGTAGATATTTGCTCTGCGCATACAGGACCAATTTTCTTGGCATATAAGGATAGTGCTGAGCTTGATGAAATTATTGCAAATGAAACAAACAAAGCACCAATTTATGATTTCGTTGCTGAGGATGGAGTACAGCATACGGTTTGGGGCACAACTGATAAGAGCGTTGATTTGAGAATCGCTGAAATTTTCTCAACCCTTGATGCACTTTATATTGCAGATGGTCACCATCGTGCAGCATCAGCTGTAAAGGTTGGAACAAAGCGTAGAGCAGAAAATCCTGCATATACAGGAGAAGAGGAATTTAACTATTTTCTTTCAGTAATTTTCCCTGCAAAAGCTCTTAAAATAATGGATTACAATCGCCTTATTAAGGATCTTAATGGAATGAGCTCAGAGGAATTTTTGAGGGTTGTTTCCGAAAAAATAGGCGAGATCACTCCTTATACAGGCGAGGGACAATGTCGTCCAAGTGAAAGACATTCTGTGGGAATGTATCTTGATGGACAATGGTATCTTGTTAAGTTTTTTGATAGCATTTGCAATGCAGATAATCCAGTTGAAAAGCTTGATTGTGCTATTTTGCAGAACAATCTTTTGAAGCCAATATTGGGAATTGAAGATCCAAGAAGCGACAAGAGAATAGATTTTGCTGGTGGAATAAGAGGTCTAAAATATCTCGAAGAAAGATGTAACGAGGATATGAAGCTTGCTATTGCAATGTATCCAACATCACTTGATGAGCTTATGGCTGTTGCCGATTCTGGCAATGTAATGCCACCAAAATCTACTTGGTTTGAGCCCAAGCTTCGTAGTGGATTATTAATCCATAAAATTTAAAAAATAAAAGCCATTTAAATTCCTTTAAATGGCTTTTTTGTTTTGATAATATTTTAATTATTTGGTAATAATACCTTGATAATAAAGCGTTTTAAGCGTTTTGTGAATTTAAGAATTTATAAATTATAAAAAAATAGAATTATTAAATTTAAAAATTAATAAATTTATTGATTTTTACTACATATAAGTCCCAAGCACTTTGTCGAAAATGGCTTGGGATTTTGGTGCAGACAATGAGACTTGAAC
>JAZNYH010000009.1:0-6049 GCA_045594305.1 Eubacteriales bacterium | reverse complement strand
TTTTCTATTGCGTAAAAATCGAATATATGCTAAAATGAAACGGGTGGTGATAAAATGGAGCTTAAAAAAATAAAGGATACAATGGATAAAAACGACTTGTTTTTAGTCATTTGTGCCGAATATTTAAACAAGCATGAGCGTCTTGTAACAAGCGAGCTTATTGAGGAAATAACGGGTGGGAATAAAGAGCTTGATGAAACAGCCTTTGCCCACTTTTTGTCCTCTGCCTTTATAGAGAATGATGAGCTTGCCGATGAGATGCTAAGGGAATATTTTATTCCATCTATAAAGAAGTTAAACGCTGAGGAATATAGGAAAAATCCATATTTTCAATGCGTAAAAATAAACGACCAAGGGCACGGAGCGTGGACGCTTTCACACCAAAAATACGCACCCTATGAGGGGTTTGTGCGAGATGATTTTATCCTACCCAACGATTATCGAGAGGTGTGTAGCATAGGCTTCTTTGATGAGGAGTTTTCCTTCCCAACCATCTTTGAAAATGGCGTGGAGTGGATGGCAATTAAGCCAAATGAGATAGAAACAATGAAGGAGCCCATAAATAAGGCAAGGGGTAATGTTATAACATTTGGACTCGGTATGGGCTACTTTGCATATATGGCAAGCATTAAACCAGAGGTGAAAAGCGTTACAATTGTAGAACGAAGTGCTGAGGTAATAGCCCTTTTTAAAAGCCACATTCTACCGTATTTTGAATGTAAGGAAAAGATAAAAATTATCCAAGCCGACGCCTTTGAATATGTCGAAAAGCAAATGAGAAGTAGTGACTATGACTATGCCTTTGTCGACCTATGGCGAGATACCTCTGACGGAGTAGATTTGTATATAAAAATGAAAAAGCTTGAGGACAAGCACCCCGCAGTACGCTTTGAATATTGGATAGAACGCTCAATTCTTTTAGCAATAAGAAAAAAGCTTTTTTATGCTCTTATCGAAAAAAAGAGCGAGGATAGTATAGAAAAAATACTAAGCCTCGATTACTTGAAGAATTTTGTTAAATTTATATAAAAAGAAGACACAACCACAAGGCTGTGTCCTTTTTTGTTAGATTTTTACGACTCCAAATACATCAAGAACTGATGAAATAAGAATAGCGATAATAAATATTGGAGCAATGTATTTTATCATAACCGAGAATAGCTTCTTTGCCTTGAAGGAACCTGAGAGCTCAACCTCCTCGATAAGTGATTTTGGCTTTAAGAAGAAGCCTACAAATATACAGGTTGCAAACGCAACTATTGGCATCAAAATACTGTTGCTTATGAAGTCGAATAGGTCAAGGAATTGCATACCAAGCACCTTGAACTCTGCCCAAACGCTATATCCAAGCGATGAGGGAAGACCAAATACAAGGCAAATTCCAAAAACGATAAGACAAGATACGGTTCTGTTAAGCTTTAGCTTGTCCATAAATACAGCAACAATTGTTTCCATAAGAGATATAGCAGAGGTGAGTGCTGCCAAAAGCACCATAAGGAAGAACACAGTGCCGATAAACGCTCCACCCTTCATAGTGGTAAATACCTTAGGAAGAGTAATGAACATAAGACCAGCGCCCTTTCCAAGAGCCTCCTTATCTCCACCAGAGAAAACGAATACGGCAGGAACAATCATAAGACCTGCTAAAATAGCAATACCGGTATCAAAGATTTCAACCTGATGAGTTGACTTTTCGATGCTTATATCCTTTTTCATATATGAGCCAAAGGTAATCATAATACCCATAGCAAGTGACATTGAATAGAATAGCTGTCCCATCGCTGCCACAACGGTCATAATAGAGAAGTTTTTAAAGTCGGGCTTCAAATAGTAAGCAAGACCTTGCCAAATAGAAACCTCTCCCTTTATGGTAAACATAGAGTAGATAACTATAAATACCATAAGAACAACGAGAGCAGGCATCATAATCTTGCTGACCTTTTCAACACCCTTTTGTACGCCAAAGACAACTATTAGGGTAGCAACTGCAATGAAAAGAACAAACCAAATAATGGGCTGAGCAACTGTTTGACCTGTGTAAATTTCAAAGAATGAAAGCTTTTGTCCATCTACAATGTAGTCCATTGCCATATCATTCATTCCACCAGTCATAAAGCCAAAGGCATACTTGATTACCCAACCACCAATTACGGAGTAGTAGGGAAGAATGAGAATAGGAATAATAGTCGCAAGCAAGCCAATCCAAGAAAAACGCTTGTCAAGTGATTTAAACGCACCGAGAGGGCTTTGCTGAGTTTTTCTTCCTATCGCAATCTCTGCAACCATAAGAGCAAAGCCAAAGGTTACTGATAAAGCAATATAAACAAGTAAAAAGATACCGCCACCATACTTAGCAGCAAGATAAGGAAATCTCCAAATATTTCCAAGACCAACAGCACTTCCCGCCGCAGCAAGGATAAAGCCGATCTTACCAGAAAAGGAGCTTCTTTTTGTTTCAGAATCCATTTTAAAATCTCCTGTTTTTAGAACATTCCATAACATTATACCATATATTATAGTCAATTTCAAATGTTTTTTGTAAATTATCAAAAATAAAAGCGACCTTGCACGGTCGCTTTTATTTTTATTCCCAGCAAACACCATTTGAATTAAGTGTGGCTGTGCTTGATGAAGTACTTGAAATAGTCGCTGATGATGAGCCGAGATATACCGCATACGCACTAAGCGAGCAGGGCATTTTTATAGTTACAACAACACTTCCACCGACACTAACGGTTGCAAAGCCACCACTCGTTAAAGAAAGCGAGGATTTTGTCGTCATTCCAGTTGAAGAGCCGTTTGATGATTCACTTGTCATTCCACCCGAGCTCATAATAGCAATCACCTGTCCGCCTGTGTGAGAAAAGCCTCTTTCGGAATCAATAGCAGAATTGCCGTTTGAGTTGCAAATAACAACTGTTTTTCCACCAGAGAAGACAATGCCACCATTAGAGGTTGTGCTATTTGAATCTATTCCGTCACCTGTGCAATACACATACACCTCGCCACCACTTATGGTGATTGAGGCACCACTTGTGCTTCCGCCATTTATACCATCATCAGTTGAGGTAACTGAAACACTACCACCGCTTACGCTTACAAATGCACCCTCAAGCCCCTCATAGCTTTTTGCTACTGTAACAGAGCCGTTTACGATTGCGAGCGTGCCATCAGCGTGAAGACCATCATCGTTACTTGATACGACAAGCGAGCCACCGTTTATGGTAACATTTCCAAGAGGAGTAGCGCCACTTTCGAGGGCGACATCATTATTTGCGTGGATAGCATCATCGTAAGCCTCAATTTTAATGCTTCCATTATCTATAATGATTTGGTTGCACGCCTTTATACCCTTAGTAGAGTATGTGCCCTTGTCGGTGTTGCCCTCGTTCATTCCACCACCAGGCTGAGTACTTGTGGTTGAAAATGTAGTCCAGCTAAGGCTTAGTGAGCCTTGGCGATTGCTTATTGCTATCGTATCATAGCTGTCATTGTGGCTAAGTGCCTCAGAGCAGGAGTAATAGCTACTATCCTGCCCCTGTGCTTGGGAGCTTGAATAAATATAAAGCACGAAGTTCGTATAATCGCTACGCTTAGGGACAGAGTAGTAATAGTATGTGCTTCGCCCACTTTGAACGCTTGTGTGATAGGTAGCATTTTCCCACACATAAGAGCCATCATTGTTTACATATTTAAGAGAGAAGGAGTATGAGCTACTTGACATTCTCACATAATAAAACGCCTCTGTGGTGGTCGTTACCTCGCTCGAATACGAGGAGTATTTATCTGTGTAAATTTCAAGGCTTGTTGTCTCATTATCAATTATTACATCATAAGAGGCGTCAATTCCATCGCATCCTGCATATAGCTTGTGTGAGCCACCACTTATAGAAATAATGCCTCGTTGCTTTGAATTGGTAGTAGAAATATCGCTATTAGTTGTTTTTATGCAATCACCAGCACTTGCTATAAGAGTAGTATCTGCATTTGTTATAGTCACGCTGTCATTACCCTTTAATGCATTATCTACGCACTTGATATAAAGCGTGAGATTTTTTACCACAAGGTCGTCCTTTGTGTGAATACCATTGTTGCTTTTTGATATAATGCTCAGCTTGCCTTGACCACAAATATCAAGGTCGGCAAGAGAATATATAGAGGCAGAGTATTGCGTAGCATCAGCCTCATCTACCGCCTCACGCTCATCATAAATAAAATTCTCTGTGTCAGCCTTAGCCTTTATATCAACATTTTTTGCACTCAATACAGTAATAGGACATTTAGAGTTAGATGTAAGAGAAAAGCCGAGTAGGACAAGCTCAAAGTTAAATTCCTCGCCGACATTTATAACAATGCCGCCCTCAAATGAGCCTTGAATAGAGTAAACGCTATCCTCCGATATTGTATTAAAGGAGATAACGCCGTCACTTATGGTGTAGCACGAGGGAGTTCCCGACTCGCATACTATGGTATATGGCTCTGAGCCTGCGACCTTAAAGGCTACGCTTAGCGTGTGGGATTCCTTTATATTGGTAAAAATATACTTAGAACCAGATGAGATTTTACCATCGACTATGATAGAATCCACCATAAAGCCCTCATCGGGAGTAAAGGAAATTTCTAAATCCTCGCCATATTTGACATTTATAACTCCCTCATTTGAGGCAGAGCCACCCTCACCACTTGAAACGGTTATAGTCAACTGCTGTGCCTCAACCATTACCATAGCCTCAATTGTAGCATAGGTAGAGTGATTAGAGGGCTTAAAGGTAACAGAATATTCACCCCCAGCCTCTATGATGGTGTCAGGACTTGTCCAAGTAAATTCTCCCTCAACGCTACCAATACCACCAATAAGCTCAACACCCGAGAGGGGCTGACCAATATAGGCAACACCAACGCTCGGTAGAGAAATAATGCTTGTAGAAACATATATCGGCTTTTGATATGAATATCCACAAACGGTGCAGGTGTATTGAGCAAGACCTGCCTCAGTTTCCGTGGCAGACCTTATAATCCTTTCATTTCCGTCAATATGCTCGCCCTCATCAGCCTTTAAGCCGGTATAGCCCTTTGTCGTGCAGGCGTGCCAATGCGTCGATTTGTTGTACGACCAGCTCTCAGAATAGGTAAGCTCCGTTTGCCCACTTTCACCATTTTGAGTGCCACCAAGCTCACTCTTGCACGAAAAAAGCCCTAACGCCGTAAGTAATACTAAAACACATATCAAAAACTTCTTCATATATACTCCTAAAAATATTCGCTTGTTAACTAATAGACAAAGCAAGTAGCATTTTGGTTGGTGAAAAATAAAAATTATATCATTGCCTTTCACCTATCGACAAGTTTTGTAAGAGAAGAGTGAAAAGTGAAGAGGTAATAGTGAAGAAGTAATAGTGAAGAAGTAAAAACTCCGTCGCTGTACGACGGAGTTTTTGCGAAGGGGCGATAAAAAAGATATTTTACCTTTTTAATCGATGGATTTGAACCCAAATATAATTTAATGCTTTTCGACTGACGGGAGAAAAGCTTCTTTAGCACCTTTTCACTATTCACTTTTACCTATTACCTATCGACAAGTTTCGTGAGAGAAAAGTGAAAAGTGAAGAGGTAATAGTGAAGAAGTAAAAATCGACAAGCTTCTGTCGAAACTTGTCGATTTTTGGCCTGCCCGACAGGATTCGAACCTGCGGCCTCAAGAGTCGGAGTCTTGCGCGCTATCCAGCTGCGCCACGGGCAGTTATCAACTTTTAAAGTATACCACATTTATTGGTAGATTGCAAGTGTTATCGCCGATTTTTAATTATTTTTCCTTAACTTGCCGCTTGCGTGGGGGGCGCGTGTGTGGTAAAATATATACATATATCTTATTTCGGCGAATTTTGGGAGGCGCGTGGCAGCTATGCTGTGGCTTTGGATATTATTGGCGGTTTTAGGTGTGCTTATAGTGGCCGACCTTGCCGCGGCTTGTTTTTTGATGTTCAAATATATGTGGCGATGTCCTGCCTTTGACGCTCGCCAGCGTCGGCGGGCCCTGGGGCCCGACTGG
>JAZNYH010000008.1:0-6918 GCA_045594305.1 Eubacteriales bacterium | reverse complement strand
ATTGAAAGGTGCATCTCACCTCTGCCCGCCACCTTGAAGGAGTCGGTTGTATCTCCGTCGCTTACACGCAAGGACACATCCTTGAGTGTTTCCTTGTAAAGACGGTCTCTTATTTGTCTTGATGTTACGAACTTGCCCTCTTGACCTGCAAATGGGCTATCGTTTACAGAGAAGGTCATTTCCATAGTAGGCTCGGAAACCTTTACAAATTCGAGTGGCTCAATGCAATCGGGAGAGCAAACTGTGTCACCAATTGAAATTTCCTCAACACCACTAAAGCAAACAATATCTCCAACAGTTGCACTCTGTGTTTGTGAGCGTGAAAGTCCGTCAAATTGGTAGATTGAAATTATCTTAGCTCTTCTTGGCTTTTCGTTAGAGTGATAGTTGCAAACGCTAACCTCTTGGTTTACTTTAAGAGTTCCACGCTCAATTCTACCAATACCAATCTTACCAACATAGTCGCTATAATCAACACTTGAAACGAGGAGCTGAAGTGGCTCGTCCTCCTCGCCCTCGGGTGCAGGGATATATTCAAGAATTGTATCGAGAAGAGGAATTAGGTTCTCACCCTCAACATCGGGAGAGAGTGAGGCTGTACCACTTCTGCCTGAGCAGAAAAGCATTGGGGAGTCGAGCTGGTCATCTGTTGCGTTAAGGTCGATAAGAAGCTCAAGCACCTCATCAATAACCTCGTGAATACGAGCGTCAGGACGGTCAATCTTGTTTACAACAACTATAATTCTATGTCCCATCTCCATCGCCTTTTGAAGAACGAAGCGAGTTTGAGGCATTGGTCCCTCGGCAGCGTCAACGAGCAAAATAACGCCATTTACCATTTTGAGAATACGCTCAACCTCACCACCAAAGTCAGCGTGGCCAGGGGTGTCAATAACATTTATCTTCTTGCCTGCATAGTGAATAGCGGTATTCTTTGCAAGGATTGTAATGCCTCTTTCCTTTTCAAGGTCGTTTGAGTCCATTACACGCTCGGTGGTAGCTTGATTCTCGTGATAAGCACCACCCTGTTGAAGCATACCGTCAACAAGAGTTGTCTTGCCGTGGTCAACATGGGCAATAATTGCAACATTTCTTAAATCTTCTCTAATCATCTTTTTGCCTTTCTAATTTTGTAGTCTTATAAAATAAAATTAACGCACACATTATAACATATACATTTATAAAAATAAAGGGTTTTTTTAAAATTTCCAAATTTTTTTCAAAATCATCAAAAAAAGCACCCAAAGGGTGCTTTAATTTCTTATTTAGACCAAAAGCAGACATAAAACGAGCAAAATCGCCAAAAATGCCACATTTAAGAGCGTGAAAACGCCAAGGTATTTAGCCTTTGAGCCGACGCCTGTACGAGAATACTCTGCGAAGGTGATAAGCGAGGCAAGAGATGCGATAAGCGTTCCCGTTCCACCGATATTCACGCCATACAAAAGCTCCTTGTAGTTATTTGTAAACTGCGAGAGCAATATTGCACTTGGCACATTTGAGATAAGCTGACAGCTCAGTGCCGAGAAAACGAGCGTGCTTTTTTCAAGTAGCGAGGAAAGAAGCTCTCTAACCGCTCCAATATTCGACATATTCCCTGCAAAAATAAAGAACATAAAAAATGTACCGAGCAGAAAATAATCGACACGGGCAAGAGCGTATCTATCAAGAACAATTATCGACACAAGGGTTACTATAAGACCAATCTGCCACGGAACTATGGAAAAGACCATAAGCACGGTCAGCGAGAAAATCGCAAGGTATATAATGCTCCTTGTCCTCTTAAAGACAAACGGCTCCTTGCCCTTTAGAGTTAGCTTGGTTGTCGGGAAGAATAGTGTGCAAAGCGTAAGCAGAGCCACAGAAACAAGAAAGGGCGGGAGCATAATGAGCATAAACTCACCCGTTGGAATGTTAAATTTCGAATACAGGTAAAGGTTTTGTGGGTTTCCAAAGGGTGTTAGCATTCCGCCGAGATTGGCAGAAATGTTTTGCAGGACAAATAGCCACGGGGTGTATTTTTCGTTCCCCGTTTCGCTTAGCACATACCAGCCGAGTGGCAAAAAGGTGATAAGCGCCATATCATTTGCGATAAAAAGCGAGCCTATAAAGGTTATGTAAATGAGTGCAAGCACGCACACCCTCAAATTGGGGGTGGAGTGTATGATTTTGCGTGCTACTATGCTAAAAAACTTTATGTTTTTAAGAGCACAAACGACTGCAAGCGTTGAAAGCAAGCAGGCAAGCGTTTTAAAGTCTATATAGTCAAGATATTTGCTCGACGGTGGCACAATTATTGAGGTTATAATCGCACAAAGCGTGGCTATTACAAACACAGCGTGTCCCCTAATGAATATTGCTACCCTTTTCATAAAAGCTATGCTTTACCAATTTGCACGAGGCTATGCCTTGTATTTTATGCCCTGCATAGAGCCTCTTTTGTGCATTTCCTTATCTATGTTATTTATTACTATTGTCTTTTTTAAGCTCCAAAGAGGGGAGAGGAGCGTGCTTTTTTCGCCATCTCCCGTCACCCTTTCGATAACCATTTCGGGTGGAAAAAGCTCTAATTGGTCGCAAACAATCGACACATACTCATCCATTTCAAGGGGCGTGTACTCTCCCCTCTTATACACCTCGGCAAGAGGCGTGCCGTCTATTATGTGAAGAAGATGAAGCTTTACTATATCGGGGGCAAGCCTTGCCACCTCCCTTGCACTTTCAAGCATCATTTCTCTGTCCTCATCTGGCAAGCCGTTTATTAGGTGAAGTGCGATTTTTACCTCAGGCGCACCCTGCCTTAATCGAGATATTGCATCTACAAGCTGTGCGTAGGTGTGACAGCGATTTATCTTCTCTGCTGTGCTATCGTGTATGGTTTGAAGCCCAAGCTCCACAGTAACGGGAATTTTCTCGGATAGCTCCCTTAAAAGAGCAATCTTTTCATTTTCAAGGCAATCGGCACGGGTTGCAATATCGACCATTACAGCTCCGTCAAGCGACGCCACCTCATCAAAAATTTCCCTTAGCCTTTCCACGGGGGCGTGGGTATTTGTGTGTGCCTGCAAATATGGGATAAAGGCGTCGACGCTCTGCCACTTTGATAGCATAATAGCCCTTTGGGTGTTGTATTGCTCCCTTAGAGGCAAAACGCTATTACAAACGCTCGCTCTGCTACCACCTGAGCAATAGGTGCATCCCCCTACTCCCACCGTACCATCAAGATTAGGACAGGTAAAGCCTGCGTCAAGCGTAATCTTTGCGCACTTTCTGCCAAAGGTATGGCGAAGATAGTAATCGTATGTGTGATAACGCTTGTTTGTGTCGCTATATTTGAACGGATTTTCGCTAACCTGTGACATTTTTTCACCCCCTATGTTTCGAGCAAGCCAAACGCCCTACAATCTGCGTTAAAAGGTCTTTCCAAGGACATTTTACACCATTTTGAGAAAATGTTCAATAGAATTAAATAAAAAAACAAAAGGAAAGGTCAACTGACCTTTCCTCTTGTGGAGCTACTAATCGGAATCGAACCGATGACCTCATCCTTACCAAGGATGCGCTCTACCAACTGAGCCATAGTAGCATTTGCGAGAGTTATTTTACCATAAGTATTTGTGTTTGTCAAGTCTTTTTTGTAATTTTTTAATAGTACTTAGGTTTCTCTCGCTATATAAGATTAGATTTCTATTGTAACAATATTTTCCTTGTCGGCAAGTAGCTCAAAGGCTGTGCCGTTTATTAGCACCCTTTTGGGGCTTGGTGTGGTAATAACAAGGGTTAGCGGATGGTTAAATATTGCCTTGTCAAGGTCACAGCTAACGCTTATGCTATCGCCCTCAACCTTAATTTTTGCATTTTTTCTTTCGTAGAAGTATTTTACCGCATCGTTCATTGAGGCTATCCAAAGCTTGTTTTCAAGCTGTAATTTGGCAATATATAAGCACTCCTCGGCAAAGGTATCCACCCTTTGAGCGTGGAAGGTATCCTGCTCCTTCTCGCTTAGCCAATGGTTTACCTGAATTGCATAGGTGCCATTTTCAACAAGCGTGTCTATAAAGTCAGCATACGGCTTTACTGTTGTGTATTCGTGTCGAGCAATAAATACGCCAAGGTCGTACATATCCATATCATCGGGGTCAAAGCCACCCTCGTTGTTGTTTCTATTTGCGTAGTAATACTCGTGCAGAGCCTCACAGCCCTTTTTAGTGTGTCCACCATTTGGGGCAACATAGCAAATTTGTGGCACGCCATAGATTTCTTCAAGCCTTCTCTTGCTCTCTCTTGCGTCGTTTACACGCACATCCCAAGGCGTTTCCTCATTAAAGCATAGACAATGGTCCATTGAGTGCGAGGCAATATCGTAATAGCCCTCGGCTATAAGCTCACGCCAAAGGTCGATAAGCCTCTCGTGTAAAAAGCCAACCGTTTGAGCACTTGTCGCCTTAATTTTCACTCCCGTTTCGCTCTCCACGCTCTTGAAAATCTCAACCGATTTTACAGTAGAATCATAGTAGCATCCGTCATCAAAAACAAGGGTAAAGCCCGCCCTTGCGTTGTTTAGATATTTCGCTATCTTAATCTCCATTTTATTGCTCCTTTTGCCTATTTTTCAGCCACATCACAGGCCAAGTGCCTCATAAAGAGCGTTTAGCTGACGCTGATTTTTCACAATAATTGTCTTGTCCTCGTTGCCACTTATCATTGCCTTGTATTTGGCACGATTTTTCCTGCTTCTGCCCTTGAACAAGAGCCACCAAAGAAATGAGCCATTTATCCTCTCGTTACACCCCACGGTCATAGACGGACGGCTCCTTCCCTTGTATCTCTTATACCTTTTTATCGCCCTCTTTAAGCACTCTATACGCCCAAAGGACATAAAAATTATAAGCTCTGCCTCTGCCATTCTACGCTCTGCGTGGCATTTACTATATGTACCGTCGATTACCCAGCTATCGTTTTCGTCAAGGAACTTTGCAACCTCTTGTTGCATCTCTGCTGGGGTTATTGGCTCCCAACCGCTTTTCCAAAAGACACAGTCGAGGTGTAGCACCTTTAAGCCCATTTTTTTGGAAATTTTCCTTGCGAGCGTGCTTTTTCCAGAGCCACTATACCCGATTATCGCCACACGGCTGAGCTTTTCGGGGATTTTATATTCCTTCATTAGAAATTAACCCTTTTGAGCGAGTCACTAATGGTGCTTGATGCATCGCTATCTGTATCCGTCTTTGGTCTTTCGGTGCTATGTATAGGACATCCTGCACCACCAACACAGCCACCAACGCACGCCATACCCTCAATAAAGTTGGCGTCAAGCTTGCCATATTTCATTTTTACAAGTGCACTAACGCATTGCTCAATGCCATTTGCAGATACGCTCCTTAATTCAAAGAACTCGTTATCTCCGTGCTCACAAATACCCTCTCTTACAGCGTCTGCAAGACCACCACAGCGAGCAAAGTTACGACCAAAGTAGGACGCACCCGAGGTCTGCTCCTCCTTCAACTCTGTTATATCTATATCTCTGCTTCCAAAAAGAGCTTGAAGCTCCTCAAAGGTGATTACGCTATCAACATAATCCCTTACATTTTCCTTTTGAAATTCGAGCTTTTTAGCAGTACAAGGGCCGATAAATACGAGCTTAGAGCTCGGCTCTCTATCCTTTAAGAATTTACAAATTGATGCCATTGGTGAAAGGGTTTGCGATACGATAGGAACAAGCTCAGGGAACTGCTTTTCCACATGAGCAACAAAGGCAGGACAGCAGGAGCTAATGAGCGTGCCCTTGCTAACAAGCTCGTGAGATTCTGCATCTGCGACCATATCAGCACCAAGCGCAGCCTCAACAACCTCGGAAAAGCCGAGCGCCTTTATTCCCGCAACCACCTGTCCCTGTGTCGCATAAGCAAACTGAGAGGAGATTGACGGAGCAATTACGGCATAGGTCTTGTAGCTTTTGCCACCATCGCTTTCCTTTAACATATTTATAACATCACAAATAAAGCTTTTGTCGGAGATAGCTCCCCATGGGCAATGGTAAACACAATTTCCACACGCAATACAGGTCGAGTTGTCGATTTTTGCCTCCTTGGTTTCGCCACCTGCGTAGATTGCCTTTATCTTACACGCCTTTTCGCAGGGGCGTGTACGGTGAGTAATTGCACCGTAGGGGCATACACGGGAGCATTGACCGCACTCAACACACTTTGACTTGTCTATTTTCGCAACATGGCTCTTTTCATCAAAGGAAATAGCGCCAAACTTGCACACATACTCGCAGTTGTGAGCAAGACAGCCACGACAAGCCTCGCCAACCTCGTAGCCTCCCGCAGGACACTCGTCACACGCAATACCGATAACCTCGATAACATTTGGGTTGTTTTTGTCTCCACCCATAGCCATCTTTATTCTCTCCTCAAGAATAGCCCTCTCCTTGTAGATACAGCAACGAATTGCTGGCGTATTTCCAGGAGCGATTTCCTTTGGAATGTCAAGAATTGTGTCAAGCAGTGTGCCGTCCCATGTGCGTCGAGCAACCTCCTTGAGCACTTTATATTTGAGGTATTGTACCTCGGTGTCAAACTTTCTGTTTTCCTGTTTCATAAAAGCCTCTCTTTAAATGGGTAAAATGAGCTCTGTCCCCTCGGTTTATATTTTATCACATAAAAATATAAAGGTCAATAAAAACTTTTGTCCCTCTCTGCTTTGCTAACATAAAAAAGAGCAGATTTAGCGTGTTATCCTTAACGGAGAACACGCCATGAATTGCAACCTTATGGTTGCGTGAATTGAAAGCCGTGCTTTCGTGAATTGCCTGTGGCATGAATTGTGCCTTACGGCACATTGGTTGCAATTCAATTCATGGAGCGAAGCGAGAATTCATGGCAAAGCCAATTCATGATGCGTCAGCATCAATTC
>JAZNYH010000007.1:0-14605 GCA_045594305.1 Eubacteriales bacterium | reverse complement strand
TTTACATGCATTAGGCTACAAAGCACTACGCCCTTGGCGTTTGATTTGATAAAGTCCATATCAAGCACGCCTGCCTTAGTTGGGACACGAAGTATCTCAAAGCCAAGCTCGGCAAGATGTCTTGCACACTCCTCAACCGATGAATGCTCTCCCTCAGTGATTATTATTTTTTCTCCACCACGACGCTTTTTGGCAAGGGCTGTGCCTATAATTGCCAAATTATTCGCCTCTGTGCCACCCGAGGTAAAGACAAGCTCTCCTCTTTGTGGGCGTAAAATACCAAGAGAGGAAAGAATTATACCTCTTGCCTCGCTCATCGCTCTTTCAGCATCTAAGCCGAGAGAGTGGAGAGATGACGGGTTTCCGTAGCGTCCCTTGGCTATTTCAAGCATTTTTTCTATTGCACGCTCCGACATTTTTGTCGTGGCGCTATTGTCAAAATATATTTCTCTCATATCAGTTAAATTTCATATTGGCGAGAATATCGTTCTTTACTACGCCTATTGTTGTGTCATAGAGAGCGCCCTCAACTGCGGTGTATAGGATTACATACACGCTTCCGTCGTGCTCTACTGCGGTTGCATAATGCTTATAGGGAATTTCAAGGATTGTGGTTTTATAGGTGTAGGACTTAGCTCCCTTGCCATCAACCATCTCAGAAGCACCCTCCTCGACAACCTCAAAGCCCTCAACTGCAAGATGGGCGAGCTTATAGCTATTCCACCAGCTATCAATAGAGGTTATATCGCCTGCCATGAGGTATTTCCCTACACTGACGCTTGATGTGTCGACGCTTGATACATGCGCTCTTGTGGTTGTGTCGCTATTGTCTATTACCCAATTCTCGGGAACATAGAGAGAGTATGACACGAGCGAGGTGTCCGATGCAAGCTTCATTCCCGCAGGTGCGCCATCGCTTTTACAGCCTGCAAGACACAGGCAAAGAGCTATTATGAGTATAAATGCAAATAATCTTTTCATAGCTACTCCTTAATTGAACTTGAAGCCCGCAAGAATTGGACCTCTAAATGTTGGGTAGGCTTGGTCGTAAAGCTCCTCGGTTGAGGTATAGGTGATTACATGTATGCTACCCTGTGCGATTACTGCAATCACATTGTATTTGTAAATTCCACCACTAAACCTAACTGTATAGGTATAGGATTTTGCCTCTATGCCATTTACTGTAAGGGGTGTGCCCTCCTCGATAACTGTAAACTCGGGCATTGTTTTGGCGTTTTCGTCCTTGTGAATTGCCCACCATGCATCTATTGTGCGAAGCTCTGTGGTTAGATTCCATTGAGCAACACTAACGCTTGACGGGTTTTCCTTGGACACATATGCAACAGTTGAAGCACTTTGATCCTTGATTGTCCAATCGAGTGGAACATACAAAAGATAGCTTACAATGCTTGGGTTTGAGGCGAGCTTCATTTGAGCACTCTGTGTTATGCCGTTTTCATCAACATACTGAACCTCTATCTGCTCCGCAGGCTTGCTACAACCAATGCACGCAACCATTAAAAGTGCTAAAAGCACTAACAAAAGTCTTTTCATCTTATATCCTTTCTGCGATTACGCTAAGAAGCCTTACAGCTCCCCTTGCATCGTTTATGTCTATCATTTCGTTTGTTGTGTGAATGTACGCACAAGGAACGGAGATAGCGCCTGCACGACAGCCACGCTTTGCAATTTGCATAACCGAGGTATCTGTGCCACCGTTTGTTATCATTTCGTTTTGGTATTTTATTTTGCCTTGCTCTGCAAGCTCTCTCATTTGTAGAACAAGCTCGTGCGAGCAGATTACGCTTGCGTCCTTTATCTTGATTGTTGGACCTGCTCCCATATGGATATTAACAGACTCCTCGCCTGGCTTGTCATCTGTTCTTGTTATATCAACTGCTATTGCAATCTCCGGCTCAATTGTATAGGTTATTGGTCGAGCTCCACGAGAGCCAACCTCCTCTTGGGTGGTAAACACGAAATAAAGGTCATTATCGGTATTCCTTATCGTCCTTAGCACCTCTATAAGAATTGCACAGCCTATTCTATCATCAATTGGTCTGCCCACATAGCGTGTGCCAATTAGACGCTTTAATGAGGGGGTGTGTACGAAAAACTCGCCGACGCTAACTCTCTTTTCAGCCTGCGCCTTGCTTGTCGCACCTATATCTATAAAGATATCCTTTGCACTCGGCGTAGTATCCGATGAGGACATTATTCCACAAACGCCCCTCTCGCTTATAACGCCCGCACCCGTGCTTGAAACATAATTTATTGCACCAATTGGGGCAACCTTGATAATTCCCTTTGAGGTTATAGAGGTCACAAGAAAGCCAATTTCGTCCATATGAGCGGCGAGCATTACCCTTTTACCCTTGCCTCTTTTATGTGCGACAAGGTTGCCCATAGCGTCAACAAAGACCTCATCTGCATATGGCTCTACCTCTTTTCTTATTGCCTCGCATATTTTTTGCTCTCTGCCCGACACGCCCGAGGTGAGCATAAGTCTTTTTAGTGTGTTAATCATTCCTGTCCTCCTGTTACGAATGCGTAAAGTGCCTCGCATATGCCTTCAAGGTCGCTCATATTAATTACATTTGCGCTTGAATGAATATATCTCGACGGAGCTGATATTAGGGCAACCTTAGCGCCATATGCTCCCTTTTGGAGTGCGCTTGAATCGTTACCACCTGATACTGCTCTGCTGATTTGATATTTTATGTCGTTTTTCTTGCATACAGAGATAAGGCTATCACTTAGCTCCTTGTCCATAATTGCTCCGTTATCTGCAAAGGATATAAGCGCTCCGTCACCAAGCGTGCCGACGGCATCGGTATCACTAACGCTTGGCAAGTCCGACACAGCCTTGCTCTCTACAACAATGGCAAGCTGTGGCTTTATCAGCTCAGTAGCACACCACGCTCCTGAAACGCCTATTTCCTCTCGGCAGGTAAATGCAAGGCATAGCTCGTAGTTGCTTTTTGCTCCTGTCCTTGCAAGCTCTCTTGCTATATAAAGCAAAGCACTTACTCCGTGTCTGTCATCTATTGCCTTTGAGGCTACACAGTCACCAAGCTCGCAAAAATCATCGGCAAAGGTGAAGTAGTCGCCAATTGACACATGCTCCATAGCCTCTTGTCTGCTTTTTGCCCCTATGCAAACACGCATTTTTTCAATCTCGGTGCGAGCCTTACGCTCCTCTGCTCCTTGAAGATGAATTGGCTTTGAGGAAATTATTCCATAAACGCCATTTTCGCTAACTATTCTCTTTGAGCAAAGCACAAGTGGATTAATTCCACCTACTGCTCCTATTTTTAGTGCTCCGTCCTCGCAAATCTCGGTGACCATAAAGCCGACCTCGTCCATATGAGCAGAGAGCAAAAGCCTTGGCGCACCCTCGTTTTTAATTCTTAGGTAGATGCCACCGAGCTTGTCCTCTAAGATTTGCGCTCCTTCTATTTTTAAGCCCTCAAGCACGGCTCTTATATAGTCACGCACTCTAAATTCAAGTCCACTTGGACCAAAAATTGAGCATAGCTCTTTTAGCTCGCAAAGGAGCTCTTGTTTTCTTTCGTCGTTCATAATTGCTCCTTTGGTGTGTATGCTATTTCAAGCAAAATGCTTGATAGTGATTTTATATCGTCAAGGCTTACTATCTCGCTTGGAGTGTGCATTCCGTCAAGGGCAACTCCCAAAAGTGCAGTTCTTACTCCTGCTCCTGCAATAGATACCGCCTCGTTGTTTGTGTGAGTTCTTGACGGCTCGCAAAGAACCTGATGACAAATACCCCTTTCCTTACACATAGCCACGATTTTTCTTGTCAGCATAATATCGGTGCAGGCGGAAAAGTCAATATACGCTCCCTCGCCAAGCAAAACGCTATCTGCTACCTCAATCCCCTCAGCTCGTGCAAAGCCGACATCGGTTATTATTGCAATATCGGGAGCAATATCGTAGGCGATAAAGCGTGCTCCTCCCTTGCCGACCTCCTCTTGGGCAGAGATTACGATATAAATATCGTACATTAATCTGCCTTTGTCGATTTTTGATGCCATATCGAGCATAGCGCACACGCAAGCCTTATCATCAAGTCCCTTTGCGCTTACTCTGTTATTTAAAAGCTCCGTATAGTGTGGGGCGTAGCCGACGGGAGTACCGATTGGTAGCTTAACCTCAAAATTACCTGTATCAAGGTATATATCGCTCATCTTAGGAAGTGAGCCCTTGTCCTTTAAAAGGTGAGGGGGTGTAGAGGTTAAGACTCCGCTTATCTGCTCCTTGCCGTATGCTATTACTCGTGTAGCACCGAGCACTCTTGTATCTATTCCACCTATTGGGATAAGTGGGTAAAAGCCTCTTTCGCCCTCGCCCGATGTAAGCATTCCAACCTCGTCAAAATGTGCGTCTATCATAAGCCTTGGTGCGTTTTCCTTGCCCGAGCGAACAACAAGCACCAAATCGCCAAGGCTATCCTCGTAGGCATCATCGAAAAGCCCGCCTGCAATTTCCAAAAGCCTGAGCTTGCTTTGTGCCTCTGTGCCAGAGATTGTGCACATTTTGCTAAGCTCTTTTAAAAGCTCCTTGATTTTGTTCATTTTAGTCCTCTTATAATTTCCTTGAATTTATTCTGTCTTTCCTTGTAGCTACCAAATTGGTCAAAGCTTGCCGATGCAGGTGAAAAAAGCACAGTATCGCCACATTTGGCTACACCGAACGCAATTTTTGTCGCCTCATCAAGAGTGCTTGCCCTTGCAAATGGTACGCTACCCTTAATTTCGTTTTCTATTTTATCGCCATTTTCTCCACATACAACTGCATAGCGAGTGCCTCTTAGTGCTTCCTTTAAGGGAGCGTATGATACGCCCTTATCGTAGCCACCGAGGATTATTACGCACCGAGCCTTATCAAAGGCACTAAGCGTCGCTATTGTGCGTGATGGGGTGGTGTCTATTGATGATGCCACGACGCACACGCCCTGCACAATACCAAGGTGCTCCATTCTGCCCTCTGCCCCCGTAAATGTGCAAAGGACCTCTCTTATGGCATCGAGCGACACATACTCGCACACAGCTCCAATAGCACCCTGTATATTCAACAAATTAAAGTATCCCTTTAAGCGAATTTCGCCTATATCAATTACCTTGCCTTCATCTAAAAATATGGCGTTGTCTTTTATGTAGACAAGGTGGCTCGCTCCCCTACAAGCTCTATCCCTCGGATCTGCTCCAAATAGGATATAGGGCTTATGCGTGGGAACCATTTCTCTTAGTGTAGCGTCCTCGTAATTTAGCACGCAGAGCTTAGCGTTTTCCGTTATGCCTTTCTTGGCTCTTACATACTCTGCCATATCTATATGCCAATCGAGGTGGTTTTCGCTAATGCCTGTCAGCACAGCCACGCTAAGTGTGGGAGAATAATCAATCAGCTGAAAGCTTGATAGCTCACATACGGTATAGGTGCTATCATCACTTTTGTCGCAAAGCGACACTACGGGAGTGCCAATGTTTCCACAAAGGGTAGAGTGCCTGCCCTCCTTTTTTAGCATTTCGTAAATAAGCGTTGATGTGGTTGTCTTCCCGTCAGAGCCACTTACACCGATTTTTATGCCCCTTGTTTTTTCAAGAGCATATTTGACCTCGCTTGTGATATAGCCCTGCCCCTGTATTCTATCGGGGCGAATTACGGGAGAGCGAAAAATAATATCCTCGGTGCATCTAAGGTAGTCCTCGGTTATAAGCGTTATTCCGCTTGGAACCTCGATTTTTTCTTGATTTCTTATTGTTGGATAAATGCCACGAGCCATAAAATGCTCGCAAAGGGCTTGACTTGATACGCCATAGCCGACAAGGGTAATGCTTTTGCTTGTATACATTATGCCTCACCTTATATTATATATAAAATTTCTACTCATTTCAACCATTTAAGAGGATTTTTTAGTCTTTGACTAAATTTTTCGTTTTTTGCTCAATAAGCGTGGTGATTAGCGTGGTTGTATCATAGCCGAGTCGAGCCATCAGCATAGGATACATGCTCCCCTCGGTAAAGCCTGGGATTGAGTTAACCTCGTTAAAGTAGACCTCGCCCTCATCGCTTACAAAGAAGTCGACACGGCAAAGCCCTCTAACACCAAGGGCGTTGAACATTTTTAGAGCGTATTTTTGGCATAAAATGCGACACTCCTCGCTGATTTTTGCAGGAATTTTATATTTTATGCTATTTGAATGATACTTTGCGTCGTAGTCGTAAAAGTCCGTCTTATACGAGATTTGCCCTACCTCGCTCACCATAATTTTTCCGTCAAGCTCAAAAACGGCAACCTCGCACTCACTACCCTTTATTGCCCTTTCTATTAAAATGGTGCTTGAATACCTCATAGCGTTATCTATTGCCAAGGGAAGGTGTGCTTTATCTCTTATGTGGCTAATGCCTATGCTTGAGCCCCCTGTTGACGGCTTTACAAACACATCTCCCTCAAAATCGTAGTCTGCACCACTCTCAATAAGCTCCCGTCTTGTGATAGCGACAAAGGGCACGATTGGAACAAGCTCTCGCATAGCGACGGTCTTACAAAGTAGCTTATCCATACAAAGTGCCGACGAGGCACAGCTCGCCCCTATGTGTGGAATTTCAAGTAGCTCGCAAAGGGCTTGCACTCGCCCGTCCTCGCCATACGCTCCGTGTAGCACGCCAAAAATCACATCGGGACGCTCCCGTCTTGCTCCAAAGGTAAAGCATTTTTCGACAAAATCGACACTTATCGGCGTATTTTTGTCATTTCTTACCCATTCTCCACTCAAAATCTGCTCGTTTTCGCCCTCGTATAAAAACCACTCGCCCTGTCTTGTTATGCCGATTTTTATAATCTCAAAGCGTTCTATGTCGATTGCTCGAAGAACTGTATATGCAGAGCGAAGTGATACCTCATATTCCTCGCTTTTTCCACCAAATAAGACACATACCCTTGCTTTTCTCATTTAAAATCCTCGCTATAAAAAAAGATACCGATGCTTCCATCGGTATCATTTTATGCATTTTTTGGTCATTTGACACATTAAATTTGAGCAATCAGCACTCTATCGTTTCCGCCATAGTCCTTAACTATCTTATAGTGCTTATACTCTCCAAGAGCTACACGCCTATCCATTATCTCTCTTATCTTGTCAGCCTGATCGTAGCCGTGCTCAATAAGTAAATAGCCATTGGGCAAAAGGGATTTTGGTGCATTGTCTATAATAACACGCACAAGGTCAAGCCCGTCCTCGCCACCGTCAAGTGCGAGCATTGGCTCGTTTTTCACCTCATCGCTTAGCGTGTCGATATCTGCGCTTGGAATGTAGGGTGGGTTTGACACAATCATATCAAAGCGTCCCTTTGGAAAATCCCTTGCTATGTCACACTCTACTGCGAGGCATCGCTCCCCAACGCCAAGGCGTGAAATGTTTTCTCTTGCTATTTCAAGGGCGACGGGTGATATATCCACCAAAACGGCGTTTTTTATATCCTCTCTCGCCTTTAAAAGCGATATTCCTATACAGCCACTTCCCGTGCAGAGGTCAAGCACGCACGCTCCCTCATTAAGCAGGCGTATCGCCTCGTAAACAAGTATTTCCGTGTCAGGTCTTGGGATAAGACAGCCCTCTTTAACCTTGAACAGGTGTCCCATAAAGCTCCATTCTCCAAGGATATATTGAAGTGGTTGCTTTTTCTCTCTTTTTCTTATTATTTCTTCAAGAACGCCCTTGTCGTATTCTCTGTCCTTGTCAAGCAGAGCGTGAGCGTGGTCAACACCAAAAAGATGCTCGACCAAAATGTACGCCTCTGCCTTGCTTTCGCTAACTCCTGCGAGAGAAAGAGCGTCTATTAGCTCTGCTATTTTCATAGCTCCTCTTCCTTAAAGGGTATAACCTCTATAACCTCAATTTTCGACACAGAGTCGCACATAGCATTTTCTGCCTCCTCGCTACGGCGACGCTTTTCGTTTAGCTTTTCGATAAGGCGACGCTTTTGAGAGTCGTTAAGACCTGTAAAGGCTATGTGCTTTAAGTTTTCCTCTACGGGGATTGAGTATTCCTTTGGATCAAAGTCGGGGAACTCCTCGCTCATTGACACCTTTATTGCACATATTGCGATAGCAAGCTGATCATCGCTTGGCTCCTTGGTTGTAATTCTCTGCATCCAAAGACCAGGGGCAGAAAGTATTCTTGTAAGGAAATTATCGTGCTTGCCTGCGAGCATAATATACTCATAGCCAAGTCCCATTACGATAGGAAGGGTTGCGAGCTTTGCAAGGCTCCTTTGCCACCAAATCCAGCTATCAGGGAAGAACATTCCAACAACCACGCCCACAAGTATCATAACAAACATAAAGCTTGTTCCACATCTTGGGTGGAAGCGTGTGCATTTTTTTGCATTTTCGGGAGTTAGCTCCATTCCTGACTCGTAGCACGCAATTGACTTGTGCTCAGCGCCGTGATATTCAAACACTCTTCTTATGTCCTTCATAAGAGAGATAAGAAGCAAATAGCTAATGAATAAAAGTATCTTTATTCCACCCTCAACTCCTGCTACGCCATAGCCGTTTAGAGGGTAAATATATTTGCTTACAAGCCCTGCAAGGAATGATGGAAGCACCATAAAAAGTCCTACCGCAAGTGCTACGCCAAGTAGCATTGCAATAGCCATAATTATATCTGTAATGCCAATTCCAAGGTGCTTTTTAAGCCATTTTTCAGCCTTGCTCTCCTCTTCCTCAATGCCAAGCACCTCTGTCGAGGCATTCATTGTCTTAAACGAGAGCACCATTGACTCAATAAAGCCAACTACTCCTCGAATAATAGGAAGACCAAGGATTTTGTATTTTTTCTTGATTGGGATATAGGTGTTTTTCTTGATGTCAACCGTTCCGTCATCAAGACGGGTAGCAAGCGCAGTTTGCTCGCCACGCTTCATCATTACACCCTCTATAACCGCCTGTCCACCAACCTTGTTTCTACGACAGGGGTCGCATTGTTGCTTTTTTGCCATTATTTTTGTGACCTTTCCTTGTCGAGGTAGCCCTGCAAAATAAGACACGCTGACATTTCATCAATTATCCTCTTTCGCTTTTCTCCTCGTGTATTTGTTATATTTAGGATTTGGTGAGCGTTTGCAGTTGAGAGCCTCTCATCCCACAAAACAACCTCAATACCACTAAGCTCGGTAAGCCTCTTGGCAAAATCCTTTATCTTCTCACTGCGAAAGCCGAGGCTCCCGTCCATATTTATTGGGTGCCCAAGCACAATTTTTTCAACATCGTTTGCCTTGGCAACTCGTACAACCTCGCTTGCGGTTGTTTCAAAGCCACCCTTTATCGTTCCTGCTCCACTTGCCAAAAAGCCAAGAGAGTCCGAAAGAGCAAGCCCTGTTCGCACATCGCCAAAGTCTACGCCTAAGATTTTTTTACTCATATTCTCTTTCCTTTGTTATCTTGCATACATACATTTTACCACACAACGCTATCAATTTCAATTGTATATTTGTAAAATTTATTTATCATATGTTGCATTTTTAGGTTTTTTATGCTATACTACTATTGTAAATCTATTTTTTAAGTCTATAAGGAGGGCTTTATTATGAAAAACTTTATGAAGGTATTTTTGTTCTTTTCCGGCTTTGCTCTTGCTATTGCTGGTGCGTGCACGCTTTTCTATAAATTCTTTAAAAAGCACTGCATCATTCACATAGAGTTTAATCCTGCCGAGGAAAACACTCTCGAATGTGGTTGTGAGTGTGGCGAGTGTGAGTGCGAGGAGTGCTCTGCTGATGACGGCGATCTTGACGAGCTTGAATTTACTGAGACCGAGGAAAAATAAGGAGCATTAGACAAAAATGTTGTTTGGAAACGCAGGCAAGACTATTAAGACAATTTCATCTATCGCCTTTTGCCTTCTCACTATTTTGATTTTGATTGGTGCTATTTTGAGCATTATGGAAGAAAGCCTTTTGATGCTTCTTGTCTTTGCAGCATTATTCATTATTGTTGCACTATTTTGCTTATTCCTGTATGCCTTTGGTCAGCTTGTAAGCGACACATATTCGTTAAAACAGTTAACCAATATAAGCCTTGAATGTCAAATCAAGTCACTAAGTGAAGAGGACCAGATAGCATTCTATAACGCTCTTGACAAGCTCAAGCTTGACGGAACAATCGATATTTAAAGCAAAAATCTCTTGCGTTTGCAAGAGATTTTGTTTTTTTATTTCTTTTCCTTCAAAAGGTCACGGATTTCTGCAAGAAGGTCGGCTTGAGCACCAATATCCTCGTGCATTTGCTCTCTTGCCTTTTCCTCGGCAAGACGCTTTGCCTCCTCCTCTTCCTTTTTAGCCTTTTCCTCTGCCTCTTTTTTAGCCTTTTCCTCGGCTTCCTTCCTTGCCTTTTCCTCAAGCTCCTGCTCGTGGAGCTTTCTTTGAATATTTCTTATTACTCTTACAGCAACAAAAATTGAAAGTGCAATTATGGCAAAGTCAACTATCGTTTGTAGCCACAGACCATATTGGATTGATATTTTCGTAACCTCAACCACGCCCTCGGCATTTATTACCTCGTCACGAAGGACATACTCCCACTCGTGAATACTAACTCCACTTGTCATGTAGGTAATTGCAGGGGTGATTATATAGTTTACAAGTCCGTTTACAATCGCATTAAAGGCAGTCGCAATTACAACTGCAACCGCAAGGTCAAGGACATTTCCTCGTGCGATAAACGCCTTAAAGTCCGTCCAGAATTTTGTGTTTTCCTTTTGAAGCTTTTCTATTTTCTTTTTCATTTTTATCACTTCCTTTGCCTCATTCTATCACAACAGGCTTAAAAAGTAAAGTGCTTTGATAAAAAAAGCGTGACGCAATTAAGCGCCACGCCGTTTTTTGTTGATTTCTATATTACATAGAAACGAGAGCAAATCTAAGACCAAAGAGGATAGCTATAACTGTTACAGGGATATCCTTCTTTGTGTATTTGCCGGTAATCAATGCGATTATTACATAAGCAATTGCACCGATTGCTATACCGTTTGAAATAGAGTATGTAAGAGGCATCATAATAAGTGCAAGGAATGCTGGGATAGCACTTGTGATATCCTCCATATCAACCTTAGCAAAGCCCTTGAGCATAAGCACGCCAACATAAATAAGTGCTGGAGCTGTTGCACATGCAGGAATAATAAGAGCAAGAGGTGTGAGGAACAAGCAAAGTGCAAAGCATGCTGCTGTTACAAGTGATGCAAAGCCTGTTCTTGCGCCCGCGCCAACGCCTGCTGCACTCTCAACGAAGGTTGTGCAAGTTGATGTACCGAGAACGGCACCTGTTACGGTTGCGATTGAGTCTGAGTGCATGCACTTGTCAAGCTCGAATGGATCGCCGTTTTCGTCGATCATATCAGCCTGAGCTGCTGCACCATAGAGGGTTCCAATGGTATCGAACATATCAACAAGGGAGAATGTAATTACAAGCACGATTGCATTAATAATTGCACTTGCACCACCACTAAATACTGTAAAGCCCTTGAATGCGCCGATAAATCCAATCTCACCAAATGCCTTGAAGGATTCACCAATTGAACCAAAGTCAAATGATGGAGCCTGCCATGTAAGAAGGTAGTAAAGAACGCTGGTTCCGAGAATTGTGATAATTACAGAGCCCTTAACATTCTTCTTTGAAAGAACTGCCATTGTAACAAGACCAAGAATTGCCAAGATTACAGGAGCTGCAACTCTCCAAGCGTCCAAGCCTGTGATTACTCTTAATGGATCATAGTTAAGAACGCCCTCAAATGAGGAGATGATAGCAGATGATGCTCCAGAAGCTTTAAGAGATGTTAGTGTCTCACCAACTGAATTAAATATACCGTGGAAATCAAAGAACTGTACAAAGGTGTACTGGTTTGCTTGGATAATTCCAACATTTTTGAAGCCGATGAATGCGATAAAAAGACCAATTCCTGCTGGGATTGCCTTTTTAAGGTTATCAGGCAAAGCCTTTGCTATGTATGATCTTGCACCTGTAAGTGAAAGAGCCATAAAGAGCACGCCTGACAAGAGAATTACGCATAGTCCCTCTTGATATCCCTTGATTGTATCTCCACCTGTAAGAACGGCAGGAAGAATAAAGGATACAAAGAAGAAGGAGTTGAGGCCCATTCCGCAAGCCTGCGCAAATGGCATTCTTGCATAAAGAGCCATTAGGAGCGTACCAATTACCGCAACCAAAATAGATGCTACATAGGTTGCGTACCAGATCTTAGCCATAGGTCCGCCATTAGCAGGATTAAAGAAGCTTGTAATCTGGTTAGGATTGGTGAACACAATGTAAGACATAGCAAAGAAGGTTGTAAGACCACCTATTACCTCTGTTCTTAGATTGGAGCCACGCTCGCTAATTTTGAAAAATTTGTCTAATTTTTCGTTCATTTCGAGTTTTCCTTTCCTTTTTATATTAAATTACAAAAACCGACCATTGGGGAGCTCGTTTTTCTTCATCCTTGCTTGATCGGTATCTTGTATTTTTAGTATAACATATTATAATATGTTTTTCAATATTTTTTTGTTATTTTTGGTGCTTTTTAGCGAAAGTTCTTGCTTTTTGGCTTGATAAATCATCAACCATTAGCTGAACCTCTCGAACGCTTTGTGCCTCTTGTGCCCTTAGCATCATTTTATCCTGCTCAGCGTTTGACATTCTCAAAAACACCTTTAACGCCTCGGGATTGCTTGAAAAGCTCATTGCTAAATTAAGTGGCATATTGTGTGAATTACTTCCGTACATAAAATCGCCTCTTTTCTTAAATCGTTCAACCTTAGTCTTTTTTTCTCTTGTCGGTTTTATGTGTGGAATTACTTGACAAATTGATTTTTTTCAAGTATAATGAGGGGGAACTGAAACGGACGGTTGCGCAGTATGTTGCCGAAAGGTATTACTGTGAGGAAAGTCCGTGCTTCACAGGGCAGGATAGCTGATAACATCAGCCAGAGGTGACTCTCGGGATAGTGCAACAGAAAATTACCGCCAGTATTCCCTTTTGGGGGTTCACTCCAGGGGTTCCCCGAAAAAGCTTTAGATTTTTTGGAGGTTCACTCCAGGGGTTCCCCGAAGCGAGCTTGTCGAGCTTTGGGGGTTTGCTCCAGGGGTTCCCCGAAGCAAGCTTGTCGAGCTTTGGGGGTTCGCTGGTAAGGATGAAAACGCAGGGTAAGAGCCTACGACTCTCTATGGTAACATAGAGGGGGTGTAAACCCTATTCGAAGCAACACCGTATGCGAGGATTTTTATTTGCCCGATAAGCTTTTGCGTCCTTGCGGGTGGCACGCAGTTTTGCGGAGCGATTTGGTGACAAGTCGCAAAGATAGATGACCGTCGATTACAGAACACGGCTTATAGTTTCAGTTCTCTTTTTTAAAAGCACCCTTGGGGGTGCTTTTTTGCTTTCCTCTCTCATATGCTTTTATGAGGTGATTTTATGAAAAGACTTTTAGTTGCTCTTTTTGCTGTTCTGCTCCTTTGCTCGTGTGGGGCGAAATACGAGCCATTTGCCTATCAAAATGGTGATATTGTCGCTAAATGCAAGGTAAATGATAAATATATAATAAATGTAGAAAAGGCAGGGGGCGAGCGATTGCTCTATATTTCCGAGCCGAGCGAGCTTTCATACATAAGCTTCAAATACGAAGGTGGAGAGTGCGTAGCAAGGTGCGATGAGCTGGAAATTCCTCTAAGCAAGGGGGCGATGGACGGGATTGTCGCTCTTTGCTTAATGCTTGATTTAAGCGAGGAAGATATTATATCGACCACGGCAAGCGTGGATAGCTCTCGCATTGAGGTATGCTCAGGTGATATTTGCTATTTGGTGGATTATAACAAGGATAGCTTGCCCTCACACATAAGCATAAGCTCAGACTCGCTTTCGATTGAGGTAGAAATATTAGAGCTTATCACAAAAAGCAAATAAATAGCATTATAGAGCAAAAAAAGAGCTTCGCAGGTGCGAAGCTCTTTTAAATTATTTAACCTTAGATACGGTCTTAACAGCCTTACCGCCAGTAAGAATGATCATCTTGAGTGCTTGCTCAGAGAATTCAGCAGCCTTAACTGTAAGTGGCTTATCAAGTGTGCCCTTAGCAAGGATCTTAACAGCCTTAGCCTTCTTGTGGATAAGTCCCTTTTCCTTGAGTGATGCAAGGTCTACAACCTCACCAGCCTCGTATACCTCGGAGAGAACGCCTACATTTACAATGTCCTTCTTTACATCGTCCTTTGTAATGTATTCGATATCCTCCTCAACGAGTGAATCAACAACCTCGTCGATAACGAGAGCGTCAACCTCATCAGCGCTTACGCTTTCAACATACTTGATTTCCTCAACGGTAGTTGCAGGTGCTGGCTCTTCCTCAGGCTCAGCTACGATTGCCTCCTCGAATACCTCTTCCTCGGGAGCAACAGCCTCCTCGGCTACTGGCTCTTCCTCTGCAACAGGCTCTTCCTCGACAACCTCTTCGATAGCCTCTTCGGCAGGAGCAACCTCAACAGGCTCCTCAACTACTTCCTCAACTACTTCCTCAGCAGGCTCCTCAATAG
>JAZNYH010000006.1:0-23313 GCA_045594305.1 Eubacteriales bacterium | reverse complement strand
TAATTCTAATGATTTTGCCAAAAGATTTTATGCTTTTATAAAAATCCTAAATCCTCGTTTCAAAAATATATGTGATGAAGGGTACTCTCTACTTATAATAAAAATTATTTATATTTTATTAAATTTCCTATTGACAAGCATGCTCTTCTATGATATACTGTGTAAAGTAATTTGATTTACATATCATTGGAGGCTTATTATGTTTGAGAAAAACCTTAATATTTCCCTTCTACTTGATTTTTACGGCGATATTCTTACCGAGCGTCAAAAGGATATGTTAGATCTTTATTATAATGATGACCTCTCTTTGGCCGAAATCGCTTCAAGCTTTGATATTTCTCGTCAAGGCGTGCGTAGCGTGCTAAAAAAAGGTGAAAATATACTTATTGATATGGAAGAAAAGCTTCACCTTGCACAGCGCTTCTCTTCTGTACAAGAAAAATCATCCCAAATCGCAAGTGAGCTTGAAGAAATTATTCATTCTATTAATAATGAAGATATTTCTGCTAAAATTGCCGAGCTTATCGAGCAAATAAAGGAGCTTGCTGATTAAAAACGGAGGTTTACTATGGCTATGTTTCAAAATTTAGCGGATAAGCTCGCTAATGCTTTTAAAAAGTTCAGAAACAAGGGTAAGCTAACTCCTGCCGATGTTAAAGAGGGTATGCGTGAAATAAAGCTCGCTCTTTTAGAGGCAGATGTAAACTTTAAGGTTGTAAAGGGCTTTATTAATACTGTTTCTGAGCGTGCCGTAGGCGCTGAGGTGCTTGAAAGCCTCTTGCCTGCTCAACAAATCGTTAAAATAGTTAACGAGGAATTAATTAACCTTATGGGCTCTACTCAAGCAAAGCTTGAAATTAGCTCAAAGCCACCAACAATCGTTATGATGGTCGGCTTACAGGGTGCTGGAAAAACTACTCATAGTGGTAAAATTGCAGGACTTTATAAAAAGCAAGGAAAAAATCCTCTGCTTGTCGCTTGCGATGAGTATCGTCCTGCTGCTATAAAGCAATTACAAATAGTTGGCGAAAAGCTCGGTATTCCAGTTTATGCCGAGGAGAAAAACCAAAAGCCAGTATCTATTGCTAAAAACGCTCTTGATTATGCTAAAAAGCACGGTCATGATATGGTATTTATCGATACCGCTGGTAGATTGCATGTAGATGAGGTCCTTATGAAGGAGCTTCAAGACATTAAGAGTGCTCTCTGCCCCACCGAAATTCTTTTGGTTGTCGATGCTATGCTTGGTCAAGACGCAGTAAATGTTGCTGATAGCTTTAATCAAATGCTTGAAATTACAGGTGTTGTTCTTACAAAGCTTGATGGCGATACTCGTGGTGGTGCTGCTCTTTCCGTTAGATATGTAACCGGAAAGCCAATTAAGTTTGTTGGAACGGGTGAAAAGCTTGATACAATTGAGCCCTTCTACCCTGACAGAATGGCATCAAGAATACTCGGTATGGGAGATGTTCTCTCCTTGATTGAAAAGGCTGAGGAGGCATTTGACCAAAAGCAGGCTGCGGAGCTTGAAAAAAAGATGCGTGAAAGCACCTTTAATCTTACAGATTATCTTGCACAGCTCGCACAGCTTAAAAAAATGGGCTCTCTTGAAAGCCTAATGGGAATGATCCCAGGCATGAATGCTGGCGCTGCTAAGGACGCTAAAATTGATGAAAATATGCTCGTAAAGACCGAGGCTATTATCCTTTCTATGACACCAAAGGAAAGAGATAATCCCGACATTATCTCCTCTTCTCGCAAAAAAAGAATTGCAAAAGGAAGTGGAACATCTGTTGAGGATATAAACAAGCTTTTGAAGCAATTCGAGCAAATGAAAAAGATGATGAAGCAGCTCTCCTCTGGAAAGTTTGGCGGATTCCTTGGAAAACGAATGAAAATGCCGTTCTAATACGGATTTTTAGATAAAACAAAAATAATAAAAAATATTTAATTTTATTGGAGGAAAACACAATGGCAGTTAAAATCAGACTTAGAAGAATGGGTGCAAAGAAGGCTCCTTTCTATCGTGTAATCGTTGCAGACGAGAGAGCACCAAGAGACGGTAAGTTTATCGATGAAATCGGTTACTACAATCCTTTGAGAGATCCCGCTGAAATCAAGATTGATAGCGACAAGGCTACAAAGTGGTTGAACGACGGTGCACAACCTACAGAAACTGTTAAGTCTATTCTTAAGAAGAGCGGCATCGTAAAATAATCTCAGGAGAAAGGTGATTATTTACTAATAATCAGGGTGTGCATATGCAAGATTACAGCACAGTCCTTGGTAATATGGTAAAATCCATTGTAGATAACCCCGAAAAGGTTGTTGTTTCTGAGAATATCGAGGGCGACGATATCCTTTTGACCTTGAGCGTTGCTGAGGAAGATATGGGTATGGTTATCGGAAAGCGTGGAAAAATTGCCAAGGCGATTAGAGCCATAATGAAGATGGTCGCTAAATTAGACGACAAGAAAATTACGGTTGAAATCAAATAATAAAAGACGGAGATATATTCTCCGTTTTTTGTTTTTCTATTGACTTTTCTTCTCTTTTATATTAAAATATTTTTAGTAATTTTAAATGATTTTTTAGGAGTTTTTTATGTTGAAGCCCATTAAGCTAAACCCAATATTTAAAGAGATAATTTGGGGCGGAAATCGCCTTAAAACCGATTATAATAAGGTATCCAACCTAAATAACATTGCAGAAAGCTGGGAGCTTACTGTAAGAGATGATGGTATGAACACAATATCAGGCTCTGAATACGATGGAATGACTATGCAAGAGTATATTGATAAAAACGGATTTTCTGTTGTATCAAGCAAGCCTCTTGATCGCTTCCCTCTTTTGATTAAATTTATTGATGCCGAGGATAATCTTTCAATTCAGGTTCATCCTGACGATGCTTATGCTATGTCTAAAGCAAACAGCCTTGGTAAAACCGAAATGTGGTATATCATAGATGCAAAGCCTGGTGCTAAATTAGTTTATGGATTAAAGCCTGGCGTTACTATTGAGGATATGCGCAAGGCAATTGAAGACGGAACAGTTGAAGAGCAATTGAATTTTGTTGATGTAAAAAAGGGCGATGTTTTCTTTATTCCCTCTGGATTAGTTCACGCAATTGGAGCTGGAATTTTGCTTGCAGAAATTCAACAAAATTCAAACATTACATATAGAGTTTATGACTATAATAGGCGTGGCAAGGATGGCAAGCTAAGGGAGCTACATGTTGAGGATGCACTCAATGTTATTGTTAATAGAAGCGACGCCGAAATTGACAAAATAAGATATTCTACAAATGCCAAAAATGATAATTTGCTTGCATCATGTGAATTTTTCACAGTTGAAAAGTTCTTTATTGATGAGCCTTGCGAGTTTTCGACAAATGCCGAAAGCTTTAATTCTATTCTCTGCCTTGATGGTGACGGAGAAATTGTTTATAACGATGAGCACTTCCCTGTTTCCAAGGGTGATAGTTACTTTATTCCTGCTAATATAGGTACATATTTAGTTCAAGGGAAGCTTGAAATTATCATTTCAAAAATATAACTTAAATCAAAAAGGAATGCCTGCTTTAAGACATTCCTTTTTTATTATTTTGCTAATTTTTCGTTGAACCTTTTGCTCGTTACCTTTATCGCTAAATATACAGATAACCATACAACAAAATATGCCACTACAAAGATAATAGTGAATATTAAAATTACTAAAAATTCAAATGGTATCCACGAATTTATAAGATAGCAAATTACATAAGCAAGATAAATACTTCCCATATGAAATAGCAATGATTTAGCAATTGACCAATGCTCTATTTGATTAAATATACTTGCTCCCGCTTGAATAAATGCTAATAGATAAGTTGATACAATTCCAACAAGAATCTCTAATCCGCTCAGTGAAAAATTTGGTATACAGAGTGAAATAATAAAGTAAACTATTCCAGCAATAATAGGTCCAAAGCCACCAAACGCTATACCTCTTTGAAAAAACGCTTTTACATACTTATTCATACTAAAAACCAATCCTTTCCTTAACTGACTTCAATTGCCTTCTTGAAACATAATCCTCATATCCATTTTTAAGCCTTACCATTAATGCACCACCAAAGGATGCCTTAAATTGATCAATCATTTTTATATTTATAATACAGGATTGATTTATTTTAATAAAGCTATTATCCAATATTTTTTCAAGCTCGTATAGGCGTTGCTTAACAATAAGTCTTTGATTTTCAAGATAAGCAATAGTTTTCGAGCTTTCTATTGAAAAGCAATAAATTTCATTTAGAGCAAGTGGCTTTACACCATCTTCAAAATACCCTACAAGCTGTGTATTGCTTGCGTCTATTAGCCTTTCAATGTCAAAAACGAGTGCATTTCTTTCCTTGGCGTAAATTAGCACCTCTTCTTCTCTATTTTTATCGATTATAGTCGTATATTTCATAAAAGCTCACCTCTTGATTATATTCTATAATAAATATAACTTGTTTTCAATATTATAAAGGTATTTGGTATGTTTTTCAATGTATTCGGTAAAAAAAGCAGAGGCTGATGCCTCTGCTTTAATATATTAGTCGCAATTTTCCCAGTTATGATAAACCTCTGTTACATCATCGTTGTCCTCAAGATGCTCCAAAAGAAGATTCATATACTTAATATCATCATCTGAGGTAAGAGTTACATATGTTGAAGGAATCTTGTCGTGCTCTGCGGTAACATACTTAAAGCCAGCAGATTCAAGATCGGCGGCAACAGATTCAAGATCGCTATCCTCTGTATAAACGATATAAGCGTCTTCGTCAGATATAAAGTCAGCAGCGCCCGCCTCTAATGAAGCCTCCATAAGAGCATCCTCATCATAGCCCTCTTCCTTAGAAATCATAATAACACCCTTATCCTCGAAAAGATATCCAACACAGCCTGTTGTACCAAGGTTGCCCTTATATTTGCTAAAATAAGAACGAATTTCGGGTGTTGTACGATTGGTGTTATCGGTAGCGGCAGTAACGATAACAGCAACTCCACCAGGACCGTAGCCCTCGTACTTCATTTCTTCAAGTGCAGCAGCATCAGCTGAGCTTGCCTTTTTAATTGTTCTTTCGATATTATCATTAGGAACATTATTAGCCTTTGCCTTAGCGATAAGCGCAGCAAGCTTTGAGTTTATAGTAGGATCTGGACCACCTGATCTTACAGCAATAGCGATTTCCTTACCAATTTTTGTGAAGATTTTTGCCTTTTGAGCATCAGTCTTCTCTTTTTTATGCATTATATTTTTCCATTTGCTATGTCCTGACATAATAACCTCTTGCAATTAAATTTTTTCAGTTTTCTTAAGACAAATAAGCTCAAATGCTGATCCAAGAACTGTCTTGGTTGCAGCTGTCAAGCGAATTCTTGTATTTTTAATAGCCTCATCCTCAGCGGAAAGGATTTGACAGTTGTGATAGAACTTGTTAAATGATGAGCATACATCAATTATATATCTCGTAATAACGGAAGGCTCATAGTCCTGAATGGCGTTTCTTACCGCTTCATTAAATCTTGAAAGAATTTTTAGAAGCTCTGCCTCCTCAGGTGTAGTGATTTTAGGCTCTGTAGCGCCCAAATTCGCACCATTTGACTTTTCAAGTATTCCAGATGTACGAGCATAGGTATATTGGGCGTATGGACCTGTATTGCCGTCAAAGCTTAACGCATCCTGCATTACAAAGTTTATATCCTTAATTCTATTATTATATAGGTAATAGAAAATTATGGAGCCAACACCAACGGCCTCGGCAATTTCTTCTTTGTTAGGAAGATCGGGATTTTTCTCATCCATAATCTCAGTAACCTTCTCTATTGCAGTAGCAAAAAGGTCCTTTAAAAGAATAACATTACCAGTTCTTGTGGCAAGCTTTTCGTTATTTATACTTACGGTTCCATATGGAACATGTACGAGCTGATCGTACCAATCGTAGCCCATTAGCTCAACAACCTTAAACCATTGAGCAAAGTGTAGGCTTTGACCTGCTGATGTAACATAAATACATTTATCAAAGCTATAAGCCTGCTTACGATAAACCGCAGCAGCTATATCACGGGTTGGATAAAGCGTTGAGCCATCTCTTTTTAAAATAAGACATGGTGGCATATTATACTCGGACAAATCAACGATTGATGCTCCATCATCGATTTTAAGGAGATTTTTCTCCCTTAAAATATCAATTTGAGCGGGCATTTTGTCGGTATAGAAGCTTTCACCCTTATAGCTATCAAACTCTATACCAAGCTGCTTGTAGGTTTTTTGATACTCAACAAGGCTAAGCTCAACAAACCATTTCCAAAGTCCTATATTAGTTTCATCATGATGCTCAAGCTTTGTAAATTCCTCTCTCGCCTTTTGTGTAAGTGTTTCATCCTTTTCTGCTTCCTCGTGAAATTTTACATACAAAGAAACAAGCTCATCTACTCCACCCTTTTCAATGGTTTCCTTGTTGCCCCACATATTGTAAGCAACAATCAGCTTACCAAATTGTGTGCCCCAGTCACCAAGATAGTTTATTCCAACACAATTATAGCCTTGGAATTTATGAAGCATCTTTAAAGAGTGACCTATAACAGTAGTTCCTAAATGTCCTATATGGAAAGGCTTTGCTACATTTGGCGATGAATAGTCAAAAACAGCGGTCTTTCCCTTTCCAGAATCATCAGAGCCATAATGCTCCTTTTCTTCCTCGATCCTAAAAAGAACATTTTTTATTAGATAGTCGTTTGAAACAAAGATATTTAGATATCCATTTACTGCCTCTGCCTTTGAAACAACATCAGACTTAAAGGAATCTGCAATTTCCTTGGCAATAACAGGGGGTGCTTTCCTTAAAATTCTGCTAAGCTTAAAGCACGGAAAAGCTATATCGCCAAGCGAGGAGTCGGGTGGATATTCGAACATTCCAAGGATATCATCCTTAGTTAGCTCTGTTTGTGCAATTGTTGAAATGGTTGCAAGAAGGTCATTAGCAACCAATTTTTTAAAATTATTCATTTGAAAATTCCTTAGTTATCGTCTTCCTCAAGGTCATTGAGTGCATTTGCATTGAATTTATCAAGCAATGTATGGATCTTCTTTACAGGATTGAGAAGATCGCTAATAGAAGCATCCTTATTAAGGGTGTCTATGATATATGATACATATTTGCTCATGTTTACATCACAATACCACTCTCTTGAAAGAATTTCAGGGGTATGATATGTAAGGTTAGTTGTAAATATCTTATCAAAAATGCCAGCCTCATAAGCCTTGTCAAATTTTTCAAGTCCATTGCAGAAAAGTGAGAATGTAGCGAATACAAATACTCTCTTTGCTCCTCTGCTCTTTAATTGCTCAGCAACATCTATCATAGACTCACCAGATGAAATCATATCGTCAACAACGATAACATCCTTGCCGTGAAGGTCCTTACCAAGATATTCGTGAGCCTCAATTGGGTTTTTACCATCAATTATTACGGAATAGTTTCTTCTCTTGTAGAACATACCAAGCTCAATGCCAAGAACTGATGCAATGTACATTGATCTTCCAATAGCACCCTCATCAGGAGAAACAACCATAAGATTGTCCTTATCAAGCTTAATGTCAGGAATGTTCTTTACAAGAGCTTTGAGCATCTGATATGTAGGTCTAACGCTATCAAAGCCGTTTAATGGAATAGCGTTTTGTACTCTTGGATCGTGAGCATCGAATGTGATAATATTTGTAACACCCATTCTTGTAAGCTCTTGAAGTGCAAGAGCACAGTCCAAGGACTCTCTTGCAGAGCGCTTGTGCTGTCTTCCCTCATAAAGCATTGGCATAATAACAGAAATTCTTCTTGTCTTACCACCAGTTGCAGCAATGATTCTCTTTAAATCCTGAAAATGGTCATCAGGACTCATAGGGACCTGCATACCATACATTTTGTATGTTACTCCATAATTAAAGCAATCAGAGATGATGTAAAGGTCAAGGCCTCTCATTGATTCATTTATAAGTGCCTTAGCCTCACCAGAGCCAAATCTTGGACAATGAGCATCAGCAATAAATGTTGAATCACTATTTCTCCATTTTTTAAGATAGTAATCGACCTGATCTGCGAACTGCTCGCAGCCTCTCATACCGATAACCTTCAATTCTCCGTAACAATTTTCGTTCATATTAACCCCCAAAGTTATATTTCAATAGTCAGATAAAATTATCTTTTTGAAAGAACTTCTCTTTCATATTCCTTAACCTGTGCAATCCAATCCATTCCGCAAGGAACGCCACATTCATCACAGTATTTATCCCAAACAGCCTCAAATGGCATTGATTTAAGCTCTTCAAGAACTGCCAAGCGAGATGTATAATCAAGGTCAAGCTCATACTTAATAAGCTCCTCTGTTGGCTCAAGCATTGCAAAAAGAAGCGCCTTTTGAATGTTTCTTGCACCAATTACCCAAGCTGCAATTCTATTAATGCTTGCGTCAAAGAAATCAAGACCAATATGGATTCTATCCATTTGACCACTTCTAACGATTTCTTGAGCAATAGCCTTAAGCTCATCATCAAATATTACAACATGGTCACTATCCCATCTTACAGGACGAGAAACATGAAGCAAAAGTCCAGGTGTGAATTGAAGTGCAGTGCTTATCTTATCAGAAATAAATTCTGTTGGATGGAAATGTCCTGCGTCAAGAGTTAAATATTGACCATTTTTAGCACAATAGCCAAGATAAAAATCGTTCGAACCGATTGTACAGCTTTCAGCACCAATACCGAAAACCTTGCCCTCAAGAGCAGCTACATTATATTTAGGATCTACCTCTACTGCGAAGATTTGATTGAGAGAATCCTCAAGACGCTCTCTATATCCCTTTCTATCAACGGGAATATCCTTAAATCCATCAGGAATCCAGTAGTTACTTGCACAAACCTCTCCCATTTCCTTGCCTATGTACTCTGCAACCTTTCTTGTTGCTATTACATGGTCAATCCAAAACTTACGGATTTTCTCATCATGATGGCTAAGTGTAAAGCCGTCATCGGAAAGAGGATGTGAGAAGCAGGTTGGGTCAAGATTAAGACCGAAGCCGTTCTTTTTAGCCCATTTAATCCAGGTTTCATAATGCTCTGGCTTGATTTGATCTCTTGGAACATTTTCACCCTTGTTATCAAGGTATATAGCGTGAAGGCTAAGCTTTTTCTTTCCAGGAATCATTGAGGCTGCCTTTTCAAAATCAGCTTGAAGCTCCTCAATATTGCGAGCTGCACCAGGATAATTACCTGTGGTTTGAATACCACCAGTCAATGGGCCCTTGCTTTCAAAGCCCTTAACATCATCACCCTGCCAGCATTGAATTGAAACAGGAACCTTTTTCATTCTTTCAATAACTGCATCAGTATCAATACCTAATTTTGCGTATTCAGCCTTTGCAATTTCATACATTTTGTTCTTAAGCTCGTTCATTATTTATATTCCTTTCCGCAAATTTCCAAAAATTTTGCATAAGCCTCATCCCAAGCGTCTGTGTGATTTGGCTCATATACCTTGATTTCAAATGAATCTCTAATTACCTCTCTTGCCTCTGCAATATCCTTAATCTCGCCAGAAGCAATTGCTTGCATAGCGATATTACCAATTGCAGTAGCCTCAACAGGACCTGCGTATACAACTCTATTAGATGCATCAGCGGCATATTGACAAAGAATAGCCTCCTTAGTTCCACCGCCAACAATATTGATTGAGTTGTAGTGCTTGCCAGTCATTGATTCAATAGACTCAATAGTTTGTCTATAACACAAAACAAGGCTTTCAAAAATACATCTTACAACCTCACCAATTGATTCAGGAACATGCTGACCAGTTTTCTTACAAAACTCTCTAATTCTATTAGGCATATCGCCCTGAGGGGTAAACAAGTCATCATTAGGATTAATAAAGCATTGGAAGGGCTTAGCCTCAAGAGCCTTTTCGGTAAGCTCATCAAAGGAAATATCAAGTCCCTCACGCTTCCATTGGCGTCTCGACTCCTGTTCAAGCCAAAGTCCCATAATGTTTTTAAGGAATCTAATCTTACCGCCTGCTCCTCCCTCATTTGTAAGGTTGTAGTTGCGGGATGCGTCGTTTATAACAGGCTCATCACACTCAACGCCCATAAGTGACCATGTACCACTACTGATGTAAACAAAGTCATCTCCACGCTTTGCTGGAACTGCAATAACAGCACTCGCAGTATCGTGAGATGCTACATTGACAACAGTTGCAGAAACATTACCAACCTCAGAAAGAATTTGAGGAGAAAGCTTACCAAGCTTGTTTCCAGGCATTACAATATCACAGAAAATGTCTGATCTAATACCAAATTTAGCAAGCAAATCAGTTGCAAGTGCTCTCTTCTTTGCATCAAGAATTGATCCAGTAGATGCAATTGTATACTCAGTTACCTTTTCGCCTGTCAAGAAATAGTTCAAAAGGTCAGGAACGAAAAGAAGCTTGTCAGCATTGTCAATTATGTATTTTCTATCACGAATATCTGCAACAAGCTGATATAGCGTGTTAAAATTCATTGTTTGAATACCTGCTACTGAATATATATCAGCAAAAGGAACCTTATTAAATGCATATGGCTGAATTCCATCGGTACGAGCATCACGATAATGGTAAGGATTTGCCATAAGCATTCCTCTTTTATCTACAAAGCTGTAATCAACACCCCAAGTGTCAATACCAATGCTCTTAATATCCTTGTCATCAGACAAGGCGCATTTTGAAATAGATGATTTTATTTCGTGAAAAATCCTCAAAATATCCCAACAAAAGCTACCACAGGTATTAACTGGCTCATTTGGAAAACGATGGTTTTCTCTTACATAAAGCTTTTTTCCATCGAAGGATCCAACGATTCCTCTGCCACTTGAAGCGCCGAGGTCAATTGCTAACATTTTAAGTTCAGACATAGTTTACCCTCTCTATAATAAATAATATATCGATTATATTATAACAATTAACAGGTAAAATTGCAAGTCTTTTTATATAAATTAAACGCTTTTTAAGCATTATCTCCACTATGACCAAAGGAATAACTAAATAAAAGAAAAATATCGGACAAAATGCCCGATATTTATTTAAGCTCTACAACGGTTACACCGAAGTCCCCCTCGCCATACTCTCCGTTTCGATATTTTTTAACCCTCTTATCCTTACGGAAAAACTCCCATAATCCCTTTCTCAAAAGACCTGTTCCCTTTCCGTGAACGATTGTAACGCTCTTTACGCCATGCATAAGAGCCTCGTCAAGGTATTTATCAACATCAATCCAAGCCTCCTCAACATTCTTGCCTCTAACATCTAAGGAAACTGAAAAGCTACCCGAAATACTAACGGCAGTTTTGGATTGGGTTGCCTTTTTCTTAGGCTCTTTCTTCTTTTCGGTCACGAGCATAAGGTTTTTCGTGCTTGTTTTAGTTTGCATCATTCCACTTCTAACAAGAACATTTCCGTTCTTATCAGGATCCTCAAGCAATACAGCCTCTGTGCCAATATTTCTTAAAATTACAACATCACCCTTCTTCAAGGCTCTTGGAAGCTCATAATTTTCATCAATTTCTTCAATTGGATTATAAATATCATCTGCCTCACCAAGCTTTTGACGAATTTCCTTCTTTTTCTCGCCATAATTTGACTGATCCTTTTGAAGTCTATCAAGCTTATCAAAGATGAACTCAGCGCTTGCCTTGGCACCTGTAATCATTTGCTGAGCCTTGCGAATCATATCCTCACTATCTCTCTCGGCACGGCTAAGCTTTTCTCGTAGCTCTTTTTCTGTGTTTTCCTTGAATTTTTCAAGCTCTATGCGTTGTCTTGTGGCCTCGGCACGCTCCTTCTCCATTTCAACTCTTGCCTCTTCAAGCTTGCCAATCACCGCCTCAAAGCTCTTAGAATCGTCAGTTGTTAGTTCCTTAGCACGCTCTACAATAGTAGCTGGAACACCAAGCTTTTGAGAAATTAAAAACGCATTAGATTTACCAGGAGCACCGACAATAAGCCTATAAGTTGGCTTCAATGTGTTTATATCAAATTCGCACGATGCATTGGAAACGCTTTCAGTATTCAAGGCAAACGCTTTTAGCTCTGCATAGTGAGTTGTTGCTACGCAAAGAGCTCTTCTATTAAGAACCGTTTCAAGAATAGCCTGTGCTAATGCAGCTCCCTCAATTGGGTCTGTGCCTGCTCCAAGCTCATCAAAAAGGACGAGAGAGCTATCAGTAATTTCATTAATAATATTAATTACCGAGATCATGTGTCCTGAAAATGTTGATAGTGATTGCTCTATGCTTTGCTCATCTCCAATATCTGCAAAAACTCCATCGAAAATGCACATATCTGCATTATCGGCAGGAATTTGAAGACCGGATTGAAGCATTAATGCAAATAAGCCTATTGTTTTTAAGGTTACAGTTTTTCCGCCTGTATTAGGACCAGTAACAACAAGCATATTGTAGCCCTTTCCTAATGAAATATCAATAGGAACAACCCTTGTCTTATCCAAAAGAGGATGGCGAGCCTTATCAATTGCAACATACTTGCTTGTATTTATTCTCGGCTCAACCGCATTCATTTTATATGAAAGCTCCGAGCATGCAAAATAAAACGCAATCTCGGTAATATTTCTATAATTGTTTTCAAGCTGTAATGCAAAATCAGCAATTTGAGCAGAAAAATCAGCTAAAATTCGTTCAATTTCGCTCTGCTCCTCACCAAATAGAGTTCTAAGCTCATTGTTAGCCTCTACAACAGCCATAGGCTCTATAAACAAGGTCGCACCTGTTCCCGAGGTGTCGTGTATCAAGCCCTTTATTTCGTTTTTATTCTCCGTTTTTACAGGAAGAACATATCTTCCGTTACGCATTGTAACAATGTTGTCACGAAGATGCTTTGAATTTTCACCAACCAAATAGCCTTGCAAAATTTCTCTAATACGATTTGTTTGATATCTGATTTTTCGCCTTATATCAGCAAGAAGCGGGCTTGCATCGTCGGCAATAAGATCCTCACTTATAATCGCCTTAAAAATACTTGCTTCAAGAGTAAAATTAGGTACTAAAAGATCAAAATATTCCGAAAGCTCGCATCTTTCGATGGCGTCGGTGTGAATGTATTCAATTAAATATCTCGTGGTGCGTAACACAGATGCCACATCTAAGATTTCTCGTGGAGATAAAATAGAGTTTTTCTCCGCCTTTTCAACGGCATCTAATATTTCTGGCATAGTTCCAAACGAAGGAGCTCCCTTTATACCAGCCATTTTCTTAGCATTAGCAGTAAGAGCTTGTCTTTTTGAAACCTGCTCTATATCAGAGCTTGGCATCAGAGAAAAGGCTCGCTTTTTTGCACCCTCGGTAAGGGCAAGCGAGGCCAATGCTCCTCTTATTTTGTCAAACTCAAGTATCCTTATGGATTTATCTAAGTTTAGCATAGACTTCCTTTCAAAATTTGTATCAAAGCAGGGATTTGTAAAAATCAAGTGAGAAAAATCCTCTTTCAAGCTGATTTAATAGGTATTTTTCGCACGCATCGAAGAACATTCGATGCTCTATTTCATCAAGTGTAAATGACAAAAAACGCTCGCTCCTTGCGTTTATAACATATCTCATTGCATTTAGAACAGACAAGGAAATAATAGAAATAGGTCTTGGTATGCCTGTTTCATAAAACGCATCTTTTACAATTGCCGAATTTGTTCCCCTTCTGCATTTATCGCAGATTATCGTTCCGTCCATTATATCGAGGCTTGAAAGAGCTGGCTCCTCATCTCCACATTCTCTGCACGAGGTCAAATCAGGCATCAAGCCACTATCAGAAAGAACTCTTAGCTCAAAAGAGGCACGAATTATTTCAAGGGGGCGAAATTCCTTTGCAATGGCATAAAGCGTGTTTAGAGTAAGCTTTAAAAGAGCTCCCTCCTCTACGCCCTCCTTAGCAATCTCACATGAAACATCACACACAAAGCTTGCAAGAGCCAGCTTAAGCATATCTCCTCTTAAATCATAGTAATTTTCTATGAGGTCGCTATCTGTTATGTAGTAATAATTGCCCTTTTTGCGTAGATTAAAGGATGCATATGTAAAAACCTGAGTGGTAGCCATATGACGGCTTCTCACACTCTTTACACCCTTACCAACAACATATAGCTTTCCGTGCTTTTCGGTAAGCACGGTAAGCACCTTATCGTATTCTCCGCTTTGATTTTCCTTTAAAACAAGGCCATTAACCTTAAAATCTGTCATTGAACATCCTTTGGATTATAACCAAGATTATTTAGATTTACAGCACTATCTCTCCATTTTTCCTTAACCTTAACCCATAAATCAAGGAAAACCTTTACTCCAAAAAATCTTTCAAGATCCTCTCTTGCATATGAGCCGATTGTTTTAAGTGCTGCTCCTCTTTTGCCTATAATAATTCCTTTATGCGATTCCTTTTCACAATAAATTTCAGCGCGAATTCTTATAATTTTTCCTTCGTCCTTAAACTCCTCTACTGAAACCGCTGTTCCGTGAGGGATTTCATCATTTAAGGTTCTCAAAATCTTTTCTCTTATGGCCTCTGCAACGATCATTCTTTCGGGCTGATCAGTGATCATATCATCAGGGAAAAACCATTCGCTATCAGTTAAAAATTTCGAGCATTCATCAAGAACGATGCTTATTCCCTCGTTTTTAGATGCACAGGTTGGAATAACTGCATCAAATTTATGAATTTCATCATACTGTGCAATTGTTTGAGCAATTTTTTCGGGAGTTGACATATCGGTTTTGTTCAAAACCAAAATAGCAGGTATTTTTGATGCTACTATTTGCTCGATTATGTTCTTTTCTATATCACCAGGAGCATGGAAAGCATCTGCAACTAAAATTGCAGCATCAGATGAACCTATTGAGGACTTAGATGCCTTTAACATATAGTCTCCCAACTTTGTGCGTGGCTTTTGAAAGCCTGGTGTATCCAAAAAAACAAATTGGCTTTCTTCCTTAGTTAGAATACCAGTTATTCTATTTCTTGTAGTTTGAGGCTTAGATGATACAATTGCAATTTTTTCTCCTAAAATTGCATTTAAAATGGTTGATTTACCAACATTAGGTCTACCTACAATTGCAATAAACGCTGTCTTTTTCATTAAAATCCCATTATCTCCATAATTTCTTTTTGCTTTTTAATCATTTCCTTTTCCTCTTCCTTTGATCTTTCGTGATCATATCCAAGAAGGTGAAGGGTTGAGTGCACGCAAAGGAAGGCAACCTCGTGATATACGCTATGGAAAAGGTTATATCCCTGCTCTCTTGCTCTTTCAAGCGATATAACGATATCCCCAAGTGGTACAATCGCATCAGGATCTACTATATCGTTAAAATCATCATATTGTGGAAAAGAAAGAACATCAGTTGCACTATTTTTATTTCTATAGCTCTTATTAAGCTCCTTTATTTGCTCATTATCAACAAAGGTAACTGAAACCTCTGTATCGTATTCAAAGCCCTCGTAAACCAAGGTATTAAAGATTGCCTTTCTTACAATTGCTCTCATAGAGGCTCTTACCTCAAATGTATCCTGTTCATTAGTGATATAAGTATTCAAAGTCATTTTTTATTTCCTCTTTTCGTTTTTGTTAAAGCGTTTGCCTTACGCTCCTTTTCATATTTGTCATAAGCGAGAATGATTCTTTGTACAAGCTTGTGTCTTACAACATCCTTGTCTGTAAAGGTATGAACGCAAATCCCCTCTACATCCTTTAAAATTTTAACAGCCTCGGCAAGGCCACTGCTTTTACCATCTGGCAAGTCAGTTTGCGTCAAATCTCCCGTTACAACTATCTTAGAACCTATTCCTAAGCGAGTTAAAAACATTTTCATTTGCTCGGGAGTCGTGTTTTGTGCCTCATCAAGTATTATAAACGAATCGTCAAGCGTTCTTCCTCTCATATACGCAAGAGGAGCTATTTCGATAGTCATTTTTTCAATGTATTTTGAGCAATTTTCAAAGCCAAGCATCTCATATAGTGCGTCATATAGAGGTCTTAAATATGGATCAATTTTACTTTGTAAATCACCGGGCAAGAAGCCAAGACGCTCTCCTGCCTCAACCGCAGGACGAGTTAAAATAATTCTGCTAATCTCCTTGTCCCTAAGTGCTTTTACCGCCATTGCTACCGCAAGAAAGGTCTTTCCTGTTCCAGCTGGACCAATGCCAACGGTTATAGTATTCTTTTTAATTGCATTTACATATTTCTTTTGACCGAGTGTTTTAGCCTTTATTGGTCTGCCCTTTGCACTGACAAAAAAGCAATCATCATCAAGCTCATTTAGATCCGAGGTTCTATTATCTTGAACCATAGAAATAGCATAATCAACGCTTTGATCAGTAATCAAGGTATTGAGTGATGCAAGCTTGTTCAAATAAATTAAAACCTCGTATGCCTGCTGAACATTTGCTTCCTCGCCACTTATAGTAATACAATCGCCAATTTCATTGTTTGATGGGCGATTTACTATTTTAACACCAAAAGCACGCTCAATAGCGCTTACATAAACATCAAACGGTCCAAAAATTGCACTCGTTATAGATGGCGATGAGGTATTAAAGGTTTTTTCGGTCATTTTTTACTCCTTTTTATTGAACATCAAACGCTATAAGGGTAGCGATATTTTCGTAACAATACAATTCACAATCAAGATAGAAAAAATCGCTATCATAGCTTGTTTTGACTTTTTTTGAAATTAATTCTGCATTTTTTGTATTTTGATCAAGCTCTTGTCTAAGATGTGAAAACGCAATATCAACAGCCTGAGAGTATGTGTATACAACCTCGTTATACTTAAACTCTCTATAATAGGTAGTGATAATTTCTATTGGAAGCTCTATGCATCCAAAAAGGCGTAGCTTCTCTTTCTTGTTTATTTTATCATAAAAGTTATTATAATTTCTACACTTTGGCGAAAAATTTATCTCTTTTGAGAAGATTTTTACGCTTTTTTCCTTGTAAATTGTATCTGTATAGACCTTTTCTGCAGATTTTAATGGAATTTTTATAGAAATCGGCTTTCTTACATAGCCCATTACCTTACCATCAGCGTGAACATAACGAACTCCCTGAGATTGAGAATCTATAACTCCGCTTATGAGTAAATCGCCCTTTTTGACTATATCTCCAATTGATATGACCTTTTTTCCATTGTATATTTGTATTAGAGCTATTTGAGCATCATATTTTGATAAAACATTTGTATATGTCATACCTTCCTGCTCTAACTCGCATAAGCGTTCCCTTACTCTTACGCTTGCCACATTTCCTGTAATATTTACAGAAATCCACGAAATATCATCAGATTTCATCAAAAAGCTATTGTGTAGCCTATCATAATCAACCCTCGGTATAAAGCTACCAAGCTTAAAGCCAACTGCATCAAGCTCCTGAACAATTTGTTCATCAGAAATCGTAGTATTTCCTGATATGTCTATTCTCCAAACAAATTGAGAGGATAAATTAAGCAAAACAACAAGAATTAATGCTCCTAAAATAATCCCATAACGATGCTTGTATCTTTTCAAAAGTGGCAAAATTCCTCTTGGTTTTGAAAATTCAGCGGTGACCGAGTTATCTCGAAAGGCTTTCTCAAAGTCCCTTTTGTGCTTTGCAGAAATTATGATAAGCAAAGAAAGGTCATCTAAAATTTCACTTTTCTTGTAGGAAAGATTGTTAATTAAGATAGCGTTCATTGCCAAATTTCTAAATTCCTTCGGTATTTTAATTTCCAAATAATTTAGTCTAAATTTTTTCATACTCACACTCTCTCAATTTCGTATTTTGAAATGTATCCTCGAATAGAAACTCTGCCCCCAGAAAAGGTCATCATTGACAACGATGAGCCTGAAATTTTTAAGATAAAATCCTTGGAGCGAATTATAATTTCTGTGGGCTCATATTTTTTAATTCCTACACATCCATCTATGCTAAGCTGAGAGTCCCCAACAAATTGTGCATTTGGTATGCTTGCAAACCCTTCAAGCGGTATGTCAAATTTATCAGCAATGATTTCTCCTAAGTTCTTTTTTCGCATTTTTTCACCTCTTGTAATCATATAATTTTCCTGTACAATGTTTATGATAATGAGGTGATATTAATACTTTGAAAATCAAAAAAATAATGCCTTTAATACTTGCTTTGATTGTCATTTTACTATTTTTTACAAATGTAGAAAATATATTTTTGTCGACAAAATCGGCTCTTTTGTTTTGTGCAAGCTCTCTTGTGCCATCTATTTTTGTTTTTATGGTTTTATGCTCAACAATCCTTTATACAAAAGCCTTAGAGCCACTTTTCAGTATTATACCAAATAGCCTTATAAGAATTTTAGGCACTTGCAGAAAATATATTCCCCATATACTTCTCGGCTCTCTTTGTGGATTTGTAAATGGACCAAAGGCAATTTGCGAGGATTTTAAGAAAAATGGTGGTAGCGATGTCGAGTTTTCTAACGCTATTATTCTCTCCTCCAATGCTGGAATAGGATTTTTGCTTGGATGCGTTGGTGGGAAAATTTGGTCGAATTTTCTTTTCGGTATTTATCTATTTTTATGCCAAATTTTCTTATCATTTTTATTGGGAGGGATAATTTTAAAGCGGCCAAAATTTAATAATTCAAGTGATAAATTTAGCAAAAATTGCTGTAAAAATTCTCCTAAAAAAGAGGGGGTATTTACATCAATTTCAAGGGCTGTAATTTCATCCTCTTCGACTATAATTTCAATCTGTGGTTTTATTGTTTTCTTCTCTGCAATTTGCGAAATTTTTAGTGTAATTTTTTCGATTGAGAAAGGAACAAATTTTCACTCAATTTTAAATATTTTTATGGAATTTTGTCAAGGCTCCTTTTATGCCATATCATTTAATTCCCTAAATTCGTGTTTATTTTTTACTGGCTTTTGCGTAGGCTTTGGTGGGATATGCGTGCATATGCAAACCTTTGCAGTATGCGATGGCTTTCCTCTTGATAAGATACGATTTTTCATATTCAAGCTTTTTCATGGTATTCTATGCGGATTTTCAGCGGTTTTGTTCTCTTTTCTATTCGAGATAAGCATTCCACTACAAAATGCTGAAAACGCCTTTAAAGAGCTTGCAAAAACGCCCAAAGTAAGCTTTTTTATGGCTTTTTTTGCATTGTGCGTTACAGTTTTTACATTTAAGAAAATTTTTTCCAAAATAATATTGATTTTTAACTAATTAATATGTTACAATTAAGGCGGTCAATATTTGACTGATAATATTCTAAAAAAGGAGTTGAAAATCGTGACCGTAAGCGTCGAAAACGGATCTTCCGTTCCCCGAGGGTGGATTGAATTAAATATGTGCGCTTGCGCAAATGATTTTTAACGCATCGCATATATTCTCCACCTTCTTCAAATAATTGATAGGAGGTAAAAAACATGGAGCTTGAAGAACTCAAGGAAATAATCGAGGAAGCTGAAAGATTACTTGATCAAAAGAACTTCTTTGCTATAAAGCTTTTGCTTCAAGAGATGGAGCCTGCTGATATAGCACTTGTTCTCGATGAATTTCCTGACAAAAAAATAGGCATTCTATTTAGAGTGCTACCAAAGGACATTGCAGCAGAAACCTTTGTCGAAATGGAAACTGAAAATCAAGAGCTTCTCCTCTCTTCCTTTACAGATAGCGAGATTAAGGAAATTCTTGATGAGCTTTATATTGACGATACAGTTGATATTATTGAGGAAATGCCTGCAAATGTAGTTAGAAGAATCATTAAAAACTCTACTAATGAAGCAAGAAAAGCAATTAACGAAATTTTAAAATATCCTGATGACTCTGCTGGAAGCATTATGACAACTGAGTATGTTAGACTTGATGAAAGCATTACAGTTGAGGATGCATTAAAGCGTATTAGAAGAACGGGTGTTGACAAGGAAACTATTTATACCTGCTATGTAACAAAGCCAGATCGCACTCTTCTCGGCTATGTTACTGCCAAAAAGCTTCTTTTGTCTGATGATGATCAAATCATATCAGATATTATGGAAACAAGCATTATTTCTGCCTATACAGATGAGGATAAGGAAAATGTAGTTAAGGAAATGAGTAAGTACGACCTCTTGGCTCTTCCCGTTGTCGACAAGGAAAATCGCCTTGTAGGTATTGTAACAGTCGATGACGCTATCGATGTTATGGAGGAGGAGGCAACCGAGGATGTCGAGAAAATGGCTGCTATTACCCCTTCCGACAAGCCTTATCTCAGTACAAGCGTTTTTGAAATTTGGAAAAACCGTATTCCGTGGCTATTCCTTCTTATGCTCTCTGCAACCTTTACAGGTGCTATTATCACCTTCTTTGAGGATAAGCTTGTAGCAGCAGCGGGCTCTGCTCTAATCGCCTTTATTCCTATGCTTATGGGAACTGGCGGAAACGCAGGCGGTCAATCATCTGTTACAATTATTCGTGGTCTTGCAGTAGAAGAAATTCGAATGGGAGATATTATAAGCATAATTTTCAAGGAGCTTAGAGTTTCCTTGCTTTGTAGCGTGTCACTTGCCGTTGTAAACTTTGGAAAAATGATGCTTGTAGATAATCTACTGTTTAGAAACCCTGATATAACTGTTCAGGTTGCATTAGCAGTATCGTTAACTCTTGTTTTAGTAGTTATTGTTGCTAAAATAGTTGGCTGTTGCTTGCCTATTTTGGCTAAGCGTGTTGGATTTGACCCTGCTGTTATGGCGAGTCCATTTATTACAACCATTATAGATGCAGTTTCACTACTAATTTACTTTAACATTTCTGCATCAATTCTTGGATTATAATTAAAAGCCGAGGTATAAAGCCTCGGTTTTTCTTTTGCACTATAACTTATAGTATAAATTAGCATATACTAAGATTAGGCATCAAAGGAGGTGTTGCTCTTATGTGTGTTGCTTCCTTAAAATCAATGACCTATGCAATAAAGGCAAAAAGAATTTTACAAGAAATAGGCATTGATAGCGAAATTATAAAATTAGAGCCTCACATGACACACAACGGCTGTGCTTACGGTATAAAATTCAATTGCTTAAATTTATATGCTGTCACAGATGCCTTATCAAAAAAGCATGTTAATTATACTGAAATATTAAATTTATAACCATGATATATCTCGACAATCCTGCTACTACCTTTCCAAAGCCACAATGCCTTTGCGAGGAAATTTCAAGATGTATTAAGAATTATTGTGGCAATCCTGGGCGTAGCTCCCATTCTTTATCTATAAAAAGTGCCGAAAAAATCTATGAGGCACGAGTATTACTTTCTGAAATGCTTGGTGCGAGTCCTGAAAATATAATTTTCACCTATAATGCCACCTACGCATTGAACATCGCCATCAAATCAGCCCTTAGACACCGCTCACACATTATTTTAAGCGATATTGAGCATAATGCGGTTCTCAGACCAATAAGTGCTCTTTCTCGCCAAAATTTGTGCTCGTACAGCTTCTTTTGCACTAATGGAACGGACGAAGATATCATAAATAGCATAAAATCCTCAATAACTGCCGATACCTCAATGCTTGTTTGCACATTTGCATCGAATGTTGGCTCTCGTAGATTACCCATTAAGAAAATCGGTGAGCTTTGTAGGGAGCGAGGCATTTATTTTATTGTTGACGGCTCCCAAGGAGTTGGAATTTATGATATAAACGCTCGTGAAATGTGCATTGATGCCTTATGTATACCTGCTCACAAGGGGCTTTATGGTCCGCAAGGACTCGGTATGATTGCCTTTGGCAATGAGCAAATTGGTAGAACAATCATTGAGGGAGGCACTGGTGTTAATTCCTTTGATAGTGAAATGCCTGATTTTTTACCCGAAAGATACGAGGCAGGAACACTCTCAACCCCTCTTATTGCAGGGCTTTCCGAATCCTTAAAATGGCTCAAAGGCATAGGAATATCCAATGTGCGTATGCACGAGGAGGAGCTTTACAGGACCGCCTGTGACATTTTGAGTACAAACGATAAAATCATTTTATATAAAATGAATGATTATTGTGGGAATACACTTATGTTTAATGTCAAGGGCTTAAATAGCTCTGTGCTTTCCGAAGCACTTGATAAACGAGGAATTTGCACAAGAAGTGGATTTCACTGCTCTCCCTTAGCTCACAGAACATTAAAAACAGGTACAAGTGGTGCCGTAAGAATAGGATTTAGTGTTTTTAATACAAAAAAGGAAATTTTCACCCTTTTAGAGGCATTAAATGAAATAATTAAAGAAAAAAGGCCTATCATTTGATAGGTCTTTTACTTTTCATCTTTTTATTAAGATATGTATATAAGGATATAAATCCCAAATATATGAGTGCTCCTAAAAATGCTCCCGATAAATCAATAAATGTATCCTTTATGCTTGGTCCTCTGCCTGCCGTAAAGCTTTGATGCCATTCATCGCTCAAAGCATATAAAAACGATACAACCACAGAGGCAGGATAAGAAATATACCATTTTTTATTTAAAGTTATCTCAAATGCATTTACGAGGCAAAAGCCAAGAAGCATATAAATACCAAAGTGGGCAGCCTTTCTAAATGGAAATTGATATTTTTTCACAACCTCAGGAGTTATTTCCTCCTTTGGCAATACAATATCAAGGACATTTTCCACGACGCTTGAGCTTGTTTGTGTGGATTTTTCTGCATCCTCTGCTGAAAAGCAGAAAATCATAAGCATTGTAAGTGCAACACATACCCAAGAGATAATTAATATTGTTTTATTTTTCATATTACTCCGTTTGTGCAAGAATTTGTTCTGCTGATTGGAGCTCCTTGCTCTTGAAAAAGCCTGTTCCAAGAACGAAAATGTTCGCTCCCGCATCAGAAGCAATCTTTATAGTGTCTGCGTTGATGCCACCATCAACCTCAATATCAAGCTCTTTTCCAAGCTCCTTTGCGTATTTGCGAATAGCTCTTACCTTTTCCATGGTTTCGGGCATAAATTTTTGTCCGCCAAAGCCAGGCTCGACAGTCATAACCAAAATCATATCAACATCGTTTATGTATGGAAAAATTGCCTCAGCAGGAGTTTTAGGCTTAATTGACAAGCCTACCCTTTTCCCGTTCTTTTTTATAAGAGCAATAGCCTCTTTTGCCTTTTCCTCGGTAACAGCCTCAATGTGGAAGGTCAAAATGTCTGCACCGCAAGCTATGAGCTCCTCAACATATCTTTGAGGCTCTACAATCATAGCGTGAACATCTAAAACTAAAT
>JAZNYH010000005.1:0-19632 GCA_045594305.1 Eubacteriales bacterium | reverse complement strand
CTTTCTTCATAGATAAATCCTCCGTATGTTTTTAGTTTGACTGGCAGGTCTTTCTAATTATATCACATACGGAGGATTTTTCCTCATCGGTTAACCTCTACTGAACCACGCGACTATCGCGTGGTATTCTTTTTACAATAACAAAACGCACTCGTCTGAGTGCGTTTTTGTTTTATGTAATTAATCCATATCAAATTCAACAAGGTCGCCATCTTTTATTGCTCGATTTTGACGGATAAGGCTGAATGGGTATACAACTGGTGCACAAACAAAGGATACGATAAATCCTAATATTGCGAACAAAACTCCTGCCAAGAAGCCAAGGACTGCAAAAAGTATCTTCATACCGATAAGCCAAAGGAAGCCATCTAAATCAAACGAAAAGATAAGTCCTGGAAAGCTAACTGATTTACTTGCCCAATCAAGAAGAAGGTTTCTAACAAAGCCGTCAAAGAACATTTGTGCAGTAAATGCAAAGCTCATATATCCAAAAACCAAGCCTACTCCAATACCTACGCCGATATTATCAGAGTTTACAATGAATAGAACAAGTAGCAATATTCCTACAACTAAGCCTGTTATAATGCTTATGTTTCTTTTTAGACGCATTCTGCCTCTATTATAGTCTAATATTGCTTGATTCTTTTTCTCCTCATAGCTTTGAGCTTCTATTCGCTTTTCCTCGGCAAGCCTTTGAGCCTCTTCTCTTTTTTTCTCGATTCTTATTAGCTCTTCTGTGCATGTGGAGCATCTAACCTTCGGAGTTGTTTGTCCAACATTTTCCTCGGTTACTGAAATTCCACAATCAACGCAAAAGCCAATTGTTTTTTGTGTAGTGCCTATTTCTCCTACTACTGCATCTGTGATTTTAGAGGTTATATCGTTTACCTCATCCTCACTCATTACAGGCTGTGGTGTTTCTTCCTTTTCTTCTATATCAAGAAGCTCTACCATAGAAACATTAAATACAGATGATAGCTTTTTTAATGTAGATATGTCTGGCTCGGACAAATCGTTTTCCCATTTTGAAATTGCCTGCGCGCTTATGCTCAATTGCTCGCCAAGCTCCTGCTGTGTCATTCCGCTGTTTCTACGATACATCGAAAGTTTTTCGCCAAGTGTCATAAATTTTCCTCCATTTCATACGAAGGCACTTTTTTGTTTTTCGCCTTCAACAACTTCACAATACCACGCCACAAGCAAAAAGTCAATAAACCAAAGGTTGATTTTCTACACTTTTAGTTGAGTTGCGAGTTGTGCTTGAAAATGATGTCTTTTTACTGTTCAAAAAGGGCTTTTATAAGCACATATTTCAACAGTTTTATTATATAATAGTTGGATTTATTTGTCAATGATATTGTTATTATTTTCCTAAATCAGGCACAAAAATAGACACATCACCCGTTAAATGCCTGGTAATGTGTCTGCTTTTTAGTGTTTAAGCTCGGTAAAGCCGATTTTGCGTCTTACCTTTGACATTGTGCGTCTTGCGTTACGATATGCGTCCTCTGCTCCCTTTGCCATAACCTGTTCAAGATATGCCTTATCTGCCATAAGTCTTGCAAATTCCTCTCTTACAGGGGCAAGATTATCAGCAACTGCCTCGCCTACTGCGAGCTTGAAATCGCCATAGCCCTTACCTGCAAACTCCCTCTCGGCATCTGCGATTGTTTTATCAGTTACGCAGGAATAGATTGTGAGAAGATTTGAAATACCTGGCTTTTCGGGGGTGAAGATGATTTGGTTATCAGAGTCTGTAACTGCTCTTTTGAATTTCTTTATAATGTCGTCCTTACTATCAAGTATTCTAACAACTGCATTCTCGTTTGTATCGGACTTACTCATTTTCTTTGTTGGATCTTGAAGTGAGCAAATCTTTGCTCCATCCTTTGGTATGTAGCCCTCAGGAACTACGAAGGTATCTCCATATACCTGATTGAAGCGATTAGCAATATCACGAGCAAGCTCAAGGTGTTGCTTTTGGTCAATTCCAACTGGAACAAGCTCTGTTTGATAAAGCAATATATCTGCTGCCATAAGTGCGGGATATGTGAAAAGTCCTGCGTTTATGTTATCTGCGTTTTTAGCACTCTTATCCTTGAATTGTGTCATTCTTGAAAGCTCGCCAAACATAGTATAGCAATCAAGTATCCAGCCAAGCTCTGCGTGCTGAGGAACATGGCTCTGTATAAAGAGTGTGTTCTTTTCTGGATCAAGTCCACACGCCATATATAGTGCAAGGGTTTCATATGTTCTGCGTCTTAGCTCCGCAGGATTTTGTCTTACTGTTATTGCGTGCATATCCACAACACAATAATAGCAATAGTATTCCTCGGAAAAGGCACTAAAATTGCGAATTGCTCCGAGGTAGTTTCCTATGGTAAGGTTTCCTGATGGCTGAACGCCCGAGAAAACAACCTTTTTGTCATTAAACATCTTTTTATCTCCTGAAATTTAAGTCACATATATATTATCACAGTTTCTCGGCTTTTTCAATGCTTTTTTCTTTTTTTAATCCATCATAAATTGTTTTTGTTATAAATGCGAGAAGCGGAGCGACTATCATTCCACCAATTCCAGCTATTTTTAGTCCTGCGTACATTGCAAGTATTGCAATAAGTGGGTGGACATTCATTTGTGAGCTTACTATTCTCGGCTCTATTATCTGCCTTACTATATACACTACTCCAAAAAGAATTATAAGCCCTATTGCAAGCGAGGTATTACCTGTAACCAAGGACAAAAGTGCCCAAGGCACAAGCACAGTGCCTACGCCCAAGATTGGCAAAAGGTCAACGAGTGCTACTACTATTGATATAGTAAAGGCGTTTTCAATTCCTAAAATAAGAAGTCCTGAAAACACCTCGGCAAAGGTTACAAGAAGAAGGATAAGGTATGAGCGTAGGTAGCTTGAAAGCACGAAAAGGACATCTCTTTTTACCCTTGGTAGGCTCCTTTTGATTGGCTGTGGCATATGCTCCAACAGTGCTTTTGTTATCCTTTGATAATCCTTAGAAAAGTAAAATAGTGAAAGCAGGATTACTACAATTGTTATTATTAGCTCAGGGAGCTTGGCAATCAGCTCGCCAAGTGCTCTTGTAATGCCCCCAGAAAGCTCCGAAACGGCGTTTTTTGCCATTTCAAGAGCGACGGTGTAAATAGATGTGTCCTCGGTAATATCGTTCTTTAAAAAGGGAAATTTTTCAAAGAAGCTCTCTATAAATGCTATTGCTCTTGCGACATAGTTATCCTCTGCGCTAAGATGCTCGCTAACTATGGTTAATATATTCCCTGCCTGTTCAAGCATTGCCCCTACTGCAAGTGCAAGCAAATACACGCCAAGGGTTAAAATAGCTCCTATTACAAAGAGGCTGATTATTGACCTTGGCACTCTTGTATATTTTGATATTTTATCAACTATTGGGCGTGAGAGGACAACTATTATAAATGATATTGCAAATGGCAAAATTATTCCAAGGGCGTATTTTAAAAATACATATGCAAGTGCTAAATATACTGCTACGCTAACCCCTATATAAGTAGCTTTTTTCAGCTTATCCAAGTAAATCACCCCCTCTTAAATATATTTAACATTTTCTGCCTTTATTAAACAAATTGTTTGACATTGAGGCGTGTTTCTGCTACAATGTATATATAATATATTTTTACGAGGTGTTATTATGGTTAGAATAGAAATGGAAAATGGCGGAATTATTGATATTGAGCTTTATGAGGACAAGGCTCCTATCACTACTGCTAACTTTAAAAAGCTTGTTTCAGAGGGCTTTTATGATGGTCTTATCTTCCACAGAGTTATCTCTGGCTTTATGATTCAGGGTGGTGACCCAACAGGCACAGGCTGTGGTGGCTCTGATGAGAAAATCAAGGGTGAATTTAGAGCAAATGGCGTTGAAAACGATATTTCTCATGTAAGAGGCGTTGTTTCTATGGCAAGAAGCCAAAGCCTAAACTCTGCTTCATCTCAGTTCTTTATTATGCACGCTGACGGAAAGTTCCTTGACGGTCAATATGCTGCGTTTGGTAAGGTTGTAGCAGGCATTGAGGTTGTCGATGAAATTGCAGGCGTTAAAACTGATTTTAGAGATAGACCAGTTATTGATATGAAAATGAAAAGGGTTACTCTTATTTAATAAATGAAAAAATCAAAAATTCTTGACTTGGCAATATTTGCGATGTTTGGTGCTTTGATGTTTGTTTCAAAGCAGGTGATGGAATTTTTACCAAACTTCCACGCAATTACTATGCTTATTGCCGTGCTTACGCTTGAGTATCGTGCCCGTGCACTTATACCACTTTATGTTTTTGTATTTTTGCAGGGTGCGTATTCGGGCTTCCAGCTTTGGTGGTATCCATACTTATATATTTGGGCTGTGGCTTGGGCTCTTTTTATGCTCATTCCAAAAAAATCCTCTCTTAAAGTCAAGGGCATTTTATGTGCTATTTTCTCGGCAATTCACGGAATTTTATACGGAACCTTATATGCTCCGTTTCAGGTAATTGCCTTCTTCAATGCTGATTTTAGCAAGATGCTCCCTTGGATTTTGGTAGGTCTGCCCTGGGATGCTATTCAAATGTGTGGAAATATTATTATGTCTATCCTTGTTATTCCGTTATACAAGGTGCTACATAAGCTTGAAGCTGAGCGAACAATTTAAAAATCCCTCTTTCCAAGGAAAAAGGGATTTTTTATTTATTCTACTATGTCCTTCTTTTTGAATTTCCAAGGGGAAAGCCTTTCGCCCTTTACTATGTATGCTTCCTTTGCTAAAAGCGCCAAAGGAGTATCGCAATACATATCCGAATAGAACTTGTCAATTTCAGCCTCTGGGTATCTTTCGTAGAAGCGAGTTACCTTTTGCTTTCCGTGACAGTTTTCGCCATCAAAAAGTCCTGTGGTCTTATCGACCTTGGTTGCCATCATACATTCAACACCAAGCTCGGCACAAATTGGTGCAAGCAAAAACTCAGGAGAGGCTGAGATGATAATATCGCTTGGCTCCTTCATCTCCATATACCACTTCTTTATATTGCATCTATGCTCGTTCCAAAAATCAAGCACTGCCTTGTCGATATCCGGAATTTTCTTTACTATACTAAATAGCTTTTGCTTGAAGGTCTTTTTCTTTACAATTCTAAGTCCAAAGCCTGCTCCATACCAAATTACAGGGAAAATCCTGCTTCTTGTTTTTGGATAATGCTTTAAGCAATAGAAGAAAAAGTCCTTTGAGCTATCGCCATCGTAAATTGTTCCATCAAAGTCAAATACATTCATTATATTCTCCTGCTAAAAATTCGGCTTGCGCCGAATTTTTATTTTGATTCATCATCTTCGTTTGCTTCTATTTTTGAAACCTTTATTTCCTCAACACGCTTTGTGCCGATTTTCTTGATTTCAATATGTAAATTTACATAATCGAAGCTATCTCCAACCTTAGGGAAGGTTTCAAGCTCCTTCATAATAAAGCCGTTTACTGTTTGAGGTAAATCCTCATCATCAACTACAACAATTCCGAATTTTTCAAAGAAGTCATCAAGGTCTGCTGAGGTCTTTACAATAAAGCTACCGTCGTCAAGCTCCTTATAATCCTCAACTATCTCATCGTGCTCATCAAAGACATCGCCAATGAGCTCCTCTATGATGTCCTCCATGGTTACAATACCCATAGTTCCACCATATTCATCAACAACTATTGCCATATGGCATTTCTTTGTCTTTAATACCTGCATAAGATCGGCAATTTTAATATGCTCTGACACATGAACAGGCTTTTGAAGATGCTTTGTTATAGTCTTGTTATTATTATGATATGCTACAAAGAAGTCCTTTTCGTGTAAAATACCGACAATATCGTCCATATCCTCGCCATATACAGGCAAGCGTGAATATGCATTCTCTATGAATACCTTTGCGATATTTTCAATGCTCTCATCCTTAGATATTGCACAAATGTCAACACGAGGGGTAAGAATGTCGCCTGCACTTACATCGGCAAACTCAATTGCGGATCTAATGAGGTCACCCTCCTCGGTTTCGATTGAGCCGTCCTCCTCTGCCTCATCAACAATCGTGATAAGCTCATCCTCAGTATAGGCACTTTCCTCCTTTGCCTTGAATATAAGCTTGATAAGCTTGCTCCAAGCTCCAAAAACAAAGCTAAGGGGTGTAAGGATTATTCCTATTACTCTTATTATAGGTGCGAATGCAAGTACAATACCGTCTGCGTGTCCCTTAGCAATCACCTTTGGTGTTATTTCGCCAAAAATGAGAACTGCTACTGTTACAACCGCAGTTGACACTGTTGCACCAAGAGATTCATTCGAGGTGAATAGGGCTACGAAGAATATCGTTGCAATAGATGAAAGAGCGATATTTACTATGTTATTACCGATTAAAACGGTATTAAGAAGCTTATCGTATTTGTCATCTAATTTTAAAACGAGCTCGGCACGCTTGTTACCATTTTGTGCCATATTCTTCATTCTAATTCTGTTAAATGTGGAAAACGCTGTTTCCGTCGCTGAGAAAAATGCAGATAACACAAGAAGTGCTATCATAGAGATTAATATCCCCACGGGGTCGCCGTCCATAAAGTAAAAATACCTCCAAATATTTAAAATATTATTTATTATATTATTCTATCATATATTCATTACATTGTCAAGGGTTATGGGTAAAAGGCTAATTATATGGTATAAAATCGCCTATTAAATCTATTCTAAATCCCCAAAGCAATACATTTCTAAAAATAAAATTAGCAATTACAATTCCTATAAATACATATATTGGTATGAGCTGTTTTTTATTAAAAAAGCCCTCTTTTCCCTTAATTATTGATATTATTGCACCGATGTTGTAATACAAATATAATACACCTATAAGAGGAACTATTATGTTATATCTCAATGCTGATATAAAATCAAAATGAAGCATTGAAAAAACTGCTCTTGTTCCGCCACAGCCTGGACAGTACATATACGAATTGCTTGCTATTACACACTTAATATCAAGCTCTTTAAGTGCAAGAGAAAGCAAGACAAACAAGGCAAGAATGCTTATTGCTATTATATTTCCGTATATTAACGCTCGCTTAGTGTTTTTCATAGCTCTCTCCTCTCATCTTAGCAATATAAAACCATTATAGCATAATTACAAAAAAATTTCAATTATTTTAAAAGCTCTTGCAAAACCTCTCACAAGGTGCTAAAATATTAAGGTAGTATTTTATTGAATTTTAAGGAGATAATTATGGAAAGCAAAAACGCTCTTGGAATTGCCTCTATGATTTGTGGTATTGTTTCACTTATTGTTTGCTGCTGTAACCCAATAATATCAGTAATCGTTGCAGCTGTTGCGATTGTTTTGTTCATTGTTGAACGAGCTGTTATGAAGGTAAAGACAGGTATGGCAACTGCTGGTCTTGTTTGTGGTATTGTAACAATAGCGATAGTTATTTTAGCTGTTGTTATAGTTGCCCTGTTCTACGAGTTTGCTCCCCCTGAATTTATTTCAGCCATTGAAGAAGCAACAAGTAGTATGTATTCATTCTAATAATTAAAATGCTTTTCTACGGAAAGGCATTTTTTTGTAATATAAGTGCTTTTGCTCGAATATGATTTAATATAAATTATTTCCACTCGGCAAAGAGGAGGGCTATATGAACATATACGAGGACATAGCAAAAAGAACGAACGGTGAGATTTACATAGGAGTTGTAGGTCCAGTAAGAAGCGGAAAGTCGAGCTTTATCAAAAAATTTATGGACGGGGCTATTATTCCAAGCATTGAGCACGAGTACGATAGAAAGCGTGCTAAGGATGAAACGCCTCAGAGTGCCTCTGGTAAGGCTATTATGACAACCGAGCCGAAATTTGTGCCTGATGAGGCAGTAGGTGTACGAATTGGCGATACTCAAATGAAGGTAAGGCTAATAGATTGTGTTGGGTATATGATTGATGGTGCTCTCGGCTCTACCGATGATGAGGGGAATGCAAGAATGGTTAGCACTCCTTGGTCAAGCGAGCCATTAGAATTTGAAAGGGCGGCAGAGCTTGGTACTCACAAGGTTATTACCGAGCACTCTACGGTTGGTATTGTCGTTACGAGTGATGGCTCATATGGTGATTTTTCAAGAGAGGATTATGTTAATGCTGAAAGGCGTGTTATAAGCGAATTACAGACACTTAACAAGCCATTTGTAATAGTTTTAAACTCTGCATCTCCCGAAAGCGAGGACGCACACGCACTTGCTGTGAGCCTTGAAGAAAGATATAACGCTCCTGTTGCTCTTGTTAATGTATTAGAACTTGACAACGAGGATTTCGAGGGAATAATGAAGCTCCTGCTTGGTCAATTTGGCATAAATGAAATTTGTTTTAGGCTTCCTAAGTATCTATGCTCTCTTGATAACGACCATTGGTTGAAGGCGAGTCTTATCGAATCAATAAAAGAGGCAAGCTGTGACCTATCGAAAATAGATGATGCCTCATCTTGCATTGAGGCTCTATCTAAAAATGAGTATATTAGTGGCACTCCTGCAAGCATTTGCAACCTTGGAACGGGCGAAATTGTCGTAGATGTGTCTTTAAATGAGGATTTATACTATAAAATCATAACTGAGCTTTGTGGTGTAGAAATAAACGATGAGGAAGCCTTATTTATGACTATAAAAGCCCTTAGCTCTGCTAAAAAGGAGCTTGACAAGTTTGCCTCTGCTATTGATGAGGTTAACGAAACGGGCTACGGAATTGTTCTACCTGATGTTGAGGATATGACGCTTGAGGAGCCACAAATAGTTAAGCACTCTGGCTCTTATGGTGTAAAGCTTCGTGCCTCTGCCCCGTCTATTCATATGATAAAGGCTAAGATTGAAACGGAGATAAATCCAATAGTTGGCACGGCTGAGCAATCGCAGGAGATTGTAAAATATATGCTTGATGAATTTGAGGATGACACCAAGAAGATTTGGGAATCTAATATGTTTGGCAAGTCCTTATATGAGCTTGTAAATGAGGGGCTTCACGCTAAGCTTGAGCATATTTCTGAGGATTCACGAGTTAAGCTTTCTGACACTCTTTCAAGGGTTATAAATGAAGGAGCTAATGGATTAATTTGCATAATTTTATAGAAAAAAGGCAGGTTTTCCTGCTTTTTTTCGAGCTTTGTCAAGTTGTATCCTATATTCTATTGACTTTTTTTGCTCTTTGTGATAAAATTATTATATATTATTTTATTTACATTTGGAGGATTTCTTATGTTTTGTAAAAATTGTGGTGCTAAAATTGATGATACAGCAAAGTTTTGCCCTTCATGTGGTACAGCTATTGATGTAGCTCCTGCTGCTCCTGCAGCTCCTGCTACCCCACCACCTTATGGTGCTGGTTCTGCTCCTACAACTCCACCACCTGCATATGGTGCTCCCGGTTATGGTGCTCCTGGTGCTCCTGGTGCTCCTTACGGTGCTCCCGGCTATGGTGCTCCTGCTTATGGCGCAGCTCCTGTTCAAAGAAAATCAAAGATTGCCGCAGCTCTTCTCGCTTTCTTCCTTGGTGGACTTGGTATTCACAACTTCTACCTTGGCAAAAAGGGTCTTGGTCTTGCTCAGCTCTTAATCACTCTTCTCACCTGTGGCTTTGGTGGAGTAGTTGTTAGCGTTTGGGCGTTTGTTGAATTTATTATGATTCTTCTCGGTAATATTACTGACGCTAATGGTCAACCACTTGAATAATTTAAAAAAGAACGGACATTAAGTCCGTTCTTTTTATTATAATTTAAAACAAAAAAGAGCTCTAAAAGAGCCCTTTTTGTTTTTATTTATTGGTTAAATTAGTCAACGATTTCAGTAACCTGACCTGAACCAACAGTACGGCCACCCTCACGAATAGCGAAACGGAGACCCTTCTCGATAGCGATAGGAGTGATAAGCTCAACTTCCATAGTTACATTATCGCCAGGCTTTGCCATGTCGGTATCCTTAAGCTGGATCATACCAGTAACGTCAGTTGTTCTGAGGTAGAACTGAGGTCTGTAGTTTGAGAAGAATGGCTTTGAACGGCCGCCTTCCTTTTCAGTAAGAACATATACAGTTCCTACAAACTTTGTGTGTGGGTTGATTGAACCTGGCTTACAAAGAACCTGACCTCTTTCGATCTCGTTCTTCTGAACGCCACGGAGAAGAAGACCAACGTTGTCACCAGCCTCAGCGCTGTCCATAAGCTTGTGGAACATCTCGATACCAGTAATAACTGTCTGTCTCTTTTCGTCGGTAAGACCAACGATTTCAACTGTGTCTGCCATCTTAACAGTACCACGCTCTACTCTACCAGTAGAAACAGTACCACGACCTGAGATTGAGAATACATCCTCTACAGGGAGAAGGAATGGAAGGTCAGCCTTTCTCTCAGGAGTTTGGATGTAGCTGTCAACAGCGTCCATAAGCTCCCAGATGCAAGCGTACTCAGGAGCAGAAGGATCTCTGTTCTCAGAAATGAGAGCATTTCTTGCAGAACCACGGATGATTGGAATGTCATCGCCTGGGAAGTCGTACTCAGAGAGAAGGTCACGAATTTCCATCTCAACGAGGTCGAGAAGCTCAGGGTCGTCAACATCATCACACTTGTTGATGAAGATTACGAGAGCAGGAACGCCTACCTGACGGGCAAGAAGAACGTGCTCACGAGTTTGAGCCATAGGGCCGTCTGTACCAGCAACAACGAGGATTGCACCGTCCATCTGAGCTGCACCAGTGATCATGTTCTTTACATAGTCAGCGTGGCCAGGGCAGTCAACGTGAGCGTAGTGACGAGCATCTGTCTCGTACTCAACGTGACGGGAGTTGATTGTGATACCTCTTTCTCTTTCCTCTGGGCAGTTATCGATTTGGTCATAAGCCAAGAATTCGATGTTAGAGTTCTTGAGAGCGAGTGTCTTTGTGATTGCTGCTGTAAGGGTTGTCTTACCATGGTCAACGTGACCGATGGTACCAATGTTAACGTGGGGTTTTGTTCTTTCAAATTTAGCCTTTGCCATTTGATTTTTCCTCCATAAATTAAATATATTTGTTTTTTATTGGTTGATTAATTGTTTTTCGCACGAGCAGCAATAATGCCGTCTTGTACGCTCTTTGGAACCTCAGCAAAGTGATCAGGCTCCATTGAATAGTTTGCTCTACCCTGAGTTGATGAACGCAAGGTTGTTGCGTAACCGAACATCTCAGCGAGAGGAACCATTGCTGTAATTTGTTGTGCACCTGCAACTGGATCCATTGATTGGATTTGTCCACGACGAGAGTTAAGTGTTCCTATAACATCTCCCATGTAGTCATCAGGTGTTACAACTACTACCTTCATGATAGGCTCAGTAAGAACTGGGTCAGCCTTTCTCATAGCCTCCTTGAACGCCATTGATGCAGCGATCTTAAATGCCATTTCAGATGAGTCAACCTCGTGGTATGAACCATCATAAAGTGTAATCTTAAAGTCAACAACATTGTAGCCAGCAAGTACACCAGTTTGTGCTGCTGCTTGAATACCAGCGTCAACACATGGAATGTATTCCTTTGGAATAGCTCCACCTACAACCTTGTTGATAAATTCGTAGCCCTTACCTGGCTCGTTAGGCTCCATAATGATCTTAACATGACCATATTGTCCCTTACCACCAGACTGACGAGCGTACTTGTGGTCAACATCAGCACTTCTTCTGATTGTTTCCTTGTATGCAACCTGAGGCTTACCTACATTTGCTTCTACCTTAAACTCACGGAGAAGACGGTCAACAATGATCTCAAGGTGAAGCTCACCCATTCCAGCGATAATTGTTTGTCCTGTTTCTTCATCTGTGTAGGTTCTAAATGTTGGGTCTTCCTCAGCAAGCTTTGCAAGTGCAAGTCCCATCTTCTCTTGTCCAGCCTTAGTCTTAGGCTCAACAGCAACACGAATAACGGGCTCTGGGAATTCCATTGACTCGAGGATAATTGGGTTCTTCTCATCGCAGAAGGTATCACCTGTTGTGGTGTTCTTAACTCCGATTACGGCTGCGATATCTCCAGCATAGCAAACATCGATATCTTGTCTATCGTTTGCGTGCATTTGGAGGATACGACCAAATCTCTCGGTCTTGTCCTTGCTTGAGTTATAAACTGTTGTTCCTGCTTGAACTGATCCTGAGTATACACGGAAGAAGCAGAGCTTTCCTACGAATGGGTCAGTCATAATCTTGAATGCGAGAGCACTAAATGGCTCTGTATCGCTTGAGTGACGAACATCGTCCTCACCTGTTTCAGGGTGAATACCCTTGATTGCAGGAATATCAGTTGGTGCGGGCATATACTCGATTACTGCATCGAGAAGCTTTTGTACGCCCTTATTCTTATAAGATGTTCCACATGTTACAGGAACTATCTTGTTTGCGATAACTGCCTTACGAAGTGCTGCCTTAAGCTCCTCTGTTGAAGGCTCCTCGCCCTCGAGGTACATCATCATAAGATCGTCATCTGTTTCGCAGATGGATTCTACAAGGTTAGATCTATACTCCTCAGCCTTTGCAAGCATATCAGCAGGGATATCCTCTACTCTCATATCCTTACCAAGGTCGTCATAGTAAACATCAGCCTTCATTTCAAAAAGGTCGACAATACCCTTGAATGAGTCCTCAGCACCAATTGGTAGCTGAATTGGAACTGCATTTGCGTGGAGTCTTTCCTTCATCATGCCTACAACTCTATAAAAGTCTGCACCCATGATGTCCATTTTGTTAACGTATGCCATGCGTGGTACGCCATACTCATCAGCCTGTCTCCATACGGTTTCAGACTGAGGCTCTACGCCGCCCTTCGCACAGAAAACGGTAACAGATCCATCAAGCACTTTAAGCGAACGCTGAACCTCAACTGTGAAGTCAACGTGGCCAGGGGTATCAATAATATTGATACGAGTTACGGGGAACTGCTTTTCTGATCCAGCCCAGAAGCAAGTTGTTGCGGCAGAGGTGATTGTAATACCTCTCTCTTGCTCTTGTGCCATCCAGTCCATTGTTGCAGAGCCCTCGTGAGTTTCACCTATCTTGTGTGTCTTACCTGTGTAAAACAAGATACGCTCGGTTGTAGTGGTCTTACCAGCGTCGATATGAGCCATTATACCGATATTACGAGTATTTTCAAGTGAATATTCTCTTGGCATCTGTTTTTCCTTTCATGCGCTTAGGACGCTATTAATATCTGTAATGTGCGAAAGCCTTATTAGCTTCTGCCATTCTGTGTGTTTCTTCTTTCTTCTTGAAAGCTCCGCCCATGCTATTCTTAGCATCAAGGATTTCGCCTGCAAGTCTTTCAGCCATGGTCTTTTCGCCACGGTTTCTTGAATAGGTTGTGATCCAACGAAGACCAAGTGTTTGTCTTCTCTCGGCTCTTACCTCCATAGGAACCTGATAGTTAGAACCACCAATACGGCGAGCCTTAACCTCCAATACAGGCATAATGTTTTCAAGAGCCTGATTGAAAATATCAAGTCCGTTTTCACCAGTCTTCTCTTCTACCATCTTGAATGCATCGTAAACAATCTTTTGAGCAACGCCCTTCTTACCATCAAGCATAATGTTGTTGATAAGCTTTGTTACGAGCTTTGAGTTATAAAGTGGATCTGGCAAAACATCTCTTTTGGAAATTTGACCTCTTCTCGGCACTTTAACTTCCCTCCTTCATTAAAAATATGATATCATTGGTACTCGAAAGAAAATTCTCCCGTTAAGTCCGTAAGGTGTCACTGACAATAAACATTTATTCAGTTGGACAAGCTTCGGAACTACGATAAAATTATCTTTATTACCTCACTAAGACAGATTATTTCTTCTTAGCACGCTTTGCGCCGTACTTTGAACGGCTTTGGTTGCGGTTCGCTACGCCTTGTGCGTCGAGCGTTCCACGGATAATGTGGTAACGGCATCCTGGAAGGTCACGAACTCTTCCTCCACGAATAAGAACAACTGAGTGCTCTTGAAGGTTGTGTCCGATACCGGGAATGTAGGATGTTACCTCCATACCGTTAGTAAGCTTTACTCTTGCGATCTTACGAAGAGCTGAGTTAGGCTTCTTAGGTGTGGTTGTTGTAACCTTTGTGCAAACGCCTCTCTTTTGAGGTGCGCTCTGCTCAACTACCTTATTCTTCAATGTGTTGAAGCTTGATTGAAGAACTGGGGTCTTTGACTTATAGGTCTTATCCGATCTACCCTGTCTAACAAGTTGGTTAAAGGTTGGCATTTTTTTCCTCCTTTTCTCAGAATAAATGTTTATACATCAGCTCCTTGCGGAACGAGGTATCATAATAATTAGTGTATACTATATATAAGCGTAGTTATAGCTTTTTAATATAGTGCGACACCGAAAATATTATATCATTAGAGTTTTGCTCTGTCAAGTTAAAGTGTTTTTTTTGAACATTTTCTATATATTGCACAAAAAATCAAGCTATTTTGTGCTATTTTATGTGAATTTTTTGGGCAATTTTCACAAAAACGCAAGCTTTCATAGAAAAAATCCCAACCGTAAAGCTGAGATTTTTCTACATTATAATTAAAACAAATTAATATTATTAATACTTTTTGCCACCAAAGGAATCGTCAGAGCCTCTTCTTGCTCTATTTATCATATCAATAATATCGTTGCAATCATCAGCACTAATATCGTTTCCCTTTTTAAGCTCGATTTCATCTACTGATGAAGCGTCAATCTTAACATTCTTGTTTGGAAGCTTATCAAAGCCTGTTGCGATAATGGTTATCTTCATAGTATCATCAAGGGTATTATCGAAGGTTGCACCCCAAATGATATTAGCATCAGGTGCTGCCTCCTGCGAAACCATAGATGATGCCTCATCAACCTCATCAAGTCCCACGCCCTGTGGAACGGTGATATTAATAATGATACCATGCGCACCCTTGATTGATGTTTCAAGAAGTGGGCTGGCAATCGCTGCCTTCGCCGCCTCTCTTGCCTTGTTCTCTCCCTTAGCCTCACCAACGCCCATATGAGCAAGTCCAGCGTTCTTCATTATTGCTGTGACATCGGCAAAGTCAAGGTTTACAAATCCAACATCGTTAATAAGGTCGGATATACTCTTTACACCACGCTTCAAAACATCATCTGCGATTGCAAATGCGTTATCGAGCGTAATTCTTTCATCTGAAATTTCTTTAAGTCTTTCGTTAGGGATTACAACCAATGAATCAACATACTTTGAAATCTCGGTGATTCCTGCGTCAGCCTGATTCATTCTACGCATTCCCTCAAATTTAAAGGGCTTTGTTACAATACCTACGGTAAGGATACCAAGCTCCTTTGCTATTCTTGCAACAACGGGAGCTGCTCCAGTTCCAGTTCCGCCACCCATACCAGTTGCAATAAACACCATATCTGCACCATCAAGAGCGTTTCTAAGCTCCTCTACGCTCTCCTCTGCGGCACGAAGTCCCATTTCAGGATTTGCACCTGCTCCGTTACCCTTAGTAACCTGCTCGCCAATACAAATTTTTGTAGCGGCACTTGATTTCAAAAGTGCAGGACGGTCAGTATTTACTGCGATAAACTGCACTCCCTTTACATTTGATGAAATCATTCTATTTACAGCGTTGTTTCCGCCACCGCCTACTCCAACGACTCTTATATCTACGCCCGAGTCAAACTCGTTATCAAGCTCAAAAGCCATTTTTATTCCTCCATAATTTTAAAATTCTTACTCTTTCTATACTATCATACTACATTTCTTTTAGTTTTTCAAGAGTATTTTAAAAGAAAATAATTTATTTTTAGGCTTTTGTCAAAAAAGAGAGTTATTCAATTTAGTGTTGACAAGTGGTCGTTTTTAGTGTAAAATATAAGGCGATGGAAGCATCGAGCATTTTTCTTTTGATTTTACATTTTTCGATATTTTCCTAATACAAGCTTGCTTGTATGTTTTTTATATTTGAGGTGAATTAATGAAAAAATCCGTATATAATTTCTTAAAGCCGGTAATTGTTTGCTCCGCCTTCGCCGTTGGATATATTCTGTCCGTGCTTTTTAATCACGCATTTATCTTTGAGCATGGTCTTGGCGACTTTTTTTCGTCCTCTTGGCTGGTTTGCGTTATCGGTGTAGCGATAACTGTCTTTTGCGTTTTGGGATTAAGGCTTGATCGCTCTGCCTTCTCCTTTGTAAGCCTGCCTGAGCTTTCTAAGGTTTCATCAATAAACATTTTTCTTTTTGTTGTTAATATTATTCTTTCGGCAACTGTTGTTCCTCACCTTACTGTGCAGGGCTGTATTTGCCTATGGCTTATAACACAGGCTGTTTTCTTCTGCGTTTTATTTGCATATAGACTACTTAGAAGCTTTGTAAGATATTATAAAAGGCGTTCACAGCAAAAGGGAAAAAGAACTCTTATTATAGGTGCAGGAGATGCTGGCGCATCTATTGCCAAGGAAATAATTGCATCGTCAAAGATCAACTATGAGCTTGTTGGATTTCTTGACAAGGACCCCGCTAAGCAACACTCAAGAATCCTTGGATATGAGGTTATGGGCTATGATACTGATATTACAAGAATTGTTGTAGAAAAAAACATCGAATCAATAATTATCGCTATTCCATCTGCTGACCCTGCGACTATAAAGCGTCTTTCCTCTGCTTGCATTGAGGTTTGTAATGATGTTAAGACGCTTCCTGGTATCTATCAGCTTATAAATGGTCAGGTTTCTGTTCAAAGGCTTAGAAATGTTGATGTGACTGACCTTCTCGGCAGAGAGCCTATCACAACAAATCTCGATGAAATAGTTGGATATATTGAAAATCAGGTTGTTCTCGTAACCGGTGGCGGTGGCTCTATTGGTAGCGAGCTTTGCAGACAAATTGCATCTCACAAGCCAAAGCAGTTGATTATTCTCGATATTTACGAAAATAACGCATATGACATTGAGCAGGAATTAAAGCAGGTACACCCTGAGCTTAATCTTGTAACGCTTATCGCATCTATTCGTGATAGCGTTCGTATGGACGATATTTTCAAGAAATACACTCCTGACATTGTATTCCACGCAGCGGCACATAAGCATGTTCCTCTTATGGAGACAAGCCCTAATGAGGCTGTTAAAAATAACATTATTGGTACATACAAGGTTGCTAAGTGTGCTGACAAATACGGTGTTAAGAGATTTGTTCAAATTTCAACCGACAAGGCAGTTAACCCAACTAACATTATGGGAGCTACAAAGCGTGTTTGCGAAATGATAATTCAGCATTTTGCAAAAATATCAAGAACTCGATTTGTGGCTGTTAGATTTGGTAATGTTCTCGGCTCAAATGGCTCCGTTATTCCTCTTTTCAAAAAGCAAATTGAGGCTGGTGGCCCTGTTACTGTAACTCACAAGGATATCATAAGATACTTTATGACAATTCCTGAGGCTGTAAGCCTTGTGCTCCAAGCAGGCGCTTATGCTGAGGGTGGAGAGATTTTTGTTCTTGATATGGGTGAGCAGGTGCGTATTTACGACCTTGCTAAGAACCTCATTCGCCTTTCTGGCTACGAGCCTAACAAGGACATTAAGATTGAAATCACAGGACTTCGCCCTGGTGAAAAGCTCTATGAGGAAAGACTCATGGAGGAGGAAGGTCTTACAAAAACTGACAATGATAAAATAAGCATTGGAAAGCCTATTGAATTTGATGAGGCAAAGCTTTTAGCTATGCTTGACAAGCTTTATGATGAGGCTTATTCAGAGAGTGAGGAGATAAAGCTACTCGTTAAGGAGCTTGTTCCTACCTACAAGATTTACGACCAAGAAAAATAAAATAAAGGGCAATGCCGATTGGCACTGCCCTTTTTGTTAGATTGGAAATTATTTTTCTACTGTAGCACTCTTTTTCTTTTTGAATTTATCGCCAAGCTTAGACTCTATTATATCAGGAAGCTTATTGTATGTAAATTCCAAAGCAATAAATAGCACGGAAATAATAATACATACTACCATATTAAGCTTTTGAGATGTCTTAACATCATCAATTGTCTTCTCAGTTTTTTCAATTCCTCTTTCCAAGATTATGATTGAATTTTCAAGGAATTTCTTAGCATCATCATCGTCAGCATCCTTAAGCTCCTTTTTAAACTCATCTAAGAGCTTTTCCTCCGCCTCAATGCCATCCACAAGTGCTTCGTACTTGATATATTCCTCTGTGCCTTCTATCTTGTATGAATCCCAAAGAATTTTTACACTTCCATCTGCGGCTGCATCATCTCTTGCTTCTACTGTACCCACACCGAAGAAGCAGTTTACAATTGCAAGCACTATCATAAAAATCGAAAGCACAAGACATGCCTTGTATGGCTTTTTAGTGCCGTCCTTTGCTTTGTTGAGCTTCATTCCAAATCTTTCTACACAGCTTGCAAGTGCAATGAGTGACACAATGAAAAGAACGACGCCAACCACAACAGCAATCCAAACCTTGCCTCCAAAAATAGACTCAGCCTCATCAAGCGCCCCCTTTGATGGATTTGAAATAACATAATTTGCTACAAATCCATCCTTGCTGTCGAAAAGTGAGCCTACTATATCCAACGCAAAAAGATTAAGCATGAACACAAGCACCAAAATAGCACTGAGGAGTGACATAACGCTCTTTGCTACAAGCTTTACCTTGCCAGACTCGTTTGTAAAAAGCACTCTGTTTGCAATTCTTATAGCATAGCAAGCAAGGCAAAGAATTAATCCAAAAATTGCACCTGCTCCGAGAACTGCCGTTCCACCTATAAACACCTTTGTTACTCCAAGAAGAGCAATCATAAATACAGGCACTACTACTCCTGCTTTTTTAGGAGCAAGCTCCTCTGCCGATTCAGCACTGGGGCTTTTAATTGTCTTTATAAAGTAAGTAAGCTTTTTAACAAATCCAATAACAGCTACAACGGAAAGTGCCACAACGCCAACAAGCATAATTACGAAAAATATTGCCATAAGGCTAAATGCTACAGGTGGCTCGCTTATGTTTGAGAGCATATTTGTAAGAATATCGCTAAGCATAAATCTTACAGCCAAAGCATTTATGAAGCCATCATCGTACAAAAGCTCATCAAGCTTCTCCATGCTCTCATCATCAAAATCAGCCTTAACATCTGCAAGCTCCTTTTGTAGCTCGTTACGCTCCTTTATAAGGCTTTCAGGATTGTACATTTCAGATTTTGCAATATTCTCATCCACTCTTCTAAGCTCTGCCTCTATGGATTGAACCTTAACAACATAGTTAAATTCCTCCATATTAAAGAGCATATCGAATAAAACGAATGTGCCTACCTTAACCTCTCCTACAGGAATATCCGAGGTAAGGCTTCCCTCTGTGAAGCTTTCGATTGAATAATCCTCTGTGTTAAGCTTTACTGCACTCATAAATGATGAGATCACCATAAGAAGTGCAATCACAACAAGAAGGATTGATTCAATAAGCGGAAGCATTTTTAGAATTTTTTCTTTCATAAAATTCTCCTTTTTATCTTATTTGCATTTTATGCAATGTTCATTATACTACAGCCAAATTTATTTGTCAAGTTGCACAATAAATTAATGCCCCCCCCCATTTTTTTGTGCAATTTGCA
>JAZNYH010000004.1:0-2492 GCA_045594305.1 Eubacteriales bacterium | reverse complement strand
CTGTGGGGTTATAGACATTATTTGCAGTAACTATGTTAAGGTAAATGCCTTCAATGTTAGAGTCGCCTTAACGAAGCCGGACGCATTTATCCCCTTTACATTTATTTCAAGTGTGCCGCTCTTAAATATTGTTAGAGATATTTTTCCATAAGTGGCTTTATTTTTTCGAGGTCGCTCTTGCTTAGAGCAAAGGAATATTTTTCGATATAGGCTCTAAATTTTTCCTTGTTAATTGGCTTTGGCTCCTTGCCTACTCGCCTTTCAAAGTTACCAAAGAAAATATCGTTCTTTTTCTCCTCGGGTAGGCCAAGTCCTTCAAGAGGAATATCTTCGTAGCCTACCTTCGTCTTATCTGTGTCAAGGAAGGTGGTTACTATGTCGTAGCACCAATTTGCATAGGATTGCTCCTCAGGGAAGCAACGGTCAGTTCCAAACACGAGCCTCTTTGAGTATTTATTGAAAAAGTTCTTGTAGTAGTCGTAATTGTTGGCGAACGCTACATACATCTCGCCACCTGGGGTTAAATCTACACACAGGTTGGGGTATTTTTCAAATAACTCCTCCAAAATTTCAGGGGTTTTGCCACAGAAAAAGAAGTGTGCAAAGGTGATTTTTATGTTAGGGTGATCCTCGAGGATTTTTATTGCTTGGGCTTGGATTTGCTCGTATGATGCAAAGGTGCCGTCAAGGTATGCCCAGCCGTTTGCCTTTGCCCAATCGGGTGCTCTATCCTCATCCCAAAACTCATCGGGATCGTTTATGTGCATAAGAAGGTGTGTGCCGTCCCTTTCGATTTCCTTATAAAGGCGATTTAGCGACGGGTGGTTAAGGCTTTTGCCAATTCTCTTATGTTGAGTAGGCTTGCCCTCGAGCATTTTTATTCCGTCAAAGCCTATTTCCATAAGCTCGTGATATTGGGTTACTGCGTCCATTCCCTCGGGCATATTATCAATAGGCACAGCTATTAGCTCAATGCCACCGTGTGCGAAGGTATGTGGGTGTGCAAGCTTATAAAAGCCTACCATTATGTTGTTGCATACATTGGCTTGTGCAGAGGGAATTGCACAGATGTTTACTGTGTGAATTTCATCTCTTGAAAGATACTCATCAAAGCAGGTGATAAAATCTCTATCTCCCCACTCGTCAAGATGCATATGGCTATCAATTACCTTTTTCATTTTACTCTCCTAAATATTTATCGATATATGGTTTAAGTCTGCTTATGCTATCCTCGGACATATAACGCTTATATTTTTCGTAATACGCCTTAACTGCGAGCTTGTTTACAGCCCTTGGCTCCTTGCCTACTCGCCTTTCAAAGTTACGCCAAAGGATATTTTCCTTCGCCTCGCCATCAATGCCAAGCCCTGTAAGAATTGAATCATCAAACGCCATATTCTTCTTTGTAGTGGCAATAAAATCATAGAGTATTCCCATACACCACACATGGCTTTTTGTTGACCAAGGGAAGGTGCCGTCAGTTCCAAGCAACACTCTTTCGCTATTTCTTTTAAAGAATTCCTTGTAGTAGTCGTGGTTTGCCTCAAAGGAATGATACATCTCACAGCCAGGTGTCAAATCCACACACATATTGGGGTATTTTTTGAAAAGAGCCTCTAATTTTTCAGGACAATTGCCATAGAAAAAGAGGTGTGCAAGGGTTACATTGAGCCTTGGGTGAGCCTCAAAAAGTGCGTACGCCTGTCTTTCAATCTCCTCGTATGTAGCATATGTTCCATCGCCATAGAACCAGCCCTTTTCGACAAGGCTCTTGTCAACCTTGTTTATATCCCAAAAATCCTCGGGGTCCTTCATATGAAATACGATGTGAGTGCCGTCAGCTTCAAGCTCGGTATATAGTCTATCAAGGGCGGGGTGGTTAAGGTTATTGCCGAGTGGCTTTAAGGCAGTTGGCTTACCCTCTATTAGCTTTATTCCGTCGAAGCCCATCTCCATAAGCTCGTGATATTGGGTTACAAGGTCGGTGCCCTGCTCGACATTTTCGGTAATTGGCTTGATAAAGTGGTCGAGTGCTCCGTGTGCAAAGGTGCTTGGGTGAGCCAATTTATAAAGCATTGCCATTATGTTGTTTACAACGCTTCCACCTGTCGCTGGTAGGCAACAAATGTTGAGCGAGGCAAGAGGGGATTTTTCTCTATGTCCCTCAAAGCAATCAATAAACTCGTACTCCTCGTTCTCCCACGCCTCAATGTGCATATGGGTATCAATAATTTTCTCAGGTATCATTTTATCCCTCACAATTTATTAATTTATTTCAGTATATCACATTGAAAATTATTTTGTTGGATTTTTTAAAAATATTTTATTTTTAAGCAAAAAAAGCAAGCCGTGGCTGAAGTGAACCCCATTTAGTTCACAAAAAAATAAAAAGCAGAATAAAACCTCTTATGGTATAATAAAGCCATAGGAGGTTTTTAATTATGGCTAAAAAAGGACAAAAATTCAAGAATTATACAAAGGAATTGAAGGAG
>JAZNYH010000003.1:0-11534 GCA_045594305.1 Eubacteriales bacterium | reverse complement strand
ACCGCTTGGCCTCCGACTTACAAAAAAGTCCCAAGCACTTTGTCGAAAAAGGCTTGGGATTTTGGTGCAGACAATGAGACTTGAACTCACATGAATTGCTTCATTGGCTTCTGAGACCAACGCGTATACCAATTCCGCCATGTCTGCGTAGCTCAACAGGAGCTGAGCATTTTATTTTTTAGAAAGCTTGTTGATCTTTTTGTTTGTAATTTTAGAATTCAAAAATTTACGAAGTTCTTTTTCATCTCCGTCAGTGATTCCTGATTTCGTAATTATTAGAGCACTTGATTTGTTAATGAATAAATAAAAGGTTGTTTTAGATTCATCTATTCTCGAAAAAACATTGTATGGAAGCTCTGAATTTGTAGAACGCTTTTTTGATTTTGAAGAAAACCTTACACGATCCTCATCAAATGAAAAGGTGTTTTCAACAACATTTTCATCAGTGAAATTTTTTAACTTTATAAGGGGATTTATAAAGTAAGCGAAAACCGCAAATCCCACAGCGACACAAACAAATCCGAAAAGGATTGCAAATGTTTTAAAGTAGTCTCCACCGATATTTACAAGCATCAAGAAAAGCGAGAGGATAAAGGAAAGCACATAACCGATGAACTTCCAAGGCTTATCAATAACTACAAAGCGCATAAAAGCGAGCATGGTTTTTTTATCGTAATTAACAGTAGCCTTTATCATATTATTTTTTATCACCATATGCTTCAGCGTAAGCCTGCTTGCATTTTTTAATAGTCTTTATTGCTTCCTCGTGGTCGGAAATCTTATCAACATAGGTAGACTTGTTTTCAAGGAACTTGTACACCTCAAAAAAGTGCTTTATTTCGTGGAATTGATGCTGAGGAAGGTCATTAATATCCTTATAGGTGTTTAGGAAGGGATCGTTCAATGGGATTGCAACGATTTTTTCATCAGCTTCGTTTTCATCTATCATATTGATCATACCAATTGGATAGCACTCAACAGTTGACATTGGCTCAAGTCCCTCTTGACAAAGCACCAAAACATCGAGTGGGTCTCCGTCCTCAGAAAGAGTACGAGGAATAAAGCCGTAGTTTGCAGGATAGTGAGTAGAGGTGTAAAGGATTCTATCTAAGCGAAGAAAACCACTTTCCTTATCAAGCTCATACTTGTTTTTACTACCCTTTGTAATTTCAATAACAGCAATAAATTTTTCTGCTGTAATACGATCATCTCTAAAATCATGCCATGGATTCATAAAAAATACCTCACTTTTAGACTACAAATATTATATAACTTTATTTGTGTGCTGTCAAGCAAAAAATATTCTTTAAATGAAAAATAAATTGTCAAGAAAGCTCTTTTCTTAACGCCTCAAATATTTTCTTTTCCTCTCTTGAAACCTTAACCTGCGTAATTCCTAAAAGCTGAGCGGTTTTTTGTTGTGAGTATTCCTCGAAGTATCTCATAGTAATAATTTGTCGCCAAAGAGGAGGAAGCTTGGCAATAGCCTGTGTTAAAGCAATATGATCTATTCTTTTGTCTATTTCGTTTTCTGTATGGCTAAGAGTGTTTTCGAGAGTATAGCCCTCATCATCACCGATAGGAGAGGATAGCGAGTTTACAGGGGATGATGCGTCAAGGGCAATTACTGCATCCTCAACACTGAGCCCGCAAATTTGTGCAAGCTCCTCGATTCTTGGCTCGGAGCCATATTCTGCCATATATTTTTCACGCTCCTTCATCAAAAGAGCGCCCTGTTGCTTGTAAATTCTGCTCACCTTAATAAGACCATCATCACGAATAAACCGTCTTATTTCCCCTATTATCAATGGCACGGCATAGGTGGAGAAAACCGTTCCACGCTCTATATCAAAGCTACGAATAGCCTTCAACATACCAATAGCACCTATTTGCACCAAATCTTCGTATTCAACTCCACGATCCTTAAATCTAAGAGCAATAGAGCGTACAAGCCCCATATTTGCCTCCATAAGATCGCTTGTGGCTTTCATATCTCCACTGATCGATTTTTCTAATAATTCTTGGTTTTGAGTGAAATTCATATTATTTTAGTTGCTTGGACATTAGGATAGAAACGCCAGAGCCTTCCTTTGAGGTCACTACAAGCTTGTCCATAAAGGTTTGCATAACTGCAAATCCCATACCACTGCGTTCGCCCGTGGTGTCGGTTGTAAATAGGGGAGTCATTGCCTTTGCAACATCTTCAATACCACAGCCCTTATCCTTCACCTCAACAATCACCGTCCTGTCGGAATAGTATTTGACTCCTATGTAAATCGTTCCTTGTGAAAACTTATATCCGTGGACAATTGAATTGGTAACTGCCTCGGAAACGGCACATTTTATATCGGATAGCTCCTCAATTGTAGGGTTTAATTGAGCAACAAAGCTCGCAACAGTATTTCTTGCCATTCCCTCGTTAACTGACAAAGAGGGAAGATATAGCTTCATTTGATTTTCAGCACGCTTCATTATCACCATCTCCTTCTATTTTCATTATTCTTTCAATTCCTGCAAGCTCTAAAATTTTTCTTATTTTTCTCGATGGACGAGATAGGACTATACGAGCACCTATTTCCGTGGCAATAGTGTACCTTCCAAGAATCAAGCCAAGTCCCGAAGAGTCCATAAAATCAACAGAGTTTAACTCTAAAATAACCACAAGAGGCTTTTTAGACAAGATTTGCTTATCAATGCTTTCTCTTGTACGCTTTGCAGAGTGATGGTCTATATCACCAAGTATTTTGACTCTTAGAATACCATCATTAAAATAAAATTCAAGATTTGTGTTGGTCATCTTATTTCACCTTCCTTTGAAATTATTTTAATATTTTTTATAGAAAAAATCTGTCGAAAAAGAGCCTTGAAATAGTCTTTTTATGCTACAAAATTCGATAAGTGTTGACATTCGATTTGTTGTATGATATTATTAATATTGAAAATAATTTATAGTTATAGGTACAACAATGAAAGAGCTTTTACAAATTGAAAGAACTGTGATTGATGCGGGATTGAAAAGAGAATATAAATTTTTTCAAATCAGTGATGCACATATCTCATATACAGATGAAAAAAGCAGTGAAATTGATATAAACGATCACGAAAGATCCAAAAAGGGTTGGGACCGTATGAAGGTAGATTTTGCCAAGCAATTTTCTGAGCATTATGATAGCCGTTATGATGTTGAGGCACATGCCTTACTCGAGGCATTGCTTGAGCATTCGGTGGATTTTGGTGCTGATGCCGTTATTTTCTCTGGCGACATTATGGATAGAGTTACCGATAGCAATATAAGGTATCTTAAAAAGCTTATAAAAAAACACCCTCAAAGGGTTGTTTATTGCCCAGGAAATCACGCTTATCACGATGAATACGGAGCACATCGTAATATGTACGATAGGTTTAAAGGACTTATTGATAATCCAGAATTTGATGTGGTTGAGCTTGATGACTTGAAGATAATTACCATCGATAATGGGACAAAGAAAATTACTCAAAACCAGCTAAACAGACTCAAAGAGGAATTATCTAAGGATAAAAAAATATTGCTCGTGCTTCACGCACCGATAAAGCTCGGTGAATTTGGTGAGGTTATGGGAAATAAGCTTGGAAATTACTTTTTGCTTGGAACTGCTGAGGATGGCGAAAATGCCATTGAGCTTGTAAGACTTATAGAGGAGAACGACAATAGGCTGATTGCCGTTTTGGCAGGACATATTCACGGCTCGGTTGGATACCCTGTTACACAAGGGCTTATGCAATATACAACTTCAAGTGCTCTTATTGGTAAGGGTAGAGAAATAATTATTAAATGAGGTGAAATTATGTACATTATTCCACAATTAAAAAATGTTAAAAATGGCGAAAAAATAGAGGTTAATGGATATACCTTCCTTTTCCCTGACAATATTGATGATAGAATAGTAAAGCTTTGTCAAACCCTTCCTAAGGGAGATTTAAATGTAACATTTGATATAAGCGAACAGGGCTTGGAGGAGTATAAGATTTCCTTTGGAAAGGAAGTAAAAATAGAAGCAAAATCCTCTCAAGGAGCATTCTATGCCGTTCAAACCTTAAAGCAAATTGCGAAAAATGGCTATTGTGACGCAGAGGTCATAGAGGACAAGCCTGATTTTAGCGCAAGGGGCTTTTATTACGATATCACAAGAGGAAGAGTAGCGACCCTTGAAACTTTAAAGAAATTGGTTGATACAATGGCATACTATAAGCTTAATCAGCTTCAGCTATATGTGGAGCATGTATTCCCATTCAAGGAATATGACGGCATATACCAAAAGATGGGCTATATGACTCCCGAGGAAACAAAGGAGCTTGATGCATATTGTAAGGAGAATTTTGTAGAGCTTGTTCCATCACTTTCTTGCTTTGGACATTTGTACGAGCTTTTGCAGAATACTAAATATAAGTACCTTTGCGAGCTTGAAAATTATGAGCCTAAAACAATATATTGGTGTGAAAGAATGGGACACCATACAATTGATGTATCGAACCCCGAGAGCATAGAAATTATAAAGAGTCTTATTGACCAATACGCACCCTGCTTTACAAGCGATAAGTTCAATATCTGTTGTGATGAGACCTTTGACCTTGGAAATGGAAAAAACAAGGGTAAGGACAAGGGCAGACTTTATGTGGATTTTGTGAAGCAAGTAATTGCGCATGTGAAATCCAAGGGAAAGAAGGCTATGATGTGGGGCGATGTAATCAATCAGCACCCAGAGCTTATCGGTGAGTTTGATGACGATGTTATCTTTATGAGCTGGGGATACAGTGCAAATGAATCTCCAAATATGGTTTATAAATTTAGAGATGCTAAAAGACCGCAATATGTTTGCCCAGGTGTTAGTAACTGGACAAGTCTTATTGAAATGCCACATACATCTGTGCCAAATATAACAAAAATGGTGCAATACGGCTATGAGTCAGGTGCAATAGGTGTATTGAATACCTGTTGGGGTGATTATGGACAAATATCGCCGATTTATGCTTGTATGTATGGTATGATTTTCGGTGCAGCAAAGAGCTGGAATGCTACCTGTGATTACGAGAACTTTGATTCTGCAATAGATATGCATTATTACGGATACAGTGGCGGAGCGGAGATTGTTAAGAAAATAGCTCTTGCTCACAAAAATTGTTACTGGTATAATTTGCTCGTTAAATATTCAAACGAAAAGTTTGGTAATGAGCATATGAGACTATGGCGTGATTCAGATCCTGATGAATATAATGAGGCTTTTGCTGAAATTGAGGAGATTATCCCTTATCTTATGGCAACTACTTGGGAAAACGAGGACGCAAGAAAAGCCCTTTTAGTTGTTGCTGAGGGCGTTGAAATTATGATTGCGATGCTTATGTCCCGTACAACAGGCGAGAAAATGGGAGTTATCCTCAAGGATGTAGAGGAGTGGCTTGTAAAATATAAGGAACTATATTTAGAAGAAAGTAAGATGGGCGAGCTTAAGGAATTTATAGTTGTATTTTATGAGCTTGCACAAAAATACTTGAAGTGAGATGCTATGGAATTAAAGTATAAGAGCTTAAAGGAAATAATAGTTAGCATTTTTGTAGGCTTTTCAATTGGATTATCAGTTATTGTGCCTGGAATTAGCGGTTCATCAATAGCTATTATAATGAAGGTTTATGACAAGCTAATGTATTCTTTCTCGAACATATTTAAAAAATTTAAGGCTTGCGTGATTTTCTTGATACCTATTTTGTTGGGAATAATCTTGGGCTTTGGAATAGGACTTGTTCTTGTTAAATTCCTTTTGGATAGATTCCCGTTTATCACAATTTGCTTTTTTGTAGGCTTGATGATAGGAACATTTCCTATACTTTTCAAGGAAATTAAAGGAGAAAAATTCACTCGCAATAGAGTAATGCTATTTGTAGCAGGTGTTTTAATCCCATTGGCAATAACAGTAGTATCATTGCTTGTTTCTATGAATAATGATCTTGCAAGCGTAGAAATAGGGCACTATGTGTTGTTTTTATTCATTGGAATTTTAATATCACTAACACAGCTTATACCAGGACTTAGCGCAACCGTTCTGCTTATGATTTTTGGATACTATACTGCCCTTATGGACGGTATCGGTAGAGAGCTATTTTCCAATGTCAAGCTATTATTGGTATATGTAGCCTTGGTAATAGGCTTTGTTATAGGAACTCTACTGTTTTCTAAGGCAATTGATAAGCTTTTAAATACAGTAAAAAAGCCATTTTTCTTCACAATTTGCGGTTTGTCAATAGGATCTGTTGCATCAGTATTCTTGGGAAATGATTGTATGGCAATATATAAAGGCTGGCAGAAAACCCAAATGGCAATTGATATTCCTGTTGGAGTGGCAATGCTTGCAGTTGGTATGGCAATAACTCTTGCATTGTACTTTGTAGGCAAGCACAAGGAAAAGCAAAGTTGTGCGAAAGAGAAGGAACAAGATACATTGTAACAGTCAAGAAGGAATAATATTAAAGGGCTAATGCGATCAGCGTTAGCCTTTTTTGATAAGCTAAAATAAAAATCAAAAAATTTTTAAAAAGCTATTGCATTTTATGAAAGTCTATGTTATACTGTGTTCGTTAAAAAACAATCTTATCAAGAGTAGCGGAGGGACAGGCCCGATGAAGCTACGGCAACCTATCTTTTGACAAGGTGCCAATTCCGTGAGATGAGAGCCTTTATGATGCTTAAATCCGCGGGATTTCCGCGGATTTTATTTTTGGAGGAAATTATGAGAAAATTTTTCACATCTGAATCAGTTACCGAAGGACATCCCGACAAAATTTGTGACCAAATTTCTGATGCGATTCTTGATGAAATGCTCCGTCAGGACCCTATGTCAAGAGTAGCCTGCGAAACCTGTTGCACAACAGGAATTATTATGGTAATGGGTGAAATAACAACTAAGGCAAGCGTTGATATTCAAGAGGTTGTTAGAAGAACTGTTCGAGAGATAGGCTACAATCGTGCTAAATATGGCTTTGATGCAGATACATGTGCAGTTATAAGCTCAATTCACGAGCAATCAGCTGACATTGCCCTCGGTGTTGATAACTCAATTGAGGCAAAAAGTGGAGAAAATGAAGCAGAGAACGGTGCAGGAGACCAAGGTCTTATGTTCGGCTATGCTTGTAACGAAACCCCAGAGCTTATGCCACTTCCAATTTCCTTGGCTCACAAGCTCGCAATGCGCCTTTCAAGAGTGAGAAAGGACGGAGCTCTTCCTTACCTAAGACCAGACGGAAAAACACAAGTAACCGTTGAATACGAGGACGATAAGCCTGTAAGAGTTGACGCAATTGTAGTTTCCTCACAGCATTGTCCAGATGTTAGCTTGGAGCAAATAAGAGAGGATATTATTTCCAAGGTTATAAACCCAATTATCCCTGCTGATATGATGGATGAAAATACAAAAATATTTGTAAACCCAACAGGAAGATTTGTTATCGGTGGTCCTAATGGTGACTCAGGTCTTACAGGACGCAAGATAATCGTTGATACATATGGTGGATATTCTCGCCATGGTGGCGGAGCATTCTCTGGAAAGGACCCAACTAAGGTTGATAGAAGTGCATCATATGCTGCAAGATATGTTGCTAAAAACATTGTTGCATCAGGCGTAGCAGACAAGTGCGAGGTTCAAATAGCTTACGCAATCGGCGTTGCAAAGCCTGTTTCAGTATTGGTTGACACCTTTGGCACAGCCAAGATTGATGAGGAAAAAATCGCAACCTTCGTAAACGAAAATGTTGATTTAAGACCTTCTGCTATAATCGAAAAATTCGATCTCCGTCGTCCAATTTATCGCCAAATCGCTGCATATGGACATATCGGTAGAGAGGATCTTGATATTCCTTGGGAAAAGACAGACCTTGCTGAAAAGATCAAGACAGAGCTTCTATAAAAATAAAGACCGTAATTGCAAAATTGCGGTCTTTTTTACTTGCATTATAAAGGCATTTATGATAAAATAACCTTATAAATACTGAAAGGAGGATAAGTGATGGAAGAAAACAGCGAAATTATCAAGCTTTACGGCAGAATTGAAAGCGTTTTATATCAAAATGAGGAAAACGGATATTCAGTTTGCGATATCGAAAGCGATGATGGACAATTCTTTACCGCAACGGGTAATATGCCATTTGTTGCCATTGGAGAACGAGTAGAGCTTTGCGGAAAATGGTCACAGCATAAGCAATATGGCAGACAATTTTCGGTCGAACGATGTGAAAAGCTACTTCCTACCTCTAAAAATGATATTTTAAGATACTTATCCTCAGGAGCAGTAAAGGGCGTAGGTCCCAAAATTGCACAAAAAATAGTAGAAAAATATGGAGAGGATTCCTTTGAGATAATATCCAAGCACCCAAGCTGGCTTTCAGAAATCAAGGGAATTTCAATGAACAAGGCAGTTGAAATAAGCAATGATTTTAATGAAAAATCAGGCGTAAGAGAAATTGTTATGTACTGCAAGGACAAGTTTTCTCCTAATACTGCTATGAGAATATACAAGGCACTGGGCTCTGGTGCGGTTGCACTTATAAAATCCAATCCATATATTTTGTGCGAAAGCGTACAGGGAATATCCTTCAAGATGGCTGATGAAATGGCTCTCGCAGACGGCTTAGGTGCCGAAAATGAGTTTAGAATTAAAAGTGCTATTTTATATGTGCTACGAGTTTTTGCATCAAGAGACGGTCACACCTTTGTCACAAAGCCAGTGCTTATAGAATCTACATCAAGGCTTATAGAGGTTGATGAGAACAAAATATCTCCACATATTGATTCCCTCGCAATCGAGGACAAAATAAAAATTGTCTATTACCAAGGCGATTTTCATATTTACTTGAAGGAAAATTACTTGGCTGAGGAATACATATCCAAAAAGCTTTTGCATATCAAAAGCAATGTCCTTTCCCTTGATTACAGAAACGCCAAGGCATTTATTGAGCAGGTAGAGGCAAGAAACGGCATTGAATACGCCAAAATGCAAAAGCGAGCAATAGAGGCTGCCTTGATGAATGGAGTAACCGTTATTACAGGTGGCCCAGGAACAGGTAAAACTACTATTATAAAGGCTCTTATTCAAATATTTGAACAGCTTGGATTAAGGTGTGGTCTTTGCGCACCGACGGGCAGAGCCTCGCAGAGAATGAGTGAGGCTACCTCCAAGGAGGCAGTAACTGTTCATAAGCTGTTGGAGGCAAATGGCGGTGGCGACTACGAAAATGGCACAATTTTCGAGAGAAATGAAAAAAATCTCTTGGAAAAGGATGTTGTCATTGTTGACGAAAGCTCAATGCTTGATGTTCATCTTGCAGAGGCACTTTTAAGGGCTATGAAGCCTGCTTCAAGGCTTATTCTAATTGGAGATATACATCAGCTCCCTTCGGTAGGTGAGGGCGATGTTTTAAACGATGTTATCTTTTCCGAATGCTTTCCCGTAATAGAGCTAAATGAGATATTTAGGCAGGCAGAGGAGAGTGGAATAGTTACAAACGCTCATAAAATCAATAACGGAATAGCTCCTGATCTTACACAAAAATATGATGACTTTTTCTTTATTTCAATAGAAAATGAGGAAGCAATTCCAAGCTATATTGCAAATCTTTGCTCAGTAAGATTGCCTAAAAAATATGGGGTTAATCCTTTAACGGATATTCAAGTTATTACTCCAACAAAAATGGGTGTTAACGGAACAAGAATGTTAAATGTTACGCTCCAACAGAGCTTAAATCCACCAAGCCCTACAAAGGCTGAGAGAGGCGCAACCTTGTCAAGAATACTTAGAGTAGGCGATAAGGTTATGCAAACTCGCAATAATTACCTAAACGACTGGAGCAAAGAGGGCGGAGAAGGCGGACGAGGCATTTATAATGGCGATGTTGGCGTCATTATGGGTATAGGCGATAGTGCCGAAAGAATGATTACTGTTGACTTTGACGGAAGAGTTGCAGACCTTGAATTTGCACAGGCCGAAGAGCTTGAGCACGCATTTGCAATAACCGTTCATAAAAGCCAAGGAAGTGAATATCCAATTGTAATTATCCCTTTAACACGAAGTGCACCAATGCTTCTTACAAGAAATCTAATCTATACAGCCATAACAAGAGCATCAAATATGGTTATTCTAATAGGTAGCAAAGGCACGCTTGAATATATGGTTGAAAATGATAAGCAAATTGTCAGAAACACAGGTCTTTGCAGATTTTTGAGGTCCTATGCCGATGAAGCTTAGTGAAATATTAAAAAGAGCATTTTTGCCTCGCATATGCATTCTTTGTGGTGATGTTATAGACTATGATAGAGAGGCGCCATTTTGCGATGATTGTACGCCTGAGTGGCATGCAAACTTGGATTTGTTATGCTCAAGGTGTGGTTATGATTGCGATTATTGTACATGCTTGCCCGAAAAGGTAAGAGAAATTAACAATTCTATAGCAACCTTTGGCGTTTTCTATATACCAGGCTATATGACACCTACAAATAGAGTTGTTTACAAGCTAAAAAGAAAATATGTTAAAGAGGTTATATGGCTTTGTGCAGGTATAATGCATAAAAAGGCACTTAAGCTTTGCCTCAAAAACAACATAAATTTTAAAAATTTCATCGTAACATACCCAACAAGGCGAAAAAGTGCTATAATTAAGTATGGTCATGACCACGCAAGGCTTTTAGCAAAGGATTTTGCAAGGAGAATGGGACTCAAGCTTGTTCCGTGCTTTGATAATATTGGAGAAAAGGAGCAGAAGACTCTTTCAAAAAGCGATAGAATGAGAAACGCAATGGACTCCTATGACATAAAGGACGGAATAGACATCAAGGGCAAGAGCATATTTCTAATTGATGATGTTATGACAAGTGGGGCTACACTTAGTATTTGCGCTAAAATACTTTTAGAAAATGGTGCAAAGCAGGTAATACCAGTTACCTTCGCTAAGGACACAATACCAAATACGACTAATTTTGTTGAATAAAGGAGAAAAACAATGTTAAAAGGAATTCCAAGTATTATTTCACCAGAGCTTTTAAAGGTTCTTTGCGAGATGGGGCATAGCGATAGAATAGTTATCGCCGATGGTAACTTCCCAGCTGAATCAATGGGTAAAAACGCTAAGGTTATAAGATGCGATGGTCACGGCGTGCCAGAGCTTTTAGATGCAATTTTACAGCTTTTCCCTCTTGATACATATGTAGAAAAGCCAGTTATCCTTATGGAGGTTATGAAAGGCGATAACGCCAAAACTCCTATTTGGGATGAGTATAAGCAGATAATCGCAAAGCACGATGAAAGAGGTGCGCAGGTTGTAGGAACAATCGAAAGATTTAAGTTTTATGATGAGGCAAAGGAAGCATACGCTATCATCGCCACAAGCGAAAAGGCTATTTACGCAAATGTAATGCTCCAAAAGGGAGTTATCTAATAAAATCAAACAAAAAAGCACCCGATGAAGTGAACCCCATTTAGTTCACAAAAAAATAAAAAGCAGAATAAAACCTCTTATGG
>JAZNYH010000002.1:0-12334 GCA_045594305.1 Eubacteriales bacterium | reverse complement strand
ACAATTGACGAGGGACTTAAAAAGGCAGTAGATGTTCTTAATAATGTTATGATTAAGGAAGCTAAGCCTTGCGGTATGCGTTGGGCATAATCTAAAAAATAAAAGCGGATGCGTTTGCATCCGCTTTTTGTTAGCTATTTTCTGTCTTATCTTGGTTTTCTGTGCTATCCTCGGGAATGTCCTTTGTAGGGAACTTTATATGATCCTTAGGATTTACAACCTTTCCATCTACGCTAAGCTCGTAGTGTAGGTGAGGCTCTTGTGCAATTTCGTTCATAGCAGTTTCACCGACTGTTCCAATAACATCGCCAGCCTTAACAGAGCAACCAATAACTATGCCATCAGCAACCTCTTTTTCAAGGTTTTTATAAATGCTTACTGCATTTCCAGAGTGCTCAATTGAGATACAGGTGCCCATAAATGGGTCCTCCCAAACATTTGTTACAGTTCCGTCAGCAACGGCTAAAACATCTGTACCAAGCTCTGCGAGCACATCAACTCCAAGGTGAGTACGCCAGTCCTCCATAGTAGGAGAGAAGACAGGAACGCTATCACTAAAATCAATGCTTATTTCTCCGTCAAGAGGCAGAGAAAACTCGGGCAGAGTGTTTGTTTCTGAGCTTGGAGGCGTGTCGCTTGAGCTATTGTCGCCTGATGGCTCATCGAGTGGTGGAGTGTCAATGGCATTTCTTCTTGCAACTGCTGTGGCAATAATGAGAATTGCGATAACCGCAAGAATAACTGCTAATGTGACATAAAAGATTTTGTTATTTTTCTTGTTTTCGTTTTCGTCCATGGTATTTTTCCTTTCAAATTTTTACAACACTATTATTGAACACCAAATTTGACTTTATGCAAAAAAACACAAAAAATAAAAAATCATCCTCACGCATATCAAAACATTGACAATAAAGGATATTTATGATATTATATATAATAAGAGAGTATAGCTTAATTGCTAAAAAACAAGGAGAAAATTATGATTTTAATTGAACGAGTATCAGTAATGAATTTTGAAAATGCTATAAGAGGCGCAAGAAACCCACTAAATTCTTGGGCAAAGAGTGATAGCTATTACGATGAAAAGGGAAACTATGTTCTTGGCGAAAATGACCTTTCACTTGCTAAAAAGCTTGCAAAGGCAGGTAGCGACCATAGAAAATATCTAAGACAAATTTTCGTGTCCGTTGATATTACAGCCCCACTTTATTGGTGGAAGGAATACGACACCTATAAGGTTGCAACAGTAGCAAACTCAACCTCAACAATGCACAAAATACACTCAAAGCCCTTTGAAAGAGCTGATTTTAGCCACGACAGAATGACCGATGAGGCTTTAAAGGTGCTTGATATCACAATTGATTACCTCGAAAAGGCACGCCTTAAATTTGTAGAAACAAAGGATAAGGCATATTGGCACGATCTCATTCAGCTTCTTCCATCAAGCTATAATCAAATGAGAACCTGCACCCTTAACTACGAAACACTAATTAACATTTACTACGCAAGGCGTGGACATAAGCTCGCAGAGTGGCACACCCTTTGCGATTGGATAATGTCCTTACCCTACGCAAAAGAGCTTATTGCAGTAAAAGAAGAGAATAATGATTGAAAAATTAATAAAGGATTATGACCAACCAAAAAAGCCTGAGGTGCGTGTCCGTGTGGGACGCTTCGCAGGCTTTATAGGAATATTTTTAAATGCAGTGCTATTTGTAACAAAGCTCGTAGTTGGACTTTTGTTCGGTAGTGCGTCAATAGTAGCAGACTCGCTAAATAACCTTTCGGACGCAGGCTCCAGCACTCTCACGGTTGTAGGCTATACAATGTCGGGTAAGCCTGCTGATAAGGATCACCCCTACGGACACGCAAGAATGGAATATCTCGCATCGCTTTTCGTATCCGTTATCGTGCTTTTGCTCGGTGTGGAAATGCTTATGACCTCGGGCGAAAAAATCATCACCCCAACAGCCACCGAAAGATATAGCACAGCATCTATAATAGTTATCGCATCAACAATAATTGTTAAGCTAATAATGTCAATCTTCTTCCGTAAGCTCGGTAAGCACATTGACTCTGAAACCTTAAAGGCGTCCTTTGCCGATAGCATTAGCGATGTTATCGCAACCTCGGCAGTTGTTGCAGGAATGCTCCTTGCGCCAATCACAGGACCTCTTACTGACGGTATTATTGGCTGTGTGATTTCCGTTTATATCATAATAGTAGGAATAAAGCTAATTATAGAATCCTCAAACACACTTATTGGTAAGGCTCCTGATGCTGAATTTTTAAAGGAAATAAACCAAAAGATAAGAAGCTATAACGGAGTTCTTGGCATACACGATCTTGTGGTTCACTCATACGGCGCAGGCAAGACCTTTGTAAGTGCGCATGTAGAGGTTGACTCTGATGAGAATGTTATGATTAGCCATGATATGGTAGATGCAATCGAGTCGGATGTGCTAAGAGATATGGGCGTAAATCTTGTTATTCATATGGACCCTGTATGTATGAGAGATCCCGAAACTAATATGCTAAGGGAGAAAATTTCAAGGATAATTTCGGATATATCCTCTGAATACGCAAGCCCAATATCAATGCACGATTTTAGAGTTGTAAAGGGCTTTTGCTCGCAGACAAAGATACTCTTTGATATAACAATATCAAACGATATGCCACTTGAAAATGATAAGCTTTATAACGAGCTTTCGGTAGAAATAAAGAAGATAAATCCACTTTTCGTGCTTATCTTGACAATAGATAGAGATTATTTCTCACAAAGATACGAAAACGAGGATTAGAAAGGGATAAAAATGAAAAGGAAGCTATTATTTTTAATTGTGATAATGGTTGCTACCGTTATTTTTGCAGTTAGTGCCTCTGGTGCTGAGCTTAAGCTCGGAGTAGAGCTTGATAATGGTACAACTATAAGAGCAGTTGATGATATAATATACCTTCCGTCATATGTTGATATTCACGAGGTGAAAATCACATATATCTCTGCATATAAAAATATAACCCTTGATGGCAAGGCGTTTACGAGTGGAGAAATGGTTGACCTTTCGAAATATTTAAAGCGTGATGCCGATAGTAGAGCGACCTATTATGAGCTTACCTTTATGGTAGACGGAATAGCAATTCCCGAGGATAAGGTTTATATCTATAAATCAAATAACCTTCCCGCAATATTCGTAAACAGCTCAATCGGCGACCAAAGGCTCATAGAGCTAAACCAAGTAGACTCAAACGCAACTGTATCCTTAATTGATAAGCGAGGAAGCTCCTATGTAAATCAAACAGGCACAGAGGTAAGAACAAGAGGAAATACAACCGACACCTATGCAAAAAAGCCCTTCCAAATCAAGTTTTCCTCAAAGATTGACCTTTATGGAATGGGAAAGGCAAAGACTTGGGTGCTCCTTGCAAACTATCTTGACCAGTCATATATAAGAAATAGCGTTATGTATAAGCTTGCCAAGTCACTTGGTATGAACGCAAGCGATTTTCAAAATGTAGAGCTTTATATTGACGGAAAATATCAAGGAATATATCTTCTTTGTGAAAAGGTTAATATAAACGCAAGCAGAGTTAACATAACCGAGCTTGAGGATGAAAACGAGGCACTAAATCCTAATTATGGTAAGGAGCTTATGTCAAGCACCGAAACCGTAGTAAAGGACACCACAAGCCCCGAAAATAACCCCGCAATTCTCAATGAAACAATCATAATAGAATATAAATATGTAAAGGGACTTGTAAATCCTGCTGATATAACGGGTGGATACCTTATAGAGCTTGATAATAATAACAAGGACAACCGTGATGAGTTTGGTAGCTATTTTATAACCAAAACATCATATGGCGAAAACTTGTATGTTATTAAGTCACCCGAGTATTGCTCTAAGGAGCAGGTTGAATATATCGCTCGCAGATTTGCTGAAATGGAGGAGGCTATGGCGTCCTCAAACGGCAAAAATTCCCTTGGAAAGCATTATACCGAGTATATGGACATCGACACCTTTGCTGTGGCTTATATAATGGCTGAGCTTGGCAGAAACTATGATGTCGGTGGAGCAAGCATATATTTCTACAAGGACGCAGATAAAAACGGAGAGGTGTCCAAAATTATAAAAGGACCACTTTGGGATTGCGATAATGTTCTTGGAAATATACACAGGGGCGATGCACAGGTGCAAAACACTATGTGGGCAACCAAAGGTGCACCTTGGAAGATGCTGACAAAACAGGCTGACTTTAATGCTAAGGTAAAGGAAAAGTTCGAGATAGCATACGATATTATTTACGATATGCTCGACAAGGACGGCTTTATTGATCAACAAATCAAGGAAATTGGCTATTCTGCAAAGATGGATCGCCTACGCTGGAAGCAGGATATTGAGGATGAATGGCCACTTTACGCCGATGGCACATTGCATTGGTTTAACAAATCAGGTAAAACTGCATTTCCGTATTATGCTACCTATACTGACTATGTAAATAATACTAAGTCAACTGCAATTGGCTATCTTTGCTTGACGCTTCAAGAAAGAACAGAATATCTCGCTACCACATGGGGCTGTGAGGTAACACCGAGGACAAGAACGCTAAACGATCCCTTGCCACCTATCACAAGCCTAACTCCCGAGGAGCCAGGTGTTCCAACTCCCGAGGAGCCAAGCGATACGCCCGAGGACACTCCACAAGCCCCCGAGCAGACACCAAATGAGAATGAAACCCTCACAACACTTCTAATTAAAATGGTTGAGGCAATAATAGAGCTCGTAAATCGAATGATTGAGGCACTATTTACATTAGGATAAATAAAAAAGGCTGTCGATAGCGACAGCCTTTTTGTTGTTATTTTCTATTTTTTATAGCATCAATAGGCTTCATAGAAGCGATTTTCTTAACAGGTAAGAAGGTAGCAATTAATGCTACAAGGAGTGAAACGCCAAGGATAAGAGCAATTTGCCTTATGCCGAAGGATAGGAATGTAATAAGTATTCCAGCTTCCTCTCTTAGCATATTGTTTATAAAGAATGATGCAACGCCCGTGGTAACAACCGACAAGCCGAAGTTAATCATCGCAATAATAAACGACTCAGCGAAGAATATCATAAATACATCAAGTGAGCGTGAGCCGATAGCACGAAGGATACCGATCTCCTGCTTCTTGTAAGAAATACTTGTAGCGATAAAGTTGGAGAGCATAAGTGCTGCAAAGAGAGCGAACGCAAGACCAACATATAAGAATACCTGACCGAGAGTGTCAAGAATTTCATCTACCTCGCCAAGCATTTGAGTAACAGAGTTTTTAAGACTAAACATAACTCTATTATCGTAGAAGGAGTTAGAGTATGAGAAGGTAACAAGCTCCTTGATAGATGCTCTATCAGTAGGCATAGGAGCAACTGCACATACATACTCGCCATCGCTTATTTCATCAACAAGAGTTGTGTAAATAGAATCAGCAACTATTATATGGTCACCAAGCAAGCGTGAGATACCAACAACCTTTATGTTCTTTTCCCAAGAGGCATTAGGATCTTCCTTATAATATGAATAGCAGTTCATAGCAATTAGCATGGAGTCAATTTCTTCCTTGTAGTTGCTAATAAACGCCTCAGTATACATAGCATCAAACTCATTTACAAACTCATCAGAGAAGTTGTAATTATCACGGTTACCATATGTTAAAGGATAAAGACTATCGCAATAGCGTGAGAAGGAGATTTGCTCGCTTCCTTCCTCATACCACTCGGGCTTTGCAAGGTTTACCTTCGCATTTGCGTATTCATTAGCAAAGTGAGTAGAGGCAAATTTTCTTATAATGATATTTGCAAAGTCGTTTTTAACATATTGCTTTCTAACATATGAGCTAATTAAGGAGTATGATCCGTCTGAATGTAGGTACAAATAAGAAGCGAATTCATCGCCAGAAACCAAATGATCCTTTATTTGTGGATATCTTGCAAGCATTTGAGAATAATATGCCTTCAAGTGGTTGGTGTTAAAGCCAGATGGACACCATTTTGTTCCAAAAATATTGTTAAGGAAGTTTTCTGCAAAACGCTCGGAGTCAAACACATTCTCAACTGAATCGTAGTATTCATCAATGTTAAAGTCGCCCCAATTAAGCTCCTCATACATGGCTTCAAAGGCGTTAGCAATCGCATCACGATTAGCAGGGTCCATAGCAAAAGCAAAGCCTGCAATTCTAACAAGACTGTTCTCAATTTCTCCAAAGGAGCCACCACCAAATCTGTTAGCGTATTTGAGCTCAACACCGGTTAAAGGAATGCTATAAAAGTCCACTTCTTCTTCTTTATTTGAACCGTCATAATAAGAATTTAAGAAGTTTGAAATTTGATACATTGGAAGAATTACTTGATTTCTTTCAAGAGATGTAACAGGTGAGCCGAGCCAAACAATCTTATCAGAGGCAACACCGCTAAGCTTCTTCAATGAATAATAGCTATTACTGTAAATATAATTTTCATCAGAATCCAAATCGATTTCATCTGACTTGTATCTCTTTAATTCAAAGTAACCATCTCTAACATTTGAACGCTGGCTCCTTACCTGAACAGCTGTGTCCTCGAGGAACTTAGGAGTAACGAACATTACAGAGTGCAAAGAATAGCTTTGAGCAGACTCAAGCTCATTTTGGAGAGTCATAGCAAAAAGGTCAAACTCGTTTTTAGTATCAGCAAGAGACTCATATCTTGCAAGGTCAAAGCCTGTATCGACAATACCAGCGATTGTAAACTCGGTGCTTTCACCAAACGCATAGCTTACATTAACCCTGATTTTCTTTCCAACAAGCTCGTTTACAGAATTTATTTGAACGAGGCTTGTGTTGCCATCCTTGTCAATCTCAACATAGCCCTTCTTTACAAAGAACTCAGCAATATATCGAGGGATTGCTACTTGATTGTCAGCGGTAGGAAGCGAGCCTGCTACAATTTGATATCCAAAGCCATCAAGCTGGTTCTTAGTTACGGAAACTAAGCCAGAGAGACGGTCAGGGAATATGTTTTCCCATTTATACTCGGAGTTACCACTCGAGCTTCCAAGCTGTGTGGTGTAATCCAGATTAAATCCATCGCCACCAAGAACGGTTATGTAATCGAGATTGGTGCTTTGCTTGATATTTTCTATGTCGTTTGCAGACAAATAATACTTGTTCCACTTATCCCACGACCATTCATCACCATATTGTCTATTAACAACCTTGCTAAATGAAACATAATCAATGCTTGAATCGACAATAGAATTTGTGCAGGTGTTGATATTGTCGTATGACGCAATCGTATCAGCAAGACCAAAGAGTGAAAATGCGATAAATGAAAGGAAAATAGTGAAAACCAACCTTACGGGCTTGTGCTTGAGACCGCTTGAACCCAGCGTGAAGGCATTTTTAATAGAAAGCTTGGATTTTATAAGCTTAAATGCTGAGCTGATTTTTTGAACAATAGCATTTTGATTTGTTGGCTTAAAGATTTTCTCCCTGCGATTGTCACTAACGACAAGCGTAGCTCCGCTTTTTACCTTCTTTATATATTGATTTATGGAAACAATGTCCTCGGGAGTTAGCTCGTAGCCGTCCTTAATAGCGATTTCCTTGCCAGAGAATGAGAGGTTAGGCTCATCGGCACTTTCAGTAGCTTCCTTATCATATTCCACATCGGATATGATTTTTCCGTCAGCAAGCTCGATAATTCTATCAGCATAAAGCTCGGAAAATTCTCTGTCGTGAGAAACGATAAGAACAAGCTTTGTCTTTGAAAGCTCCTTCAAAGTGTCAAACACCTGTCTACCAGTAATGGAATCAAGAGCACCAGTTGGCTCGTCAGCCATAATAATTTCAGGTCTTTTAACAAGAGCACGGGCAATGGCAACTCTTTGCTTTTGACCACCTGAAAGCTCATTAGGCTTTCTTGCACCAAGTCCAGATAGACCAACCTCGGCAAGAATTTGGTCAATTTCTTGGTTTGTCGCCTTTCTGCCTTGAAGCTCAATTGCAAGAGCAATATTAGCACCTACTGTGAAATCCTCGAGAATATTGTACTCTTGGAAGATGAAGCCTACATAGGTATTTCTATAACTATCGTAGTGCGATTGTTTGAAATCTATTGTAGATTGACCATTGATGATAATTTCGCCTGAATCAAAGCTATCAAGACCACCAAGAACATTGAGAAGGGTAGACTTACCGCTTCCACTCTTACCAAGTATGAAAACCATACCTGTATCAGGTAGCTTTAACGAAACATCATCAAGAGCGTTAACTACAACTCCCTTTTTAGGAGCGTATTTCTTTCTTAGATTATTAGCTATAATCATACGCTTGAAGTTCTCCTTAAAATTAATTTATTATTAATTTTATCACACAATAGCCCACTCCGTCAATATATCGGGCAAAAAAACACCTAATGCCAATAAAAAATATCAACAAATAGTAGACACAAAACAAGAAAAAGCAATAAAAAGAGTAAAAGGTGAAAACAAATCGACATAAAAAGCCCAAAATCACCTAAAACGCCCATTTTTAGACAAACAAATGAACATATTAGCAAATAATCATAAAAGAAATGCTAAAAAAATTAGAAAAAATGGTTAAAATAAAGCGTATTGGCAATAATAGAGAAAAAGGAGAGAAAATATGAAGGTTGTAATTTTGCCAAACGATTTAAAAACAAGCAAGCAAAACGGCGATGATGCTATGATAAGAATAGGAGGAATACCCGTATTCTTTCATACAATAATGCTTTTCGAGAAAAGAGGCTTTTATGATTTTATAATTTGCGACAATTCAAGCACGCACGAAATAAGAGATTACCTAAATGCAAACAAGGAGAAGATAAAGGGACTAAAAATTCGACTTTTAAAGGTGCCAAGTGATATAAAAAGCGGAAAAATACTGTCTCTTTGCCAAAAATATGGCCTTGAAAACGCCTTTTTTGTAGCGCCAAATGATACAATCACCGATTTAGACCCGGAAAAAATGCTTTCTGTGCATAGGCAAAACGCACGAGCGTCTACTGTTTTTGTCGCAGAAAAGCGAGAATACTTTGGAGCCTTGGGCATAACTGATAATAAATATGAAAGCAAAATAGTAAACGGAGGCTTTTACATTTTCGAGCCTGAGGCAATAGAATATATCAGCTCAAACGAGCAAATTGATCCCGAGCTTATAACTCGTCTGGCAGAGGATGATGAGCTTTTCGTTTTCTCAGATGAGTGCTTCGTACAAAGAGCGACAAGCGTGAATTGAAGAATGATTTAATTGTAAAATCAAGCATTATTAAAATTCAACAATTTAAAAATTCTAAAATTAATCAATTTTTAAAATATTAAAACAAAAAACAACGGGAAACCCCGTTGTTTTTAAGTATTTTGGATTATTCATCAAAATCAAATGAGCCTGTATATAATTGATAATATTTGCCTTTTTGTTCGAGCAATTCCTCGTGCGAGCCACGCTCAATAATTCTTCCCTTATCAAGAACCATAATAACATTTGAGTTCTTAATTGTTGAAAGGCGGTGAGCAATTACGAACACGGTTCTGCCCTGCATAAGAGCATCCATACCAGCTGAAACAATTGCCTCAGTTCTTGTATCAATAGATGAGGTTGCCTCATCAAGAATCATAACAGGTGGATCTGCAACCGCAGCCCTCGCAATAGAGATAAGCTGACGCTGTCCCTGTGAAAGTCCACTTCCATCACCAGAGATTACAGTATTGTAACCATCAGGAAGCATTGATATAAATGAGTGAGCATTAGCACGCTTAGCCGCATCTATACATTCCTCATCAGTAGCATCAAGCTTTCCGTAGCGAATGTTGTCCATTACAGTACCTGTAAATAGATTTACATCTTGGAGAACAATACCCAAGGAGCGACGAAGGTCAGCCTTTTTGATTTTGTTAATGTTAATTCCGTCATATCTTATCTTTCCGTCTGCTATGTCATAGAAACGGTTGATAAGGTTAGTAATAGTAGTTTTTCCGGCACCAGTAGCACCGACAAAGGCAATCTTTTGTCCAGGCTCGGCATATAAAGAAATATCGTGAAGAACAATCTTGCCCTCGACATAGCCGAAATCGACCTCGTTCATACGAACATCGCCACGAACAAGCGTGTAGGTAACAGTTCCGTCGCCATGAGGATGCTTCCACGCCCAAATGCCTGTACGAGACTCGCTTTCAACAAGCTCGCCATTTTCATCATATTTGGCGTTAACAAGAGTTACATAGCCATCATCAACCTCGGGCTCCTCATCAACAACCTCAAAGATACGCTCAGCACCTGCAAGTCCCATAATAATAGCATTTGCCTGCTGAGATAGCTGAGAAACATTGTTAGTAAACTGCTTAGACATACCAAGAAATGGTATCATTGTTGGAATATCCAAATAAGCAGAGCCTGAAATTGAAAGGTTAGGAACCTTAAAGAAGATAAGCATAGAGCCTACAAATACGAGCATTACATAGAGAATATGACCGAGATTGTTTATTATCGGCATAAGCGTATTTGCGTATTTGTTAGCAGTAGTTGAATCCTTGCAAAGCTGGTCGTTTAAACGCTCAAATTCATCCTTTGTCTTAGACTCATGGTTGAACACCTTAACAACCTTTTGACCATTAATCATTTCCTCAACATAGCCCTCGCATCTGCCGAGTGCCTTTTGTTGCTTAATGAAGTATTTCGCTCCACCACCACCGATTTTTCTCGATGTGATAAGCATAAGCATAACGCCAAATAGAACCACAAGCGTCATCCAAACGCTGAAATAGAGCATAACAAATAAAACAACTGTAAGAATAATACAAGAGGTTATAATTTGTGGAAGTGATTGAGAAACAAGCTGACGAAGAGTATCAATATCGTTTGTGTAATACGACATTATATCGCCGTGCTTATGTGTATCAAAGTATTTTACGGGCAAAAGCTGCATTTTGTCGAACATAAGCGTACGCATTCTGTGCAAGAAGCCCTGTGTTACAACAGCCATTGTCCTTGTTTGAGTAAACGCAGCAGCAAGACCTAATACATAGATTACGATTAGAACTAAAACTGCGCTTGTAATTCTCGGAGAAACATTTTTAAGTGCCTCTCCAACACTAAGTCCAGAGCCAATTTCTTGGAGCGTAAGCCCTGTTCTTTCGAAAAATTCTACTTGGTCCTCGGCGCTAAGCTGTTCAAGCATAAGCTCGGGATTTACTAAATAGTAGCCGTCCTGAGCAGAGGTCAAAACATTTTGCTGAAAAATACCAGGAAGAGCAGTAGCAAGAGCACTAATAGCAATGCATATTAGGACTAAAACGAACTGCTTCTTGTAGAATTGCATAACATAGCCCACAAGACGCTTAAATGTGCCCTTTTTAGCCTTGTGAGTAGGTCTTCCCATAGGACCTTGACGAGGGTTTTTAATTTGCTTTCCGTTCATGCCATCTTCGCCCCCTTCGTCTGTGATGTGTATACCTCGCTATAAATAGCGTTTGTGCTAAGAAGCTCCTCGTGAGTGCCAATTCCGTTTATCGTGCCATCATCGAGAACGATAATTACATCAGCATCCTCAACAGAGGAAATTCTTTGGGCGATTATTATTTTAGTTGTATCGGGTATTTCCTCTCTCATCGCCTTTCGAATAAGCGCATCAGTTCTTGTGTCAACAGCACTTGTAGAGTCATCAAGAATGAGAATCTTAGGCTTTTTGAGAAGAGCACGAGCAATACAAAGCCTTTGCTTATGTCCACCCGAAACATTAGTTCCACCCTGCTCAATGTATGTATCATAGCCATCGGGGAAGGTTGTGATAAACTCATCAGCACACGCAAGCTTACAAGCACGCACAAGCTCCTCATCAGTTGCGTTTTCATCACCCCAACGCAGATTTTCTTTTATAGTGCCAGAGAAGAGAATGTTCTTTTGGAGCACGACGCTTACAGCGTCACGAAGTGAGGTAAGGTCGTAATCTCTTACATCAACACCGCCAACCCTAACACAGCCCTCTGTTGCATCATAAAGACGGGAAATTAGCTGAATAAGAGTTGATTTTGAGCTACCAGTTCCACCAATAATACCAACGGTTTGACCTGATTTTATATGAAGGTCTATGTTGGAAAGAGCGTGCTTTTCAGCTCTTTGAGCATACTTGAAGTAAACGCCATCGAAGTCGATATCGCCATTTTTTACCTCGAAAATAGGATTTTCGGGATTGGTAATTGTGCTTTCCTCACCCAAAACCTCGTAAATTCTCTTTGCACACTCGCTTGACATAGTTATCATAACAAAAATCATAGAGAGCATCATAAGCGATGAAAG
>JAZNYH010000001.1:0-9346 GCA_045594305.1 Eubacteriales bacterium | reverse complement strand
TGTAGTCATCTGCTTGGTTTTTGCCGTATTGATTATCATTGGCAAGGGCGACTGGCTCATTTCGGGCTACAACACCGCCAGTGCCGAAGAGAAGGCGCAGTATAACATTCGTCGCCTGAGACTTGTTATGTCAATCTCAATGGTTATTATCACAATCGGCATACTCCTGTCGGCATTTGCGCCCAACGGAGAGAAGTGGCTCATCCCAATTGTCATCCCCACCGCAATTCTAACATTGATACTTTCCAACACTTGGGCCAAGAACTAACCACACATACGCACAATACACAAACGGAGGGAATCCCGCAAAGGATTCCCTCCGTTTGTATTCGTAAAGCCCTAAGAACTATGCAATAAACGTGATGAGCATATAGAGCAAGTGGGCCGAAATTGCAGCCACAATACCACCAATGGTATGAGCACCAATGGCTTTGGAGGTCAGGCTACGGAAACCCAGCGTGTCGAGCATTGCAGTGTGGGTGCTCAGGTAGCCACTCCAATCTTACAAAGTATATAACCATTCCTACAATTAACGGACACGAAATCAAGGTAGAGCTTGATATGGTTCAAATGACCATTGATCAGGATATTGCTACTCTTTCAACTGACAAATATGTTGCTCTCGCTGGCGACTCGGTAAATGTTGTTATTACTATTACAGAGTACAAGACTGCTGGTGTTGACTCATCCGGAAACCCCATTGACCAATATGGTGAGGTGTGGTTCTCTACCGATGTTGAAAGCACAAAGGATACTAAGGAAACTATCACTATTAATAATCTTGGCGCAGGCACATTCCTTACCTCTATTGAAAACAGAATTTTGAAGAGCAAAATCGGTGAAACAACTACCGAAAACGATTTCATTATTCCTTCACTCGAGGAAATGGCTACTCTTCAAGCAAACTATCCTACTGTTTACGAAAAGCTCGCTGCACATGTTGGTCAAAAGGCGTTCATTTCATACTCCTTCATTTCAAGACCTGTTCGTGAGGGTGATGTTGTAAGCGTAACCTATACAGGCTATGAAACTGATGCCTCTGGCGAAATCCTTGTTGATGCAAGTGGTAAGCAGGTTGCATTTGATGGCGGAAGCGGTACAAGCAAGGTTTATATCGGTTCAAGAACCTTTATTGAGGATTTCGAAAAGGGACTTATCGGTATGACTGTTGGTACAGAAGGTCAATTTAAGGCTACCTTCCCCTCTGACTATGGTGCTGAGGGAACTGATGCGGCTAAGCTCAATGGAAAAACCGTTGTGTTTAAGGCTACTGTAACTACTATTTATCAGGTTCCAACCTATGACCTCGCATATATCCAAACAAACTATGGTGATAAATACACATCTATTGAGCAATTCGAGCAGGAGCTTATCAACTCCTATGCTGCTCAGCAGATTGTTTCATACCTTGTATCTAACTCTACTGTAATAAAGTATCCCGAAAAGGAATACAAGCTAATTAAGCAACAGCTTAATGAAAGTGCTGCTGATATTTACAGCCAATATCAAATGACTGTTGAGGAATACCTCAAATATAATGGTTATGAGAGCATTGACGCTTATATATATGCCGTTATGAAGGCTGAGATGGCTTATTATGCGTACGCTCAAATCAATGGTCTTGTTGTTACCGACGCTGACATTGAAAAGGCAAAAACAGACCTTTTAGCAGTTTATAAGAACCAATATCTTAACAATTCTACTACCGCTACCGAGGCTGATGCAACTGCATACGCTAATGCGTGCGTTGAAAAGCTTACAGAGGCTGAGCTTTACCAAGAGGCTCTCTACGCTGTTGTTGGTGACCACATAATCACCCAATACAAGCTTACAACAGTTCCTATGACCTACACCTCTGTAACAGATGGTGGAAGCCTATTTGATTAATTAACAGAAAAGCGAACGGAAAATCCGTTCGCTTTTTGTTTATTCATCAAGTAATGTATCAAAGGGGATTCTTCGCCAAATTCTTTTCACACCTGCAATAATCAGCATAATAAGGTAATGGAACACCACAGCGATTGTAAAGGAAACAACAAATTCGGTAATTACCCAAGCAAGTCCCTTTAAAATATAGCTATTAATGGTAATCCTTTCGAGCACCTTACCTGCTACTCTATCGGTTACCATTAGAGCAAGATACATCTCGAAGCTTATGCTTGATATATATTTTGAGACCTTTGCAAATGTCTTAGGAAGCTTTAAGTCATAGAGCAAGCCAAAGAGTGCAAAAATCAAAAGAATTGACAAGGGGTTAGAATAAGTATTGAATACATACAAATGAAGTCCAAAGGGTGAGAGGTATTTTTTACAATACATTATATCTAATATTGTATTCAAAACGGGAGCACCGATAAACAAGCCTAACAAAACAAGCTTATTTACCTTAAAATTAAACTTTGAAAAGCCTGCGCCAAGAACTGTGAATATAATCGGAAATATTTGTGCTGGCCAGTAGTCTGGGAGCGAGAGCTTAAACTGCCAAATATCGTTCATTTGCACAGCTGCGCTTGGAAGTGAAATAAAAAATATAAGTGAGCCAAGAAGCAACAAATATTGCGATTTGCTCAACCCCTGCATTGCTCTATTTATAAAAGGTATAAAAAACAGCATTGATATCCAATAATTTACAAACCAAAAATAGCCTTCAAAGCCAAGGAAATAAAACCTTATGCTACTCCAAGACATATTGCCTTCGTGCAAGGAAGCCGTTGTGAAAATGCAAAATATCAAAAAAGTAAATAAGAATTTCAAAATGTTTAGGAAATATTTTTTATTAAAATCCTTTTTAGCATATAAATAGCCAGAGATAGTCATAAACATTCCAACACCTGCAAAGGCTATCCAGCGAATTAGGTGCATAAAAAAGAACTTTACCTGACTGGTTTCATCAACAAAATAGTAGCTACAAAAGTGAAGCAAGGGAATGAATATAACGGAAAGAAGTTTTAACAAATCAATGCCTGTTTTTCTTTCAGGCTTGACTGTAATCATAGTGGGTGCAACAGAATCCATAATAAGCTCCTATAAAATCAATTTTTCATATTATACAGCAAAAGCTTGTCTTTGTCAATAGCGATAGCAAATCAAAAGCGAACGGATTTTCCGTTCGCTTTTTAGTTTATTACTGTGCGTCCTTGATTGAAAGGTTTGCTCTGCCCTTTTCATCGATGCCGAGGAACTTTACTCTTACCTCGTCACCAACATTGCAAACATCCTCAACCTTTTCGGTTCTTTCCTTAGCAAGCTTGCTTATGTGAACAAGTCCTTCTCTGCCTGGTGCGTATTCAACAAATGCACCGATAGGAATTATTCTTGTTACCTTAGCGTTATAGATTGCTCCAACCTCTGGCTCAAATACGATGCCTGCGATAATCTCACGAGCAGCCTCAATAGCCTTCTTATCAACTGCTGAGATAAAGATGCTTCCGTCGTCCTCAATGTCGATTTTAGCGCCTGTATCAGCAACAATCTTTTGGATTACCTTTCCACCTGAGCCGATAACCTCTCTGATCTTATCAGGGTTAATCTTCATGCTAACCATCTTAGGTGCGTAATCAGAAACCTCTTCACGAGGAGCTGGGATTGCTTTGAGAATAACCTCATCGATGATTTGGTCACGACCTACATGAGTGATACGGAGAGCTTCCTTAATAATTTCAGGTGTAAGACCGTCAATTTTAAGGTCCATTTGGATAGAGGTAATACCCTTGTGAGTACCTGCTACCTTAAAGTCCATATCGCCATAGAAGTCCTCAAGACCTTGGATATCGATCATTGTCATCCATCTCTCGCCCTCTGTGATAAGACCACAGGAGATACCTGCAACAGGAGCCTTGATTGGAACACCAGCGTCCATAAGAGCAAGTGTTGAGCCACAAACTGATGCCTGTGAGGTTGAGCCGTTAGAGGAGATTACCTCTGAAACAAGACGGATTGCGTATGGGAACTCCTCAACTGATGGGAGAACAGGAACGAGTGAGCGCTCAGCAAGTGCACCGTGACCGATTTCTCTTCTACCAGGAGTTCTTGAAGCCTTAGCCTCTCCTGTTGAGTAGCCAGGCATATTGTAGTGGTGCATATATCTCTTCTCGGTTTCATCATCAATACCGTCAAGCATTTGGCTGTCGGAGATTGGGCCGAGGGTTGCAAGAGTCATAACCTGAGTTTGTCCACGGGTGAACATACCGCTACCGTGAACTCTCTTAAACATACCAACCTCTGCTGTAAGAGGTCTGATTTCATCAAGACGACGGCCGTCTACACGCTTGCCGTCTTCAAGGAGCCAACGACGAACAATCTTCTTTTGAATCTTGTAGATAAGCTCGCCAATGATTGCAGATACGCCATACTTCTCCTCGAAGGTAGCTACGATGCTTTCCATAATTGGTTGCATTCTTGCATCACGAACGGTCTTGTCATCTGTATCGAGAGCGAACATAACATCCTTCTCGCAGAATGCAAAGATTTCATCGAACATATCGTGGTCGAACTCGCAGGATGGGTAATCAAACTTAGGCTTACCGATTTCAGCAACAATACCGTTGATGAACTTAATGAGCTGCTTGATTTCCTCGTGAGCGAGCATAATTGCGTTATACATATCCTCATCGGATACTTCCTTAGCGCCAGCCTCGATCATTACAACCTTCTTTTCGCTTGCTGCAACTGTAAGCTCAAGTGTGCTTACCTTTCTTTGCTCAGCGTTAGGGTTGATTACGATCTTGCCATCTACCATACCCATAAAGAGTCCACCGATAGGACCATTCCATGGAATATCAGAGATTGAAAGGGCGATTGAAGCACCGATCATAGCAGTAATTTCAGGTGAGCAATCAGCATCAACAGAAAGAACTGTGAGTGAAAGGTTTACATCATTTCTAAGATCCTTTGGGAAAAGGGGACGAATTGGACGGTCAATAACTCTTGATGTGAGAACTGCCTTTTCAGATGGCTTACCCTCTCTTTTGAGATATCCACCTGGGATTTTACCAACTGAGTACATTCTCTCCTCAAAGTCAACTGAGAGAGGAAGAAAGTCGATACCATCTCTTGGTGCTGCTGATGCGGTTGCACAAGCGAGAACTACTGTTTCACCATAGCGAATAAGAACGCTACCATTTGCAAGTCCTGCCATTTTTCCGCTTTCAACAACAAGCTTTCTTCCTGCGAGCTCATACTCATAGGTTTTGTAGTTGTCAAATACTTTTTGTTGGAACATTTGTGCCATTTTGAGTTTCCTCCATTTTAATTTTATTTTTTGCGAGGGGACATAGCACTTAACCCTATGCCCAAGCTATTTTGGACGCTTGGTTAATTGCTATCTCACCCGCATTTAATCTTTTTAAAAGCTTAGGCTGTGCGTGTGCACAGCCTAAGAGAGCGATAATCGCTTTTTCTTATTTTCTAAGACCGAGCTTCTCGATAAGTGCACGATAGCGTGTGATATCAACCTTTGCAAGGTATGCGAGAAGGTTACGTCTATGACCTACCATTTTGAGAAGGCCTCTGTGTGAGTGGTGGTCATGTGGGTTCTTCTTCATATGCTCGTTGAGAGCGTTGATACGATCTGTAAGAAGCGCAACCTGAACCTCAGGTGAGCCTGTATCGCCCTCGTGGGTAGCATATGCAGCGATAATTTCCTGCTTTGTCATCTTTCTTTTCACCTTTCTTATTTATTTTGACTCCAAGTACACAGCAAGCGGTTGGTGAATGCCATTTGGCTTAGTCCACAAGCCGAGTATTAGGTGCCACGGTGATGATTATAGCATATGGAAATGAATTTGTAAAGACCTTTTTTGAAATTTCTTAATTATTTTTTCTTTTTAAATATTTTAATAATGGATATACTACCACTGATTATGAGTAGTGCTCCAAGTGCTATTCTTGGTAGATGCGGATCAACTACTGTTGCAAGCGATGAGCTAAAAAACGCTCCGAGCGAGCCAAGCACCGATATTATAAGGAGCTGATACGGGTTGATTTTTCGCTTAAAGGTGTGGACAAGTGTCGCAAAAGCACCACTTATTATAAAAAACACAAGATTTGTTCCTTGGGCTATTATTTGTGGATAATTTAGACACAGGGTGAGATAAATTATCAAAAATCCACCGCCACCTATTCCCATACCCATAAGAATTGCTATAAGGAACGAAATGATTATATCAAGCATCATCCCATCACCATTCGAGCACCCGAGTAAACCACAAGCACGCTAAACAAAATGGACAAATACTGTGTCTTTATTTTATCAGTCAAGAGTGCTCCAAGTGCTCCTCCTACAATTGCCGGTATTGATATTTCTCTTATCAGCTCGGTGTCCACGCTTCCCTTGCCTGCATAAGCAAAAAGGCTAACAACCGACATAGGTATTATCGCACACAGGGTAAGAGCAAAGCTATCCTTTTCATCATTATCGGTAAGTGCTTTTAGCATATACACAAGTATTATTCCTCCACCCGTGCCAAGAAAGCCGTTTATTCCACCTGCCAAAAGTGATAGCAGGCAAAAGAGCCATATGCTTTTTATCCTTGATTTTTCAAGTGCGTTCTTCAAGACATTTTTCATATATTTTTCTCGCTTTTTAAAAATTTTCTACTTTTGCCAAAAATCCATTGATTTTTTGATTTTTTTCTGCTATTATATTATTATATAGGTATATTACGCATTAATACTGTAATATTATTCCGTGCCATTTGGCTCACCCTACATTCATCTGCCCACTGGGCGTAGACATACAGAGAAAGGACAAGCAATGAAGAAAACAAAAGAAAACCCCAAATTAAATTCTAAGCAAAGCACTCCCGCTGGCGGTGTTAAGAAAAAGAAAAAACCGTCTAAAATTCTACCTATAATAAGCCGTCTTATGCCATATATTTTGGCTGTGCTCTTCGTTGTGATGCTCTTCACTCTCGTTGGTGGACTTGGCTTTTCAAAGGTTCTTTATGGACTTTTTTCAACCTTTGGCTCATACTTTATACTTGTATTTTTGCTATACCACTCTCTTATGTGGTATTACGATACTCGCAGAAAAATTTGCACAAGGCGTATTTGCTGTTCACTCGTAATCGTTCTTTGCGTGTCAATGATACAGCATCTAACCTGCATCAAGGACCAAGGCTTTATTTACAAGGCTACTGAGAGTGTATCCGTTAATAAGCCAAGCATAAAGCAGCTCTATATTCTCGCTGCTGATGAGGGTATTGGTGGCGGTGCTATTGGTGGTGGAATTTCTAATCTATTCCTCTCCACTGTCGGCACTGGTCTTACAATCGCTATTATTCTTATCACCTTGATTTTTATGTTCTTGCAGATGTTTAACATAACCCCTGTTTCTATATTCAAGCGTATTTTCAGAGATAAGCTTGAAGAAAAGCGTGCAAGAAAGGAAGAGGAAAGAAGACGCAATGCTCTTCGCAGAAAGCACAAGAAGTTCCGTGTATTTGATGATGACGAGAGCGATTATGTTGCTCCTGTTATGGATGAGCGTATTTTGCGTGCTATGAACGAGGCAGATGAGTACGAGGACGAGGATGATGCGACTGCCGAGGATGAGGGACTTACCGTTCAGCGTCAGCCTATTGTTAGCGAGCCAGCCTCTCGCCCTGCTCCACTTCAAAGAAGTGCTTCGCCTTATAGATTTACTCCCGAGCCTGTTATAAAGGCAGAGGCTATTGAGCCTGATGAGGATACAAACGAATTTGTCTTAAATGCTCCTACCTACTCTATCCCTGAGGATAAGGAGGAAGAGGAATATGATGAGAGCTACGACATTCCATACGGCGAGGATGATGAGGACGATGCTCCTGTATTTGAGCCTATGGACGAGCCTGTGGCTGATGCAGAGCCCGTGTATGTGCCCGTGGCTGATCCCGAGCCTGTTATAAGCAAGCCCGAGCCATCTCCTGCGTCTAACCCATACATTCACGACGCAAGCGAGGAGCCTGCCGAGGAAAAGAGGGGTGGACTTTTCGGTATGTTCAAGCGTGACAAGGCTGAGGAAGCTCCTAAGCCAGTTAAAGAGGAAAAGCCCAAGGAAGCTCCAAAGCCACCAAAGAAGAAAAAGAAATATGTATTCCCACCTATTGACATATTTGAGCAAAAATCAGACAATGCCGATGCTGACGCCATTAACGAGGAGCTTCAAGAGAAGGCTCGCATAATCGTTGACACCTTAAAGAGCTTCAACATTAGCACAAGAATTGTCGATATTTCAAGAGGTCCTACTGTTACTCGCTACGAGCTTATGCCTGAGGCGGGTGTCAAGGTACGCTCTATTGCAAATCATATTGATGATATTTCACTCTACCTTGCTGCTGAGGGTATAAGAATTGAATGTCCTATCCCTGGTAAGATGGCAGTTGGTATTGAGGTTCCAAATAGCATTACAAGCATGGTTTATTTAAGAAGCCTACTTGAGGATCCTAAGTTTAAGCAGGCAAAGAGCCCTGTTACCTGTGCGGTTGGTAAGAGCATTTCTGGTGAGAATGTTTATGTTGATATTGCTAAGCTTGTTCACCTTCTTGTTGCTGGTGCTACTGGTCAGGGTAAGTCAGTTTGCATAAACTCACTTCTTGTTAGCCTTCTCTACAAGGCAACCCCAGATGATTTAAGGCTTATTCTTATTGACCCTAAGAGAGTTGAGTTTGCTCCATACAATGGAATTCCTCACCTTCTTGTTCCTGTTGTTACTGATGTTAAGAAGTCCGTTGGCACTCTCCAATGGTCTGTTTCCGAGATGGAAAGACGATTCCAGGTGCTTGAGGAGTATGGAGTTCGTGATATTGGCGAGTTTAATGAGCGTGTTGAGCGTGGCGTTATTCTCGACTCTGAGAAGTTTGCTCGTATTGTAATAGTTATTGATGAGCTTTACGACCTTAAAATGCAGGTTCCCGAAATTGATGATTATATCATAAGACTTACACAAAAGGCTCGTGCTGCGGGTATTCATGTAATTATCGGTACACAGCGTCCATCCGTTGATGTTATTACCGGTGTTATCAAGGCAAACATTCCGAGCCGTATTGCACTTTCCGTTTCGTCTCAGGTGGACTCGCGTACGATCATTGACTCTGTCGGCGCTGAGAAGCTGATGGGTTACGGTGATATGCTTTATTATCCTGTCGGTGTTCCGAAACCGATGCGTGTGCAGGGAGCATTCCTTTCTGATGATGATATTCAGAATGTTGTTGCCTTTATCAAAAATCAAGGTGCAACCAATTATAATGACGAAGTACAGCAAGAAATTGAACGCAATGCTGTCCAGGAAAAGAAAAAGGGAAGTTCGTCCGTATCTGCAGCCTCCGGTGATGTCGATGATGCTTATGAAGAACTTGTCCGGAAGGCA